>JBFMFT010000640.1:0-1881 GCA_040751925.1 Chloroflexota bacterium
GTAGGATGGGTGGCGGGCGGTCGGAGCATGGGGCCTGTTGCGCTCCCCATGGGGGTTGCTGTTCTGGTGGCAGGTATGGTAGGTGGTGGAGTCTTCGGGTTTGAGTATGGTCGAGTGCAGGCGGTAAGGAGAAGCACAAGGGGACAGAGGATGAGCTTACGGATCATGGCTGGTTCATTGAGGATACTCGAATAATTTTTACAGGGGCAACCTCCTCATCATCCCGGCCGTAGCCGCATAGACCGGCGAATCATCAGCCAGTTCGATGAGCGGCCGTCCCCCCACCTCAAACTCTGCCAACTGCCGGTCGGCCGGGACGATGCCCAATAGCGGGATGTCCAACTGGTCTATTTGCGACTGGAGGACGGCCGGTAGCTCGCCCTCTAGCCGGTTGAGGATGAGGGCGGTGTTTTCGATGTGGATGTCCAGGTCGTGGCGGAAGGCGGCGATGCGGCCGGCCGCGACCAGGCCGCGCTGGGTGGGGTCGCTGACAACGAGGAGGTGCTGGACGTCGCGGGTGGTGCGGCGGCTCAGATGCTCCAAGCCAGCCTCGTTGTCAATGACCACGTAACGGTAGTTTTTACTGATGGCGTCAATCACCTGGCGCAAATTGTGGTTGACGGCGCAATAGCAGCCCTGGCCCTCGGAGCGACCCATGGCGATCAGGTCGCAATGGTCGCCTTCGCTCAAGGAGGCGCGAATCTGGTAGTCCAGGTATTCGCGCTTGGTCTGGCCACCGCTGAGGGTGCCCATGGCCGCGCCGCCGGCCGTCAGGGAGTGCTTGACCTGGGCCAGCAGGTCTTCGCGGATGTCGCCCACCGTCCAGGCCAGTTCCAGCCCCAAGACCATGTTGAGGTTGCTGCTGGGGTCGGCGTCAATGGCCAGCACGGCCCCGCTCTGGTTCTGCACCAGGTACTTGATGATGAGGGCGGCGATGGTGGTCTTGCCTACGCCACCCTTACCGGCCAAAGCGATAGTCGTTGTCATAATGAGAAGAAATGCGGGGATTAGGGGATTAGGGGATTTTGCGTCTTGTCCTAATCCCCTAATCCCCTAATCCCCGCAGCAATTTCTTCGGCCGCCAGGCGCAGGGACGGTGCGTGGTCGTAGACGGCCAGGCCCAGGCGGTCGGCTTCCTGCACGGACGGGTCGGCCGGCAGCCAGCCCAGGAGCGGCAGGCCAGGTGTTTCGGCCGTCAAAAAGGCGGCATCCTCTTCGTCCCGCACCTTGTTTCCGACCAGCCACAGGCGGGTGAGGCCAATGTCTCCGGCCAGCTTCTTGATTTGGGCGGCCGTCGCCAGGCTGCGCCGCGTCGGTTCAACCACGATCAACATGGTGTCCACGAAGTCGGCCGTGGCCCGGCCGAGATGTTCCACGCCGGCGTACATATCCAGGATGAGAACGTCCTCCTGGCGCAAGAGCAGGTGGGTGAGCAAGGTTTTGAGTAATGCACTCTCCGGGCAGATGCAGCCCGACCCGCCCATCTCCACCGCGCCCATCTCCAAGAGGCGCACGCCGCGATGGACGACGCTGAAACGGCCGGGCAAATCGTCCACTTCGGGATTGAGGCGGAAGAAGCCGCCCACCGTCCCCGGTTTAGCTCCGGTGCGCTCCTCGATGAGGGCGTCCATCTCGGCGATGGGGTGGAGTTGGCGGCGCAGGTCGGCCGGGAAGCCGAGCGCGCCGGCCAGGCAGGGTGAGGGGTCGGCGTCTACGGCCAGGACGGCCCGGCCGCTATCCGCGTAGACCTGGGCCAACAAAGCCGCCAGCGTCGTCTTACCCACTCCACCTTTGCCACTTATCGCTATCTTCATAATACCTCAACCAAACCCACCCTCACCCTAACCCCTGACCCTCACCCCAACCCTCTCCCTAAGAGGG
>JBFMFT010000641.1:0-1865 GCA_040751925.1 Chloroflexota bacterium
GTGCTGCTGGTCAGTAGGGGCGAGGCAACTGGGAATGAAAGTAGCTTGCCATCTGAGCCTTCGCTCCCAGCCTCGCCCGTACAGGAATCCACCGCCCTGCGGCTGGGCTTGGAGGCGGCCGGGCTGCTGGTGGAAACGGCCGCCCCCGCCCAACTGCCGGCCGCCCTGCCCCAACTCAGCCCTTACGCCAGCGTCGCCCTGGTCAACGTCAACGCCAAGGACCTGACCACCCGCCAGATGACCACCCTGCAAAGCTACGTGCGCGACCTGGGCGGGGGGCTGCTGACGATTGGCGGGCCGGAGAGCTACGGCATGGGCGGCTATTACCACACCCCTCTGGAAGAGACGTTGCCGGTGGATATGCAAATCAAGGATCAGGAACGCTTTCCGGCCGTCAGCATGGTTATCGTCATAGACCGCTCCGGCAGCATGAGCGCGCAGGAGGAGGGGGTGACGAAGATTCAGTTGGCGGCCGAAGGCGCGGTGCGGGTGGTCGAACTGCTGCACGACTTCGACGAAATCACGGTCATTCCCGTAGATACCCAACCGGATAACCCCATTGGCCCCCTGCCGGCCAGCCAACGGGAGGAGGCCATCTCCCGCATCCGGCGCATCGGGGCTGGCGGTGGGGGGATTTACGTGCGAGCGGGACTGGAAGCGGCGGCCGAGGCCCTGGCCCAGAGTTCCAATCAAATTAAGCACGTGATTCTGCTGGCCGATGGGGCCGATTCCGAACAGAAAGAAGGCGTGCCGGAACTCATCGAGGCGTTGGCCGCCGAAGGAGTAACTGTTTCGGTGGTCAGCATTGGCAACGGGCCGGACGTACCCTGGTTGCAGCAGATGGCGGCCCTGGGCGGCGGCCGTTTCCACTTCACCGACCGGGCGGCTAACCTGCCGCAAATCTTCACCCAGGAGACGACGGCTATCCAGCGCAGCTATCTGGTAGAAGAACGGTTCTTTCCCAGTCAGGCGGCCGGCAGCCCGATTTTGGCCGGTCTTACCGCCGTGCCGCCGCTCTACGGCTACGTGGGGGCCAGCGGCAAGGAGGCGGCCCAGGTCATTCTACAGACCCACCTGGGCGACCCCCTGCTGGCGGCCTGGCAATATGGGCTGGGGCGGGCGGTGGCCTGGACTTCCGACGCTACCGGCCGGTGGGCGGCCGATTGGGTGCGCTGGCCTGGCTTCCCTGTCTTTTGGGCGCAAGCGGTTCGCTGGACTATCGGCCAGGGACGGAGTAGTAGCGTGGAGACGGTGGTCAGCCTGAACGGAGAGCGGGCCACTTTACTGGTCAACGCTCAAGATAGCCAGGGGACGCCGCTCAGTGGCCTGGCCCTATCGGCCAACGTGGTTTCGCCGGCCGGGCAGGTTACGTCATTGGAATTGTCGCAGGTGGCCCCCGGCCGCTACGAAGGCAACTTTAGCCCCAGTCAGGAGGGGGCTTATTTGATGCGGGTGACGGGGACGGCCGGAGGTGAAAGTGGGCCGGCCGTTGGTCAAACCACCGGCTGGGTACTGGGCTATTCGCCTGAATATCGCCGCCTGGCGGCCGACCCGCAATACCTGGCTGGGTTAGCCGCAGTGACCAGCGGCCAAACCCTGGCCTTAGATGGCCCAGCTTCCGTCTTCCAGCACAACCTGACCAACCCGCCAGCCCGCCGGCCGGTGTGGACGTGGCTGACCCTGGTCGCCATCCTGCTGCTGCCCCTGGACGTGGCCCTGCGACGCCTGGCCTTCACCGGCCGCGACGCACAGAAGGTGTGGGCGCGCCTGTTTGGGCGGGCAGCCGGCCGGCCGCTTGCCGCCGTTCGCAGTGAGCCGGTCGGCCGTTTGTTTCAGGCTAAACAGCGGGCCGCCGGTCAAGCAGG
>JBFMFT010000642.1:0-1856 GCA_040751925.1 Chloroflexota bacterium
GCGCCTCTATGAGCGTTTCGGCCGCCTCCTCAAAATTATCCATCCGCTGGTACAACTGGGCCAGTTGCACCCAGACGCGGGGATCGTCTGGCTCACGCTCCAAACCTTGTTCGTAACTGGTCACGGCCTGTTCGTAATAGGCCGTCTGCTCTTCGGTGGGGAGTTCGGCCGCGCACGAAGTCAGCACGTCGGCCCGCTCGAAGTACGTGCGGGGATAATAAGGGTCAACCTCGCCCGACTTGTCGTAGAGTTCAATAGCCTTGTCACAGTCGTTCATCAGGGCAAAACTCAAGCGGGCGTACTCATTCCAGATGACCGCGTTGTGCGGACTCAGATTAAGCGCATCTTCGTAATAGTCTACGGCCGCCTCCAGCTTCGCCAGCCGACTACTTTCATCGCCACTCTGCTTCGCCAATTCCGCCCAGCGGGTATTCAAGCGGGCCAGGTTGGCCGTGTGGTCGGTGTTGAGCGGGTTGATGGTTTGGGCGCGGATCAGGCGATCCTGCGCCCGTTGCAGCAGCGGTCCTTGCGTGGTAGCGTCTGAGACCGAAGATTGTTCCAGGTAGGCCCGGCCGAGCCACAGGTAATAGAAATCTTCGTGCGGGGCCAGGTCAATGGCGTGTTCGTAGACGGCAATGGCGTTATCCCAGTCGGCCGGTTGGCGGGAGCGCGTGGCCTTTTTGTCCCAGGGGTCGCCCCGCTTGTACACAATGTCGGCCTGCACCACCCGGATATTGGTCAGGTTGATCGCCACCAAGCTGGCAATGAATAGGACGGCCAGGCTGGTGTAGGCGGCCGTACTCCCATAAGCCCGTATCCGTCCCAGCCCCGGCCAGGCTAGAGCCACGCTCTTGAAGAAAAGCAACAAGATAACGAACAGGTAAAAGACGCTCAAGTAGCCGGTAACGAGGTTGGCTTCCAGAACGCGCCGTTCCGGGCTGTCCGTCACGCCCTGCGGGCCGATAATGGCCGTGCGAATCTGGCCCGCCTGGACGAAGGCAAAGAACAGCCCCACGCCCAGCGACACCAGGGCAATGATCGCCGCCGGCAGCAAGACGGTATTCCAACTCTTGTCCCACAGCAGGTAAAGGATGACGCCACAGGCGACCAGCAAGAGGAGGCCCACCCAACCCGCACCCGCGACCATGACGGGCAGGGCGTAGAGACCCCCTATCAGGGCCACGACACCGGCCAACCGGCGGCTGTCACCAGCCCCAAAGAGGCGAGCCGGCCAGGGACGGGCACGGCCGGCTGCGGTCGGTGTGTTCGACGCACCCAACAGACGAAGGGCTGCCCATGAACACAAGGCTGCCCACACCCATAACAGGCGATTGCCAAAGATGGCCGAAGGCCCAGCGATGGCCCCTATGAATGACAGGTTGATGACTGCGCCAGCAATTGCCATGGCGGCCAATAGGGCCGCCGCTAGTCGCAGGCGGAATAACACGCTGCGGCCGCCTGACCCAAAGTGAACCACTCCCTGGCGAGCCAATTCGCACAGGTGCAGCAAGCAGCCCAACGACCAGGTGACGATAATCAGCAGGAAGATGTGGGGCGCGTCGGGAATCTCTTTGGCGACGTTTTCCAGGAAGGCCTGGTGAAAAATTGCGCCAGGTGTAGGTACGTCCTCCAAGGTGAGTGTGGTCTGGCCCGGCGGCAGGATGAGGGTATAGTTCATGTACTCGAAGCCCAGGATGCCCACCACCAGGGCCATCACCCAGGCGGCCGTCCAGACTGGCCCCGCCCAACTCGATGAAGAGGGCGCAGTGGCGGCGCGCGGCCGGCGGCGTTTGCTCGGTGGCTGTGATTTAGACGCGGTGGTGGTGGAGACGGTGGCGGCGGCCGTCGCTGGCGTC
>JBFMFT010000643.1:0-1825 GCA_040751925.1 Chloroflexota bacterium
GCTACGGCGAGGGGAGCGAACGGCGGGTGCGGATTATCCCCAAAGAGTGAAGAGAATGATGAATGATGAATGATGAATGGCAATCCTCTTCATCGTACATCATTGTATAAGTTGATGAGCTGTTCCGTGACCAGTTCCCAGGTGTAATAGGTCTGGATACGTTGGGTGGCCGCCGGGCGGACGGCCGCCACCCGTTCGGGCTGGTCAACCAGTTCTTGCCATAGGTGGGCCAGGTCGGCCGGGTCGTTCGGCCGGTAGGCGAAGCCGGCCGCGCCAATCGTCTCCCGGTTAGCTGGAATGCCGTTGACCAGGACGGCCGCGCCCTGGCCCATCGCCTGTAACAAAGCGGGTGACGTTCCCTCCACCTCTGAGGCTGTCAGGTAAAGGTAGCAATGGCGGCAAAGCTGGTGAAAGCCGTCATCGTAAATACTGCCCACAAAGCGCACCCGCTCGTCGGCTATCTGGCGCAGGTAGTGGACGTAGCCCTGGTCGTAGGGGTCGTCGCCGACGATGACCAGGGGCATGGTCGAACGGACGTGGCGATAGGCTTCCAGGAGGTGGTGGGGTTGCTTTTCGGGGGTCAGCCGGCCGACAAAGAGGTGATAACGGCCGCTCTCCAGCCCCAATTTCTCTAACCAGTGTGTGCCAGCAGCCGGCCGGGTGTCTGCCCCGTAGGCCACGTAATGCGTCCTCGCGCCAAACTTCTGCCTGTATAACTCGCCAATGGCGCGAGAATCCACGATGATGCGGTCGGCCGCGTAGCGGGCGAAGCGAGCGGCCAGCAGCAAATAGGCGCGAGCTACTGTACCCCACTTGGCCCTGGCCCAATCCTCGGCGTCAACGGAAATGACGACTTTGCGCCGGCCGGCCCGCGTGTACCAATCCCATTTGAGGGTGGGAATGGCCAAGGCGTTGCCCACACCGTACAGGTGAACTACGTCGAAAGGCTCACCCCGCAGGTGGCGGGCGCAGCGCAGGGTGTGGCCGATGGTGTGAAACTGGGCGCGCTGCGGCCGGGCCACGTAGCGTAGTTTGACCCCCTCATAACTGTCGGGATGTTGCTCGAAGTGTTGGCTGCGGCCGTATACCGTCACGTCGTGGCCGGCGGTGACGAGCAAACGGCTGGTATGGTCCACACAGGTCTCAAAGCCGCCGTAATGGGCGGGAATCCCGCGTATGCCGAGAATGACGATTCTCATAAAGACGTGAAGCGTGAAACGTGAAACGTGAAAAAACTTCACGTTTCACGTTTCACGCTCTCAAATAGGGCCATGAGGCTAATCATGTACCGCTCTGGTGAGTAGTGGATTTGTGCCTTCTCGCGGCCGGCCGCGCCCAGGCGATGGGCTAGTGTTTCGTCTTGCCAGAGCCGTAGGATGGCCGCCGCCAATGCCTGAGCGTTGCCTGGTTCGATCAGCAGGCCGGTCTGCTCATGTTCGACCAGTTCAGGCAAAGCCCCGATCCGGCTGGCGATTACTGGCAGTCCCTCGCTCATCGCCTCCAACGCACTCATACCAAACACTTCATACCAGATCGAGGGCATGACCAGGGCGCGGCCCCGGCCGCGCCATTGGGCCAATTCTGCGGCCGTCAGTTGGCCCAAGTAAACCACGTTCGGTAACTTGGTGGCCTCTACCAGTGAACGCAACGGCCCATCGCCGGCGATGGCGATGGAAATGTGCGGGAGTTGGGCGGCGGCCGATAACAACACCCGCAGGCCCTTTTCTTCTTCCAGGCGGCCGGCGAAGAGGAAAACCCTCACCCCCGGCCCCTCGCCCTCCCAGGGCGAGGGGAGGTCACCCTCACCCCCACCCCCTCTCCCTGG
>JBFMFT010000644.1:0-1793 GCA_040751925.1 Chloroflexota bacterium
CCTCCTCTCGCCCCCAACCCTCAACCTCCACCCGCGCCGCCACCTGTTCTTAAGCAGCCACCGTTGTTTGAGGAGATGCGGCCGGTGGAGGAGGAAACGCCCAAGTATGCCGACGAACTACTGCCGGAGGCAGTGGAACTGGTAAAAAAGCTGGGCAAGGCTTCCACCTCCCTCTTGCAACGCCGTTTCCGTATTGGCTACACCCGCGCCGCCCGCCTGATTGACGTGATGGAACAAGAGGGTCTCATCGGCCCGGCCACCGGCACCAGCCGGGCGCGGGAGGTGGTCAGCGAGGCGGCCGGGACCGAATCAAACCCCGAAGCTCCGGCATCGTAAGAACCCTACGACCATATTGGCGTGGTTTGTCAGTCGCCAGGGAAGGGCGTATCATATCTATCGTGAAACGGAAGCACGAAAAGACTCTTTGCATTTCACGCATCACGTTTCACGCTCTCCCCATGACCCATTTACGAGGCCCCGAACGCGCCCGCTACGTCCAGGCGATGTTTGCCCGCATCGCCGGCCGCTACGACCTGATGAATCGCTTGATGACTGGCGGGCAGGACAGGCAGTGGCGGCGCTTCGTCATCCAGCAAGCCCAATTACCCCCTAACGGCCGCCTGCTGGACATCGCCACCGGCACCGGCGACATTGCCCTTGAAGGGCTAAAACAAGTGCCGGGGCTACGAGCCGTCGGGGGCGATTTCACAGTGGAGATGATGCTGGCCGGCCGCCGCTACCCCGCACGTCAGGCCATTCGCTGGCTGGCGGCCGATACCCTGGCCCTGCCCTTCCCCAATGATACGTTCGACGCCGTGACCTCGGGTTTCCTGATGCGAAACGTAATTGACGTGGCGGGGGCTTTCCACGAGCAACTACGGGTGACGCGGCCGGGCGGCCGCGTGGTCGTCCTGGAATCCAGTCCGCCTAAGAAGAACTGGCTGCGGCCGTTCATTCGTCTGCACCTGAATATGGTCATCCCCACCCTGGGGCGGCTCATTGCCGGCCAGGCCGACGCTTACCGCTACCTGCCCGACAGCACCCAACAGTTCCACGACCCGGACAGTCTGGCGGCCGTCATGCGCCGGGTGGGGTTCACAGACGTTCACTACCAGTTGTTCATGTTTGGCACAATTGCCATTCACGTAGGAGAGAAGGTTAATCTCTCTTGATGATGAGCCGCAGGGTCAAGAAGCCGGCCGTCACTCCCCAGGCTACCCAGGCCAATACCCTTTCGCCATTGATATACAACAGCGTGCCGGATAAGAGGACGGCCGCCGCCAGCACACTCCCATTCAACTGCCCCACTTGCCGCTCCAGCTTTTCCAGGCGACGCAAGGTAGCCCGGTCGGGTGTGGTTTGCAGGCGCAGTTGACCGCTTTCGGCCGCCGCCAACACCCTCTGCAGCTGGGCCGGCAAAGCAATAAACAGGCGCAGCCATTCCAGGATGGCCTGGCGGCCGAAACGCCGCACCTCCCGCACGTCTATGAAGTGATGGGCGAATTTCTCCGCCTGATACCAGGGGTTGATCTCCGGGTCCAGGAGCGTGGACAGCCCCGATAACATCCCCATCGTCCGCCCCAGGTAGATGAAATCCTGTGGCACCTGGAAAGGGAAGTCAAAGAGGATGTCGCGGAACTCGCGCCCCAACTCTTGCACCTCGGCCGGGTCCGGCCGGGCCATCTGCAAGATGTTCCGCCCCCACAATCGCTCCAACAAGACTGCCTGAGCTTCGGTGATGCGCTCCAGGTCAGCCCCCGGCCGGAAAAAGCCCAGGTCATTATAGGCGGCGG
>JBFMFT010000645.1:0-1760 GCA_040751925.1 Chloroflexota bacterium
CGATCCAGGCGGCCGTCGGCAAACAGGTCATCAGCCGCGCCAACGTCAAAGCTTTGAGAAAGGACGTTTTGGCGAAATGTTACGGGGGCGACATCACGCGCAAGCGGAAATTATTAGAAAAACAAAAGAAGGGCAAGCGGCGCATGAAGATGATCGGCAACGTGGAAGTCCCGCAAGAAGCCTTCATGGCCGTCCTACAACTGGGTGACGAGGACTAACCGACCTACCACCTTTGCCCAGTTCCTCAAAACCTTATCTACGACCAATCACGGCAGCGACTCCTGAGTATCTACCAATCGTCTATCTTTCCCCTAGTAAGCCGGCTGGACGCTGAAACAGCCCACGCTTACACCCTATCTCTGCTGTCGGTGGCCCAGCGGTGGCGGCCGGGTCGCTGGCTGCTGCGCCGTATTGCCGGCCCCATTCCCTGTCGCCCTGTTCAACTCTTCGGCCTCACCTTTCCGAACGTGCTGGGGGTGGCGGCCGGCTTTGACAAGGACGCCAGGGTGGTTACTGGCCTGGCCTGCCTGGGTTTTGGTCACGTAGAGGTAGGGACGCTCACCCCCCGGCGGCAACCAGGCAATCCCCGGCCGCGCCTCTTCCGCCTTCCCAGCGACCAGGCCCTCATCAATCGCCTGGGCTTCCCCAACGAGGGCGCCGCAGCGGCCATCTTTCGTCTCAAGAGTTGCGGGGATTGGGGGATTGGGGGATTAGAAAAAGAAAAATCCCCTAATCCCCCAATCCCCACCAGCTTCATCATAGGGGTCAGTTTGGGTAAGCAGAAGGAGACGCCTTTGGCTGAGGCGGCCGCCGATTACGCGGCCGTCATGCGCGCTGTCTACCCTTACGCCGACTACCTGGCTGTCAACGTCAGTTCACCCAACACACCAGGGCTGCGCGAATTGCAGAGCGGCCTATACCTGGCCGATCTGCTGCAAACCTTGATGGCCGAGAATGAAACCCTGGCTGTTCAGAACGGAATAAGACCCCGGCCGCTCTTGCTCAAAATCGCGCCTGATCTTACCTGGGCCGAACTCGACGAAATCTTGAGCCAGGCCCTAACCCACCGCGTCAGCGGCCTCATCGCCGCCAACACCACCCTTGCTCGCCAGGGTCTCCGCCACCCCTTACAGAAAGAGAGTGGCGGCTTGAGCGGCCGGCCGCTGGCCCAACGCAGCAATGAAATGATCGCCACCATCACCCGGCAGGTGGGCGACCAGTTGCCAGTTATCGGGGTAGGCGGTATATTCACGGCCGCCGACGCGCAGGCCAAACTGGACGCCGGGGCCCGTTTGCTTCAGCTTTACACGGGGCTGGTGTACCAGGGGCCGGGTCTGGCCGGGCAGATTCTAAGGCAACTGGCAATCGGTAATTGGTAATTGGCAATTGGTAATTACCAATTGCCAATTACCCGTCACCGACCTATGAAACGACTACAGGCTACCGTTCACGGCCGCGTGCAGGGTGTCTCCTTTCGCTACTACACCCAACTGGAAGCCCAACGCCTGGGTCTGACGGGCTGGGTTCGCAATGACCCCGAAGGGACGGTAACAGTCGTGGCCGAAGGGCCAGAGCCAGCTCTGGAACACCTGCTCCAATTCCTTCACCGGGGGCCAACGGCCGCCCGCGTCAGCCGCGTCGAGTATACCTGGTCGCCGGCCAGTCAAGAATTCACCACCTTCGGGGTTCGCTATCTATGACCATCAGCCGCGAACGTCTGGCCTGGGCCTTTCTGCTCGGCAGCTTCTTCATCTGCATCA
>JBFMFT010000646.1:0-1728 GCA_040751925.1 Chloroflexota bacterium
CGCAACGTGACCTGGGTGGCCGGCCGTTTTCCGATCCCCCCTCGTGTCCAGGTTAAGATACGGTACAAGGCCCGGCCAACCATGGCTACGTTGGATGACCTGGGCGGCGGCCGGCTGCACGTGTGTCTGGACGAGCCGGTGATGGGGGTGACGGCCGGGCAGGGAGCAGTCTTCTACGATGGCGAACTCTGCCTGGGTGGAGGGATCATCGCCGACAACTGAAATTCACCGCTGAGACGCGGAGAGCGCAGAGTAATGAGTAATGAGTGATGAGTGATGAGCAACAAGTGGCTCATCACTTATCACTCATCACTAGAAACTCCGCGTCCTCCGCGCCTCGGCGGTGAATCGAAAGGAGATGTATGAGTGGGTTGGCGTCGGGGTTAGTGTTGGGCTTTTTTCTGTCTACCGCTTATGGGGCGGGCTTTCACCTGATTATTGGCGGGCCGGCCCGTCAAATACTCTTTGACGTGTTGGCCGCCTGGGTTGGTTTTATCACCGGCCACCTCGTCGGCGACCTGCTAGACATCAACCTGCTCAAATTGGGGGCCGTTCACCTCTTGAGTGCAAGTGTGGGGGCCTGGCTGGCTCTCTTGGGTGGCCGGTGGCTATTGCGCGACAATCGCCAGGTTTAGTCGCCGCCAGAAGCCTTTTTACGGAGACGGGCCAGACGATGTTCCAATTCGGCTCGTTGGCTGGCGGCCGGGCTGCCGGGGCTAACCGGGTGGCGATGATCCAGGAGGCGTAAGGCCCGGTCCGTCCATTCCAGGGCGCGGCCGAGGTCCACCTCGCGCCATTCGTAATGCTTGGCTAGTTCGACGTGGGCGGAAACGTTGTCCAGGCTGGTGACCGCTATCTGCTGCCAGCATTGGATAGCTTCGGTTCGCCGGCCGCTGTGCTTATACAATTGACCCAGCCAGGTGAGGGCCTCCTGGTACGGGCCAAGTGGGTGTTGGGGGTTGGCAACCTGGCGCAAGACTTGTTCGGCCTCGTCAAGCATCTCCAATTCCACTTGCCATTTCGCCAGGCTCAATAAGTCCAGTGGGTCATCCCAGGCCTGGGGTTGCTCGAACTGGCGCAGCAGGCGGCCGATCAGCGTAACCATCGAAAGCATATCCATCCGGTTGTGGTAGAAGACGCGGGCTATTTCGCGGCCGTCGCCGTCGTGTAAATAGTCGTGGTAAATGGCCGGTATGGCCCATCCTGGCACTTCTATTTCGCCGCGGGTGACGCCCAGCAGCTTTTCCTCCAGGGAGTGCAGCGAGCAGGAGATGAGGCGGCTGCGCCACAGGCGGCGCGAGGGGGGCAATAAATCCAGGTGGGGTAGGCTGAACAAGGCGTCGCCTACGTCGTCCAGGCGGTTGAGCAGGTAGCGTCCGTTTAGGAGGGGTAGGTCGAAGGAGCGGCCGTTGAAGGAAACGACGGCCGCTTTCGTGGCCGCCTGTTGGGCCACCAGCCACAGCATAGCCGGTTCGTCGTCGTAGTCGCGGCAGAAGGTCTGGCGAACAATCAGCGCGTCACCTTCCCAAAAGGCCAGTCCAACCATAAAGGCCAATGTACCTGCGCCGGCCAGGCCGGTGGTTTCGGTGTCCAGAAACAGGGCGTCGCGTAAGGTCAGACTAGACAGGCGAGGGTCATGGGTGAAGATGGCGGCGGCCGAGACCGGCCGGCTCTGTAACCCAGCCAGGATATCGTTCCCGTGTTCATGGCTGGCGGGGTAGACGTGAT
>JBFMFT010000647.1:0-1723 GCA_040751925.1 Chloroflexota bacterium
TATCCAGAAAACCATACAGGCCAGTCGAATCTTCCTCCACCCGGCCGGGGACGATGAACAACGTCTGGTCGAGGTCCGGCCGTCTGCTTTCGGTCAAAACAGCCTGCGGATCGTTTACGTCTAGCACGGCCAGTTCCAGATAGGGGTATCGACTGTGGGAGGGACGGGCCGGCTTGCCAAAGGTCTGGTAGAACAGTTGGGGTACCAGGCTGGCCTCACCCTTTTCTAAGCAGACGGCGCGGGTATAGCGGTCGGCTAATACGGAACTGGCAAAGACCTGGATGCGGCCGGCGTGTTCTTGCATCACCTCTACCGCCGGCAGCCAGTTCAGGCGATCCCGCGGCGTCTCCGGCCCCGAACGCCAGACAGTAGGGTCATACGCCCAGATGCGGGTCATCAACCGCCTTTCGGCGACTCCAGCCAAAGCCCGGTTTACTTCAGCCTGTAAGGGCCCCAAGTCAACTTCCATGCGCTGCCAGCCGGCGTCGAGTTGGTCGCGTTTCCTGGCCGCGCTGCCCATGAGCGCCTGGTAATAGGTGTGGAAGTTAGCCAGACTTTCTGCCTGCAACTGGTTGGCGATGGCTTCCAGATCAATTCCGAGTTCAGCCAGTGTGGCCAGGTGCGCGTGGGCTTCTTCTAAGCCGGTGGTCAAGGTGCTATTGACCAGATCGCGCTCACCAAAAGCGTGGAAGACGGCCGGAGCAACCGTTGTAACGGTGTTCGGGCCAATCAGGGCTTCCACGTAGAAGGTAGCGGGATAGGCGAAATTGCGCGGGGTCGTGCGCGTCCACTTCGGCCGTTGCGGGTGGGCGCGCCGGTGAAGCATAGCCTCCCATTCTGGCCCACTGAAGAGGTCGCGGAAACGACTGTAGATCACCTTCGCCAGAGCGATGGCCGTCTGGCCCTGCAAATCAGGACGGCCGATGGCCGCCAGCACGGTGTCTACCGCGCTATCTACTGAACTGACAGAGAACGAGACCACGGAGGCCGGGCGGAAAGGCCAACCACTATGTACGTCCAGATAGTTCTTGATACCAGCCAGATAGGCCCGGGCCGCCGCTTCGTAGGTCGCCAAAGAAAAGACGTGGGTCACGTTGACGCTGATTCCCTCCCCAATCAGTGTAATCAGGGCCGATAAGCCGGCCGGGGTAGCCGGAATCTCTAGCATGGCGTTCGCCCGGTTGACAGTGGTCATCAGATGGCGGGCTGTGGCGACGGTACCAATTTCGTCGTGGGCCAGGTCGGGATCGAGTTCAACACTCACGTAACCGTCCACCCCCTGGCTGCGTTCGAAAAGGGGATGCAGGAGGTCGCACGCCCTCTGGCAATCGTCCACCACCAGAGCCTCGTAAATCGTTTTGACAGGCAAGCCCGCCTTAACGGATTGAGCCAACGCCCGGTCGTAGTCTGCGCTGCCAATAATCGCTTTCTCAAAAATCAAGGGGGTAGAGGTGACACCGGCGATACCGGCCGCCAGGTATTCGTTTAACTCTCCCGACTCCACAAAAGCCCGACGCAGGTAATTGAGCCAGATGGACTGGCCGAGTTCATTGAGGGCATTTACGTTGTTCATCATTCCACCTCGGTGCAAGACAGGATTGCCAAAACCCCCAAGGTCCCCAACCCCTACCTGCCCCGCCACCCGGCCGGAACGCTGACTGATGATTTAGATTCTATTATAATACAAATTGGGGTGATTGGAAGAGGCAAGCTAAGAAACTTG
>JBFMFT010000648.1:0-1721 GCA_040751925.1 Chloroflexota bacterium
TGGCGGGTCACCATTTCCAGCAGGGCCGGCCAGTCACCGGGTTGCAGGGCGTCGGTGAAGACCCGGCCGCTCTCTTGCCACTCGAAGTAGGGGCGGACGGCCGGGTTATCGCGGTGTAAAAAGATGTAGTCGGAGAGAAGACGCTGCTGCTGCTGGCTGTCGCCCCGTTGCAGGTGGGCTACGTAATAGTTGCGGGCGCGGCGATGGAGTTCCAGGTACCAATCGCGGTGACGCCAACGCAGGTCGGCTACCAGAGCCTCACGGGCCAGGTCGTGGGGGAATAGGCCACGCCGGTCAGATTCCACAAAGGATAGTTCCCGCAGCCATTGGAATAAGTTGTGGGCGTCGGCCGTTTCCAGCAGGGCGGCCAGCAACGGTTCACTGGTCAAGCGTACCAGGGCGCAGGCTTCCAAAGCGGCCCGGTGGGCCGAGCTAGGCACTTCTTCGATCAACTGCTCCAACAAAGTCTTGACCACGTTGGGGGCTTCTTCCGGCCGGAAATGAATGCCCGGCCGCTGGGCGTACAGTTCAGCCACCAGGCTAAGGGCCAGGGGATGACCATAGGTGAAGTCCAGGATGGTCTTGTGCTGTTCGGCAGGAATTTGGCGGCGCAGCAAATAACTCTGGCTCTCGTCTGGGTTGAGGTTGCGGAGGGGGACGACGCGGACGAGGCTTTGCCAACCGGGGTCGGTTAGCCAGCCCAGGGCCGGCGGGTGGCGGCCGGCGAGTACGGTCAGGACGTTACCAGGCAATTGGGGCAGAAATACGTCGCGCAGCCAATCGTCCAGGGGAGCCAGCATTTCGGAGGTGTCTATGAGGAAGATAAAACGGCCGCTTTGACCGGCGAAGAATTGAGCGAGGTTGGCGGGCGGGGTGAGGCCCAACCCCTGCTGAACGGCAGCCAGGAAAAAGTCGGGCGAGGGGTCTACATTGCGGCCGTCCAGATAGACGGCTCTGAACCCCCGTTGGCGAGCCAGGAAAGCGAACTGGTGCAGGAGGGTGGTCTTGCCGACGCCGCCGGGGCCAAAGACGTGCAGCACGTAAAAGGGAAATTCGGCCGCGCCGAGGGCTGTGTGCAATAGCTCCAGTTCGGCCGTGCGGCCGACGAACCGCTGCCGCCGCGCCATTTCCAAGCGATCCAGAAGAGACGTCGCCATGGGTCCTCCAAATCCAAAAGTCTCTACAGATGTCGCAGATTGACGCAGACTTAACACAGCGCTCTGCGCTGATCTGACCAATCAGCAGGCTATCTAAGCTCCACTATAACCCCACCGGCGACTTTTTTCAAGATAAAACCCAGACCTGCAGCAATTCCAAATCCAAAATTGGTCAGGGGGATTGAGAAGAAGTCAGAAAGGCCAAGATGTTGAGAGTACATAAGACCCTGACCAGATGGTGTTGACCGTGACCGAAGTTGTGTTCCAGGTGGTAGCCCCGGTTCTTGAGGACATTGTTGTTCTCGTTTTCCCCCTTCCAGCGGCCGGTTCTCCCCGCCGGGGTGATAGGCCAAGGCCTCGTCGGTCACAATCTCCCGCACACTCTCTTTCAGCGAACAGTTCATCTTTCGTGGTAAATTCAGTGAGCGGCCGGAACAAGAGTGTTAAGACCTTTTCACGTTCAGGCTTCGTAAGTTGCTTTAGTCTCAAACAATCGCATGGGGGCTTTTATGCCTGATTGCTCAACAACACCGTCAGGAATAGGCAGTTTTTCCAAGGCGCGCG
>JBFMFT010000649.1:0-1719 GCA_040751925.1 Chloroflexota bacterium
CTGGGGGGAAAATGCCCAGGATGTGAAAGCCGAAGGTAGCCGTAAACTCAAAGCCCGGCAAGACCAATATCTTGTCCAACAGGCGACGGTACTCATCCAAACGGCGTTTTTCGTCTGGCTCGATGCGGCCGAGTTCCTTCAAGTATTGCAGCCGCTCGACTTCTTTCTGCAAGGCCAGGCAGCCGGCGACGGTGTTGTGGTCGGTAAAGGCGATGATGTCCAGGCTACGCGCCTCCGCCTGCCGCAGAATATCCAGATAGGTGATCTGTGGCTCCTGATAGTCGCTGGAAGCCGGTGTATGTAAGTGTATATCCATCCGCCGCCACTGGGGGATGGTGGGTGTTGATCTGGCCCGGCTCCGGCCCGATTTAGAAGTCATTTCTTTCTCCAATAATGGGGGCGAGGCAAGGCGGAGAGGGTACTGCCCGGCGAGACAAAGAATCTTCTGCGTTGCCTCGCCCCTATGATAGCAATTGGCCCAAGACCTCGGAGATCGTCTCTGGTGAGAAAGGCTTACGGATGAAGCGAGAGGCCCCGGCCGCCTGGGCGTCCGTAGCCCGCCGATAATCCCCTGACGTGATAATCACAGGCGTGTCAGCGCGGGCGGCCGTCTCGCCGCGCCGGATGGCACGCAGAAGGTCGAGCCCATCTTGGTCATTAGCCAGTCGAATGTCCACGATAAAAGCGTCCACGCCGGTCGTCGCCGCTCCCCGCGCCTGCTCTACATCGCGGCAGATAACGGCCGTGTGTCCATCGAGTTGCAGCAGCAACTTCAGCAAATCCGCGCTGGTGCGGTCATCATCAACGAGGGCAATACGAGCCATAATGGGTTATTCAGACAGGATTAACAGGACTAAATTCCTCTCCTGCTAATCCTGTCAAATCTAATGTTCGCCCAGGGAAGCAATGCCACGCACGACGCCAATAACGCTGATGGCTGCTTTAATAGCGTCCATCGTCTTGATGGTTGGCGGGCCGCCTTGCTGCTCTTCGGCCGCGCGGGCTAACAAATAGGCCGCGCCCAGGCCGACGGCCGCCCCCACCAACACACCCATCACCAGGATTCTGGCTTTCCAATTGGCATTTTCATTCATAGTATCTACTCAGTTTCACCGCCTAGACACGGAGGCCGCAGAGAAAGTTCGGGTGGAGATTCCGCCTTCTCTACTTATCTGCCTGACCCGCGTCCCAGGTCAAAATCGTTCCCTTAGTCGGGCCAGAGTCGCACGGACGTAGGCCGCTTTAACGTGGGTGTCTATCACCACCCGGGCCAGCCGGCGCATGAGCCGCTCGGCCACCTGATGTAGTCTGTTCAACCTCGTCTCTAGCTGCCAGAGTAAGCGCTGCAAGGTTTTGAGAGGGGCTTTGCCCTGGCGACGGCCGTAGGCAATCGCCCCCAACACTAGCAGGGGGAAGACTGGGCAGCCCAGCAGCAGGGGGATCAGGCACAGAATGGTGATCACGTCGGCCAGGCCAGAGGCAAAGCTCACGTTGTACGGCCGGGCTAGCGAATCTCCAAACAGGCTGTACCAGGCCACTGTTCCCAGCAGGAGCAGGGCGAACAGGCTCAACAAGGTGAAGGGAAAGTAGACGTAGAAGAAGTTGAAGCGCCGGAGAGCGGCCGCCCGATCCACCTGCGCCGCGGAGGGCTGGTAGGTCAACTGTTCACCTGGTAACTCTGAGGCCATACAGAAATTGTACCACAGGTAGGGCTTTCAG
>JBFMFT010000065.1:0-15819 GCA_040751925.1 Chloroflexota bacterium
GTAACGAAGCCTGGCTGATACGCCTGACGGCCGTCGTCCGCGACGGGTTCGACAAGCTGGCTGATGCAGTCAAGCTGTCTGGGTGGGCGTTCGTGGACGACTTCGACTACACCGAAGCCGCCACTCACGATCTGAACGGCGAAGCGGCCGGGGTCGTGTTGCCTCACCTGGTCGCCGCTCTGACCAACGTGGTGCTATTGGACGCCCAGACCGCCCAGGCGTTGTTACAGGAGTTGCGCGGCCGGTTCAAGCAGAGCCATAACTACAACGCCCGCACCATTCTGCATCCCATCCGCGCCGCCCTGATCGGCGACGTGAGCGGCCCCCCCCTACACGAGATTATGGGTATTTTGGGTAAGGAGCGGGTGTTAGAGAGGGTGGCAAGGGTGTTGAAAGATGTGAAGCGTGAAACGTGAAACGTGAAGCGTGAAACGTGAAGCGTGAAACGTGAGAAGAGGTGCAAGCCAGCCGTGAAGCTCGAACGGGCCACCCTCTACCATATTTCCCAACCCCTCGTGGCCCCGTTTGTAACCAGCTTTGGGGGGCAGCAGGAGCGGCAATGCCTGATCCTGGCTCTGCACAGCGACGGGTTGACGGGGTGGGGCGAGTGCGTGGCGACCAACGACCCTGGCTATTCCTACGAAACGGCGCAAACGGCCTGGCATATTTTGAGTGACTTTCTGCTGCCGGCTGTATTGGGGAAGGAACTAGCGGAACCGGAGGAATTAGGGAAGTGGCTGAACCACGTGCGCGGCCATCCGTTGGCGAAGGCCGCGCTGGATCAGGCGGTGTGGGACCTGACGGCCCAACGGGATGGCCTTTCGGTGGCGCAAAAGCTGGCCCGGCCGTACCCTGAAGGCCCTCACCAGCGGGTCAAAGTGGGGGTGAGCATTGGCATCCAACCCACCATCGGCCAAACGCTGGCGGTCATTGGGTCTTATCGGGAACAGGGTTACGGCCGGATCAAGCTGAAAATCAAGCCGGGTCACGACCTGGAACTGGCGCGGGCGGCGCGGGCGGCTTTCCCCGATACGCCGATTATGCTCGACGCTAACTCCGCCTACCAATTGAGCGACGCGCCGGTTTTTCAGGCGATGGATGGCCTGAACCTACTCATGTTGGAGCAACCCCTGGATTACGAGGACATTTACGACCATAGCCAGTTACGGCCGCTCATCCAGACGCCCTTGTGCCTGGACGAAAGCATCCACTCGGCCGCTCACGCCCGCTATGCCCTGGCGATTGGGGCTTGCGACATTATCAATATCAAGCCGGCTCGCGTGGGTGGCTGGACGGAGGCGCGGCGGGCGCATGACCTGTGCCGGGCGGCCGGTGTGCCGGTCTGGTGCGGCGGGATGTTGGAGACGGGGGTCGGCCGGGCGGCCCAACTGGCCCTGGCCTCCCTGCCCGGCTTCACCCTACCCGGCGACATCTCGGCTACTGACCGATATTACCAGGAGGACATCACCGCCCCCTTTGTTCTGAACCGCGAAGACAGTACAATCCATGTACCGGCCGGGCCGGGTTTGGGTGTGGTGGTAGACGAAAAGCGGCTGGCTCAAGTAACACTACGCCAGGCTCATTTCAATTGAGGAGTAAGGTATCCCCAGACGCCGCTTTTAGCAGAGCCGCATCTGGGGACGCTCCCTCCTCACTGCTGAGGGACGATTATGTTTACCGATAAGACTATCGCGTTTATAGGTAGTGGCTCGATGGCTGAGGCCATGATTCGCGGCCTGGTGTTCGAGAAGGTCGTTTCACCGGACCAGATTATCGCCGCCGGGCCGAGGTTGGAGCGGGCCCACCAGTTGCAAGAACGTCACGGCATTCGCGCTACCTGCAACAACACCGAAGCGGCCGAAGCGGGGCAAATCATTGTTCTGTCCATCAAACCCCAGGTTCTAACCCACGTGCTGCACGAGATTCGCGGTCATTTACGGCGGCAGGATTTGGTACTGTCTATCATCGCTGGCACACCCATCGAGCGAGTGGCGAATGGCTTGGCGCACGCGGCCGTCGTGCGGGCTATGCCCAATACCCCGGCCCAAATCGGCATGGGTATTACGGTCTGGACGAGTACGCCCGAAGTGACCGATGAACAGAAAGAGCAGGCGCGGGCCATCCTGGGTTCGCTCGGCCAGGAAGTTTACTTGGGCGACGAGGATTACCTGGACATGGCGACGGCCCTGAGCGGCTCCGGCCCGGCCTACGTCTTTATGGTTATGGAGGCCATGATTGACGCGGGGGTACACATGGGCTTTTCGCGGCGGGTGGCGGAGCAATTGGTCTTCCAGACGATTCGCGGATCGGTGGAGTATGCGGCGCGTTCTGGCAAGCACGTGGCTGAGTTACGCAACCAGGTCACGTCGCCGGGGGGGACGACGGCCGACGCCCTGTACCACATGGAGAAGGGGGGCTTGCGGACGGTCATCTCGCGGGGCATCTGGGCGGCCTACCAGCGCTCGATGGCGCTTGGTCAGGGCAAGAAGAATCGCGGCCCGGAGTCGTAGTGAGTACAGGAATCAGCCAAGCGTTCATTCGAGAAAAGGCGGCCCAGCGTAGGGTCAAGTAGTCTATGCACGCTTTGGCTGAACTGGCTATCGAGCCAATGTCAGTTCGGGACGTGGAAATAGCTTTGCAAGAAGTGGAAACATGATTGGCGAACCAGGAAATGATCGGTGCTATTTTTGCGGTGGTCGGCTGGTACCCAGCCGCACAATGCTTCCCTTTGTCGTAGGTAACAGCGTTGTCGTGGTCAAGAATGTACCGGCCGAAGTGTGCACGCAATGCGGGGAGGCGGTTGTAGATAGCCAGGTTGCCAGCGTCCTCGACACATTGCTCAAACAGACGCAGCAGACTGGGTTTGAAGTCTCTATTATTGCCTATGAGCAAATCGCGCCACCCCCCGCTCTTCTGAGACAACCTGAAGCGGTACCAGCCTAGCTACCGGCCGAACAGCCGTCCCCATACCCCTGGCTCTAGCTTTTTCTTGATCGCCGTCTCCATCTGGCGGGCGGCCGGAAAGTCCATGATCGTTAGGGCTTTGGCGTTGCAGCGGGCCGCTTCCTGGTACTCCTCTCGCCGGTAATGGATGAGGCTGAGGTGGTGCCATAGCCAGGGGTTTTGCTTGTCCAGCATGACCATCTCCTGGTAGATGGCCTGGGCCTCGTCCAACCGGCCGTTCTCGAAGTAGCAATCACCCAGACGACGGCGCATGAGCAGGCGTTGGGGGACGGTGGCCGCCCTGGTCATGGCCTGCTCATAACCCTTGACCGCCTCCTCAAGTTGTCCTTGCCGCTGCCAGAAGAGGGCTTCGGCGGAGGCCACGTAGTAGCTGTCTGCCTCTTGCCCTGCCAGGTAATCCAGCACCAGACGAGCTTCGCGGAAACGGCGGCCATAGACGTAAACGAGGGCCTCGATGAAGTTGATTTCTACCTGGTCGGGGGCGAGGGCTTGGGCTTTTTCGAGCCACTGGAGAACAGCGTCCAGGCTGGCCTGGCTGTAGGAGCCGTCGGTCTCGCGGGCGGCCGTCAGCAGGGTGTAAGCTACTCCTGCGTAGGCGTAAGGTAAAGAATCACCCGTCTGGAAGACACGTAGGGCGGCGGCCAGGGCTTTTGGGTCGCCCTTGTAATCATCGGCCCGCTCCAACCCCACACCGTAATTCAGGCGGCCGGCCTGAGTCAAGCCGGTGGCGGCCGGCCACTCCATCTTCTCCAGCGCCGGGACCAACTTCTCTACCAGTTGTTGCCCCATGCTAGACAGTTTACTAGGAGATAGGGAAAAAGAAAAGACCCCTCGTTAAAGGGGTCTTATGACCTTAGTAATAGATAGTGGCAGGTCGCAAGTGGTAGGTGGCAGGTTTTGCTTGCCACTTGCTACTTGTCACTTGCTACCTTCTTAGAAGTCGCCCATTCCGCCGCCGGGGGGCATGGGGGGGGCGCCGTTGCCCTTCTTCTCCGGTAGGTCGGTGACCAGGGCCTCGGTGGTCAGGATCATGCTGGCGATGCTGGCCGCGTTTTCTAACGCGCCGCGGGTCACCTTGGCCGGGTCAATGATGCCGGCCTTGATCATGTTGGTATAGTGGGCGGTTAGCACGTCGTAGCCGATGTTCTTGTCGCCGGTGCGTTCCTGCTCGCGACGGACGTTCTGGATGATCACGTCGCCATTCTGGCCGGCGTTCTCGGAAATCTTTCGCATGGGGGACTCCAGGGCGCGGCGCAGGATGTTGACGCCCGTGCGCTGGTCGCCTTCGGGTACGTCTACGTCGTCCAGGGCGGGCATGGCGTTCAACAGGGCCACCCCACCGCCGGGGACGATGCCTTCTTCGACGGCCGCGCGGGTCGCGCTGAGGGCGTCTTCCACGCGGTGCTTCTTTTCCTTGAGTTCGACTTCGGTAGCCGCGCCGACACGGATGATGGCCACGCCGCCGGCGAGTTTAGCCAGGCGTTCCTGTAGCTTCTCGCGGTCATAATCAGAGGTGCTGCGGTCAATCTCCACGCGAATTTGCTCGATGCGCCCCTTGATTTGGGCTGGGTTGCCCTGACCGTCAATAACCGTGGTGTCGTCTTTGCTGGACACCACCTTGCCGGCCCGGCCGAGGTCGTTCAGTTGCACGCTTTCCAGCTTGCGACCCATTTCCTCGGTAATGACCTGGCCGCCGGTGAGAACGGCGATGTCTTGCAGCATGGCCTTGCGGCGGTCGCCAAAGCCAGGGGCCTTCACGGCCAGGGCGTTGATCGTGCCGCGCAGCTTGTTCAGCACCAGGGTCGCCAGGGCCTCACCGTCTACGTCTTCGGCGATCACGACCAGGTTGCGGCGGCCGGTTTGGATGAGTCGCTCCAGAATCGGCACGATGTCCTGGGCCGAGCTAATTTTCTTGTCATGGATAAGGATGTAGGCGTCCTCGATGGTGGCTTCCATGTTCTCGGGGTCGGTGATGAAGTAGGGGCTGATGTAGCCACGGTCGAACTGCATCCCGTCCACATACTCGGTTTCGAACTCCAGGCCCTTGGATTCTTCGACGGTGATGACGCCGTCTTTGCCGACCTTATCCATCACGTCGGCGATGAGTTTGCCGATATTCTCATCCTGGGCGGAGATGGCGGCGACGGAGGCAATTTCCTCGCGGCTGTCAATGGGTACGGCCATGTCGCGGATGCGGCCGGCCAGGGCGGAAACACCAGCCTCGACGCCGAACTTGATCTGCATCGGGTTGGCTCCGGCAGCTACGTTCTTCAGACCTTCCGTGACCATGCTGTGAGCCAGGACGGTGGCGGTGGTGGTGCCATCACCGGCGATGTCGTTGGTTTTGGTAGCGGCTTCCTTGAGCAATTGGGCGCCCATGTTCTCGAAGGGGTCGTCCAGTTCGATTTCTTTGGCGACGGTCACGCCATCGTGGGTGATGGTGGGCGCGCCGAATTTCTTATCCAGGGCTACGTTGCGGCCCTTGGGGCCGAGGGTGGTGGAGACGGCCGTAGCCAGGGTGTCAATACCATGCTTGAGTTTACGACGGGCGTCGTCTGAGAATACAAGTTGCTTCGCCATTGTTTAGAGTTCTCCTTAGTGGTGTAGGGCAAGTTTCCAACTTGCCCATTGGACAAGCTGAAAGCGTGTCCTACTCATGTAGGGCAAGTTTCCAACTTGCCTATAGGACAAGCTGGAAGCGTGTCCTACTAGCTTTCTACAATTGCCAGGACGTCAGATTCTTTCAGAATGAGCAGTTTCTTGCTGTCAATCTTGACCTCGGTGCCGGCGTACTTGGCGTAGAGGACGGTATCGCCCACGGCTACGTCCATGTCCACCCGCTTGCCATCTTCGTCGCGGCGGCCGGGGCCGACAGCCAGAACCAGGCCCTCTTGGGGCTTTTCTTTGGCCGTTTCTGGCAAGACCAGGCCAGAGGCCGTCATTTCTTCACGCTCTTTGGGTTCAACAACCAGGCGGTCGCCTAGCGGCTTTAGCTTGAGAGACATATCGTACAATCTCCTTTTTTAGAGTTCTATAGGGGTCTTAGCACTTGCAACCTTTGAGTGCTAATCTGGCTTAGATTTTAGCAGGAGTTGGGGAAGATGTCAAGCGTTTTTTGGCACTCTGTATATGAGAGTGCTAAGAATTGCTGGCCGATTAACTTTCCCAAGCGAACCCATGAACTGTTATAATTAGGATAAGATGTCTTTGCCTGAGCGGGTGACCAGCGAGTTTGAGGGCCGTTCCGGCCGGCTGCCCATGTTCGTTGTGCGCGCTCCAGGCCGCGTCAACTTAATCGGCGAACACACCGATTACAACGATGGCTACGTGATGCCGATGGCGATTGACCGGGCGGTGTGGATTGCCCTCCGGCCGCGTCCCGACCGGTGTGTCCTCCTCCATTCGCTGGATATGGCGGAGACGGCCGCCTTCGACCTGGACTCCTTACAGCGCAAGCCATCAACCTGGCTAGAGTACGTCAAGGGAGTGGCCTGGGCTTTGCAAGCAGAAGGCTATACCCTGATGGGGTGGGAGGGGGTGATGGCCGGCGACGTGCCAATTGGCGCGGGACTCTCCTCGTCGGCCGCCCTGGAAATGGCCGCCGCCCGCGCTTTCATGGCCGTCGCTCAGGCTGAGTGGCGGCCAGCGGTGATGGCTCGCGTGGGTCAGTTGACCGAAAACGAGTGGATGGGCGTCAACTCTGGTATCATGGATCAGATGATTTCGGCGGCCGGCCGCGCTGGTCACGCTCTACTGATTGATTGCCGCACCCTGACGACGGAAGTAGTGCCGTTGCCGCCCCAGACGAGGGTCATTGTGCTAGATACCAGCACCAGGCGAGGACTGGTGGATTCAGCCTATAATGAACGACGGCGGCAATGTGAAACGGCCGCCCGCCTTTTGGGCGTTCTCGCTCTGCGTGACGTTGACCTGGAGACCTTCCAGCGCAGGGTAGATGGGCTGGACAAGGCGGCTGGCCGCCGCGCCCGCCACGTGATTACCGAAAACGGCCGTGTTCTCCAGGCGCGGGAGGCGATGCGACAGGGTGACGCGGTGACGCTCGGCCGGTTGATGCAGGCCAGCCACGATAGCCTGCGCGATGACTTTGAGGTTTCTAGCCCGGCACTGGATACGATGGTTGGAATCGCCCAGCGACAGCCAGGTTGTTACGGGGCGCGGATGACGGGGGCCGGTTTTGGCGGCTGCGCGGTGGCCCTGGTGGACGCGGATTCGGTGGAGGCGTTCGTGGGCGCGGTTCGAACGGAGTATGAAGCGGCGACGACGTTGAACGCGGACGTTTACGTTTGCCAGGCGGCGGCCGGGGCGGAATTGTTCACCCTCACCCCCTAGCCCCTCGCCCTAGTAGGGCGAGGGGAGGTATTGGTTCCCTCTCTTTCGGCCACGTAGACGGCCCACTCCCCCGCGTCGTACAGGGGCAAGCCATCCCAATTCTCGTAGACGGTGACCCGGCCGAAACCGGCCGCTTTGAGCAACGCGGTCATGGCCGCCACACTGTAGGTTTGGTCGCAGAGGTGAATGGCAGACAGTTGGCCGCTGTCCAGACTGAGGATGAAGTAGCGTTCGATGGACAGATCTTCCGAGGCCAGCCAGAATCGCTCGCCCAGGTGTAAAAAGGGTGCGTCACCCCACAGACCGGTGTCGTCGGTAAACCACCACGCACTGTCCTTCTTGTCTACTTTGTCCTGGTGCAAGAGTTCGAGGCACAGGCGGCCGCCCGGCCGCAAGGCTTGGGCGACCTGGGCCAACAACTCTCGCGCTTCCTGGCGGGGAAAGACGGCCAGTTGGCCGTAGAGCAGGAGAGCCGCGTCGAAGTCCGCCCCCGCGTAGGCCATTTGCCGCACGTCCTGTTCGGCGAAGAGGCAGCGGCCGGCCACGTCCTGGTCAACGGCTAACTGGCGGGCGTAGCGGATGGCCGCCGGACTAAAGTCTACCCCCGTCACCTGGACGCCGCGCCGGGCCAGTTCGACGGCGTAGAGACCGGGGCCGCAGGTTACGTCGAGCAGGCGCGCCCCCGGCCGGAGGGCCAGCTTCTCCCACAACCAGTCGAGTTGGAGAGCGCGTTCGGCGGCCACCCGGCTGGCCGCCCCATGCGACTCGTCCAGGTGTTCGCGCAACATCCGCTCGGAGAAGGCCGGGTCGTCCCAGGGCAAATTGCCGCCTTGCGCCCAGGGCTGGGGGCGGGACGGCCGGCGGTAGATACGCCACAGGGCTTCGACTAACTGACGGTGGGTGTCCTTCCTCATATTCTGTAGGTCACGTGTTGCACGCGACAATCACGTATTGTACGCGATAAAACGGCCGGTTGTCACGTTCCAGGCGAATGAAGTGAAATGCACCCTCTGGGAGTTGCCAATACCAGTGTGTGGGCTTACAATCTAAGCTGCTTAGAATAAGTAGCTTAGATTAAGTTAAAGACATGAGTAAATTCATCGGCCGCCAGCGAGAGATAGCCGACTTAAATGAGATAGTGGCCCAGGGTGGGGCACAGTTTATATTGGTCTACGGCTGGCGGCGGGTCGGCAAAACGACCCTCCTGCTCAACTGGGCCAGGCAGACCAGCCGCCCCTTTATCTATTGGGTAGCGACCCGTGACACCCCGGCCCAGGTGCGCCTGAGTTTTACCCAGGCCCTGTGGGAGTGGGCTTACCCAGAGGGCCGGGCTGTGCCACGCTTCGATACCTGGCGGGAGGTTCTGGATACGGCCGCTCAACTGATAGGCGACCGTCCCCTCATTTGGATTCTGGATGAGTTTTCTTACGCGGCCGAGTCTGATCCCTCCCTACCCTCCTACCTGCAAGCTGCTTGGGATCATTACTTCAAGGATAGTCAGGTGGTGATTATCCTGGCTGGTTCACACATTGGCCTGATGGCCAACCTGATGAGTTACCAGGCGCCGCTTTACGGCCGCTTTACCGGCCAGTTGCCGGTTGCCCCCCTACCGTTTGCCGCTTTGCGGGACTTTCTACCTGACTATCCAGCGGCCGGACGGGTAGCCGTCTACGCCGTAGCGGGAGGGATTCCCGCTTATCTGGAGCGGTTTAACAGCAAGGAGAGCGTAGGGGCTAACATTTTGTTTAAGCCCTTACCTCAAGCAACTAGAAGCCTTGCACCTGATTGAGCGGCGTGTCCCGGCTACTTTGCCCCTTGAGCAACGGGCAACCTCTCGCTACAGCCGGTATCACCTGGCCGACCCTTACCTACGTTTTTATTTTCGGTTTATTGCGCCGAATATCACCCTGGTTGAGCAAGAATTGACGGTTGTCTTGTGGCAGCGGATGGCTGAACAGTTCCGGGCTTTCGTCGGTCTGACGGCCTTTGAAGAGTTGTGCCGGGCATGGGTCTTGGCCCAGGCACGGGCCGGCCGGCTGCCCTTTCTGCCGGAAATCGTGGGTAGCCATTGGTCGGCCGTAGCTCAGGTGGACGTGGTGGCTCTCAACTGGCAAGAAAAACAAATCCTGTTGGGGGAGTGTAAGTGGGGAGGGGGATTGGTCGGCCGGGCCGTCGTGCGCGATCTGGTCAACAAGGCTCTTCTGGTTGTGCCTGCTCGGGATTGGCAGGTGCACTTTGTTTGTTTTGCCCGCCAGGGCTTCACGGCCGCCGCCCAAAGTGAAGCAGCGGCGGCCGGCGTACAGTTGGTCGGGTTGACCCAACTGGATGCTGACCTGAACTATCCTTAGGAGGTATTATGGCTGCGCCGAAGAAGCGGCCGATCACCGCCGAAGACTTATACGCTTTTCAACTGGTGTCTGATTGCCAGCTCGCGCCAGACGGCCGCCACGTGGTCTACGTGCAACAGAGAGTGGAGAAGGAGAAAGAGAAGAAGTACAGTCATTTGTGGGTTGCGCCAACCGGCGGTGGGGCGGCCCGCCAGTTCACCGTGGGCGACCACAGCGACTATCAGCCCCGTTGGTCGCCCGACGGCCGCCAGATCGCCTTCCTCTCTAATCGTGGCGACGAGGAGCAGCCGCAGCTCTATCTCATCCCCTTCGACGGAGGCGAGGCGCGGCGGCTGACGGACCTGAAAGGGGAGTTTGGTGAATGGGCCTGGTCGCCCGACGGCCGGCAATTGCTTTGCCACTTCCGCCAGAAGGATGAGGAGACCCTGGCGCGGGAGAAGGACGAGCAAAAGAAGAAGCTGGGCGTCGTCGCCCGTCACGTCCACACTTTCTTTTACGCCCAGGATGGCGAGGGCTATCTGCCGCAGGCCAAATGGCACTTATGGCTCATTGACGCCCGCACGGGCAAGGGGCGGCCATTGACCCGTGGTGATCAGTATGATGAAGGGTCGGCCGCCTGGTCGCCCGACGGCCGCACCATTGCCTTCTGCTCCAACCGGACGGCCGACCCCGACCGCACGCTCGACGCAGTGGACATTTACCTGATGCCGGCCGCCGGTGGTGGGGAGGAAAGTTGGCGCAAAGTGGACACCCCTTACGGCCCCAAGAGTTCACTGGCCTTCTCACCCGACGGCCGCTGGCTGGCTTACGTCCTGCACGCTCCCAGCGACGGCTGGTGGCGGAATGATAGTCTGTGGGTCGCGCCAGTTGCCAGTGACCAATCACTGATTACCAATGACCAATTACCCACGACCAATGACCACACCCTTAATCTGACGAGCGCCTATGACCTGCAAATCGCCAATGCCAGTCTGGGCGACCTGGGAGCAAGAACCTTTTCGCGGCCGGTTTGGTCAAAGGATGGCAAGAGTCTCTATTGCCAGGGGTCGCGGCACGGCCGCACCTGGGTCTACCAGGTGGGGCTGGATGGTCAAGGGCTGCGGCCGGTGGTGGACGACGATGGGGTGGTGGATAGCTTCAGCCTGGACAGTGGGCAGGAGCGGCTGGCCTATCTGCTGACGACTTGCCAGAGTCCGCCTGAAGTGTGGCTGTGTGACCTGGGGCGCGGCCGGTCGCGCCAGTTGAGCCAGGCCAACGGCCGCCTCTTACGCACCCTCGACCTGGGGGTGGTAGAGGAGGTGTGGTTCAAGGGGGCGGCCGGCAATAACCTGCAAGGGTGGATTGTCCAGCCGCCCGGCTTCGACCCCAGCCAAAAGTATCCCTCGATTCTGGAAATTCACGGCGGCCCCTGGCTGCAATACGGCGCGGCCTTCATGCACGAATTTTACTACCTGGCCGCCCAGGGTTACGTGGTCGCCTTCTGCAATCCACGCGGCGGGCAGGGTTATGGCGAGGAACACGCCAGGGCGATCTGGAACCAATGGGGAACGGTTGATTATGAAGACGTGATGGTCTGGGCCGACTATGTGGCCGGACTACCCTACGTGGACTCTACCCGCATGGGCGTTACCGGCGGCAGCTACGGCGGCTTTATGACCAACTGGATCATTGGGCATACGGATCGCTTCCGGGCGGCCGTCACTCAGCGCAGTGTGAGCAACCTGATCAGTATGTGGGGGACGAGCGACTTCAACTGGGTCTTCCAGCAACCCCTGGGCGACAGCTTACCCCCCTGGCAGAACTTCGAGAAATACTGGCAGCACTCACCCCTGAAGTACGTGGGGAACGTCAAAACACCTACCCTGGTTATCCACAGCGAGCAGGACTTACGCGCCCCCATGGAGCAGGGGCAGCAGCTTTACGTGGCCCTGAAGATGGCCGGCGTGGAGACGGAATTGGTGCTTTTCCCCAACGAGTCGCATGGGTTGTCCAGAGGCGGCCGGACGGATCGGCGCGTCGAGCGACTCAAGCGGATCAGTGGGTGGTTTGACCACTATCTGAAACGTGAAACGTGAGGCGTGTTGCGTATTGCGTAGAACGCTGGACAATAAGGATGTCTGGTTTGCAAACCGAATGAAGGACGAAGACCCAACCCCCCTTATGGTCGGCCGGAACTGACTATCGTTATAATGGGGCGACCATGACTATCTTTACCCTCTTTAATCTGCTGGCCCTGGGCGGCTTCTACGTCATTACGGCCCTGACGCTGGTAGACTTTCTGCGCTACCGCGACCGGCCGCACCTGGATATTGCCCTCCTCTTCAGTTCGTTGGTCATTGGGTTGTCCATCCTACAGCTAGACGTGGGCGATTCCATGCCTGCCTGGCTGGATGAGTTGAGTTCCATTGCCCTGGCTGCCCACCCCTATCTTCTGTTACGACTCCTGCAACATTTCTACCCGGCGCCCCGTCTACTGCGCCGGTTGGCTTTGGCTGGGCTGGTGGCTGTGATAACCATAATGGTGGCCGACTGGCGGCCCTGGCCGGTTCTGGCCCTGTGGGCCATTGCCTTCTATTTTGTGGGCCTCGAAGGCTACGTGGCTTGGGCCTTCATCCGGGGGGCTATAACGGCCGGGGGTGTCACCCGCCGTCGCCTCACTTTCGCCGCCGCCGGCACGGGTCTACTAACGACCGTCGCCCTTCTAGCCGTTGTGCCCACTCTGCTGCAAGTAAACGTGTGGGAGCAGTTGGCCTTGCCCGTAGCCTTGCTGGTGTTGCTGGCCGCCCAAAGCTATTACTTTGGCTTCGCGCCACCGCGCTGGCTGCGTCGCTCCTGGCAATTAGTAGAACTCCATCGCTTTCTGCAAGAAACGGCCGAGCCACGAGCCAATGGGCAAAGTGAGGCGGTGCTAACCCTGCTCGGTCAGGCCGCCATCCGTTCAGTCGGCGGCCTGGCTGCTAACGTTGCTCTCTGGGATGCCGCCCAGTCCCACTTCAACCTGCACCCCACGTCCCATTGGCCGGCCCTGATCGGGCCAGTGGTGGCTGATGAAGGCGCAATTGGGCGAGCCTGGGGGGAGAAGCGGCCGTTGGCAGCGAATACAGTGGCCGAACTGGGACCAGAAGGCGGCCGCTTGGCGGCGGCCGTAAGGGCCAGGGCGATGCTGGTGGTGCCTATTACCGCTGCCCACGCGAACTGGGGATTGCTGTTGGTCTTTCTGCGATTTGGCTCCCTCTTTGCCACAGACGACCTGAACGCGCTGGCTCTGCTGGTCGAGCAGAGTGGGATTACTCTGGCCTACGCCGCCCTGTTAGCCAGACAGCAAGAGCTAACGGAGCAACTGCGCCAGCAGAGCCAGGCTGAACTGCACGATAGTGAAGAACGCTTTCGTGTCCTGGCCGAGGCCGCCTTTGAGGGAATTTGTATTCACGAAAACGGCCGCATCTTTCAGGCCAACCAGGTCTTTGCCCGTATGTACGGCTACGACAATCCGGACGAACTGGTGGGAAAGTCCGTCTTCGAACTGGTAGCCCCGGCCTCGCACGAGGCGGTGGCCGACCACCTGACCACCCGCGCCACAGACACTTACGAAGTGCTGGGCGTGCGTCAAGATCAATCCACTTTCCCAGTTGAGGTAGCGGCGCGTGATTTCCCCTACAAAGGCCGCCTCTTACGGGTGACAACTGTCCACGACATCACCGAGCGAAAGCGGCGTGAACAGGAGATGCGATTGATCCAGGAGCGGGTGATGGAGCAAGAAAGGTTGGCGGCGGTGGGGCAACTGGCGGCCGGGATTGCTCACGATTTCAACAATATCATGGCCGTCATCGTTCTTTACGCCCAACTGCTGCAAAGAGCCTCCGGCTTGACAGCGAAGGAGCAGCAGCGGTTGACCACGATTTACCAGCAGGCCCAACATGCGACCAACCTTATCCAGCAAATCCTGGACTTCAGCCGCCGCTCGGTGATGGAAAGCAGCCCGGTAGACCTGCTGCCGTTCTTGAAAGAACTAGCGAAACTTTGGGCGCGGACGCTGCCAGAGAACATTGCACTGGACATGGCCCACGATGAAAAGGAATACGTGGTCAATGGCGACCTCACGCGCTTACAGCAAGCCCTGATGAACCTGGTGGTCAATGCTAGAGACGCCATGCCCCAGGGCGGCCACATCCATTTGACCCTCTCGCGCTGGCGTTTGCCGCCCGGCCAGAAACACCCTGCGCCCGACGTGGAGCCTGGTGAGTGGGTGCGCCTGGACGTGGCCGATAGCGGCACAGGCATTCCGAAGGAGGCCCTGCCCCACATCTTTGAGCCGTTCTTTACGACGAAGCCACCCGGCCGGGGGACGGGGCTGGGGCTGGCCCAGGTTTATGGGATTGTCAAACAACACGGGGGGAATGTCACCGTAGCCAGCCGGGTGGGGCAAGGCACAATGTTCACGATCTTGCTACCGGCCCTGGCTCTACCAGCTTTGCCAGCCGAGATGGTGGAGGAGCCAGTAGTGGCGACGCGGCCGGCCACGATTCTGCTGGTGGAGGACAATCCGGCCGCCTGCGCGGCCATGCAGGAAACTCTGGAAGGATTGGGCTACCGGGTGTTGGTCGTCGGCGACGGCCGGGCCGCCCTCCACCTCTTTCGCCAACGAGCGGGCGAGATTGACCTGGTTTTGAGCGACGTGGTGATGCCAGAGATGGGTGGCCTGGCTCTTTGCCAGGCTCTCCGCTCCGAATGGCCGGATGTGAAAATGCTCCTGATGTCTGGCTATCCACTCACCGACGCTGACCGGCGGCAGATGGAAGCAGGGGGCATTGAACTGGCCCCCAAGCCATTCACGGCCGCCCAAATTGCCGGCCGGATACAGAAGGTCCTGAATGGCGCTTCGTAAGGGCGAGGCAACGCGGGAGGCAGGTTGTCTCTCCGAGCAGCTTCCTCTCCGTGTTGCCTCGCCCCTACTCCCCGCTGCCGGGCGCGGCCGGAATGAAGAATTGATAGACGAAGGGGGCGTAAGCGTAGGTTTCGGCCAGGCGCGTTTCCCTCTGCCGGCCGCCCACCGCGTATAGGCGCGTTTCCACACTGACCACCCCTAGCCCTGTCCAAGCAGGTTCATCCACCTGCATTGGCACGTTGACCACGTGCCAGGTCTGGCCGTTGGGGTCATAGACCTCACTATACCCCACCTCGCCGGTGAGACCACCGCCGATGACGTAGAGTTTGTTGACCAGGACGGCCGCCCCTGCCCCGCCCCGTCCCAAAAGCATCTCTGGGCAATCGGCCCAGCTTTCACTGGCTGGCTCAAAGAACTGGCAGAGCCGCAATTCCTCCTGGTCGTCGAAGCCGCCCACCACATACAGGCGGCCGGCTACAGTCCCGCCGGCGGCTAGAGCGCGGGCCTGGGCCATTGGCGGCAACGGCCGCCAGCTATCCAGCCCAGGGTCGTAGACGTAGCTATCGGCCAGGTATTCTTCCCCATCTTGCCCGCCGAACAGGTACAGGTAGCTGCCGTCGGAGAGGGCTAATCCACCGGCTACCGGCCGGGGCAGAGCGGCCACCGGCCGCCAGGCGTTTTGCGAAGGGCTGTAGGCTTCGACCAGGGCGGTGGGCTGTCCACCGGCCAGCCGGCCGCCCGGCACGTAGATTTCGCCGAAGAGGACGGCCGCCGTGGCCTCTGCTACGGCTGTTGGCTTGGCCGCCAATTCTCGCCACTCATGCGTCCTGGTCTCGTATTGCAGAGCGGTATTGACCACGCCGGCCGCCGTCTCCCCGCCTATCACGTAGACCTCCAGGCCGATAGAAACGACGGCCATGCTGGCGCGGGCCTCGGCCAACGGCCGGCCTTGCAGCCAGCGACTGTCGCCAATGGGCTGCTCCGTGAAAGGGGCGGCGGCCGTCTCCGGTGGTAGCTCGTTCTGGTCGGCCAAGAGGCGGGTGGCTAACAAGGCCAGCATGACCAGGCCAGCAGCCACCAGCCAACCGATAACCGGCCGTCGCCGGGAGCGAGGCGGGCTGGTGTAGGGTAAGCCGCCGGCTTGCCCCTCATCCGTGTCGGACAAGCCAGCGGCTTGTCCCTCAGAAAGCAAGCCAGCGGCTTGTTCTACAGGAAGTGGCAAGCCAGCGGCTTGCTCTACAGGCGGTGGCAATCCAGCGGCTTGCCCTACAG
>JBFMFT010000650.1:0-1701 GCA_040751925.1 Chloroflexota bacterium
TCTGCGAAAATTGGTGAAGCAAGGCGTGAGGAAAATCCACCTCACGCCTTTTTTATTTCCCCAGTACCCATTTCCTACCGGCCGTCCCCCTTCGTAACAATCCTCTTAATGGTCGCCAGCCAGACTAAGAGTAGAGCGACTTGATAGGCAAGCCGCCAAGGAGATAACGATGAACAAGCAACTGCAAGTCATCAGAAAAGAGATTGACACCAGCTTCCGTTGGCTGGCCGGCCTGATCTGGACTGGCCTCCGCCAAAGCCTGGGGCTGGCCGTCCCGCCACCACCGGCCCTGGCCTACGCCACCGTACCCGTCATGGCCCGCCGTGTACCCCGCAACCTGGGCTATGCCTGGGTGTTAGCTTTGGCCCTCTTAGTTGGGTTTTTGTTGGCTCCAACGCCGGCCGCTCCGGCCGTAACCGACCAACCCGCCACTTCCTTCATCGTCCAGGGCCGCGACTTGACCACCGTCGCCAACCTGGTGCGCGGGGTCGGCGGCACGGTGACCCACGAACTGGGCATCATCAACGCCGTCGGCGCGCAATTGTCGGCCGACCAACAAGCCCGACTGGCCCGCGATCCCCGCGTCAGCCACGTCTTCCCCGACCGCCAGGTAATGATGGCCGCCGGCCCTAGCTACTCTGTCACCGCTCCGGCCGTCGCCAGCCGTTGGTTAAAACAGGCCGCGCCGAATCAAAATATGACCGGCGGCCTGGAATTACCCGTCCGGGAGTCGGCCGGCGCCTCTTACCGCGCCGTCTACCGCTTCGATCTGGCGGCCGTGCCAGTGGACGCCCTTGTCACTTCGGCCACCGTTTCCTTCTGGGTAGAGAGCCAGAACAACTACCCGGTCAACGTACACCGGATTACCGATAGTTGGAGCGAAGGCAGTGTCAACTGGGGCAACACAGCCAACGACTTTGATCCAGCCATCGTGGCCTCCTTTACGCCAAATGACGAAGAGCTATTCATTCCGGTCACGATCACGAGTTTGGTCCAGCAATGGATGGCTGGCACAGCGGCTAATCATGGCCTCATGCTGGTCGGTACAGCCAGCCAGCAATTGAGCGAGTACACCGGCCGCGACTGGCCGCGGTCCAGCCAGCGGCCGTACCTGACCATCACCTACACCATGCCGCCAGATACCACCTATAGCCAACTGGTAGGAGCTAGCCAGCTCCATACTCAGGGTATCGCCGGCGATAACGTGACCGTCGCCGTGGTGGATACGGGGCTTCTATCCCATCGGGGCCTCAACACCAACCGCCATAATCAGGCGCGGGTACTCGTTCAGTACAACGCCATAACCAACCAGTTGACACCACCCGGTTTGGTCGTTACCGACGACGACAGCGGCCATGGTTCGCACGTCAGCAGCGTCATTGCCGACCGCACCGTCAACGTCAACGGCGGCTACAACGGCATCGCCCCCGGTGTCCAGCTGTTCACCGTTAAAGCCTTCAACGCCGATGGTGTAGGCAGTTACCTGGACGTGATCCGCGGCATTGACTGGGTGGTGGCTAATAGAACCCTCCACAATATCCGCGTCTTGAACCTTTCTTTCAGCTCGCCGCCCCAGTCTTATTACTGGGAAGATCCCTTGAACCAGGCTGTCATGCGCGCCTGGCAAGCGGGGATCGTGGTCGTGGCGGCGGCCGGTAATCGGGGTCCCAACCCCATGACCATCGGCGTCCCCGGCAATGT
>JBFMFT010000651.1:0-1677 GCA_040751925.1 Chloroflexota bacterium
TGCCACGCAGGTAAGCTTTCCAAATCTGGTTCGTTTCCTGGAGCAGCCGTTCCAGGTCGGGCTGCTGGCTGGGCGGCGGCAGGCTGATGAGCCACCGGTACAGCCCCTCCCAGCTCAAGAGCAGATAGAAGGTGCTGACCAGAATGACTAGCAACCAGGCCAGGCTAATCGAAGTCGTCTCCAGGACTTGCAAGGGGTCTTCGGCCGGGGTCAGCGATTGGGTGGCTACGTTGATCAAGTCGCCCCACAAGCGATCCAGGTGGATGGGTTCGCCGAGGATGTCCACCTGAAGGGCCAATAACGCTTCCACTTGCCGTTCAACGCCGGCCAGGTAGCCCGACACGCTGCGTATCTGGTTGATCAGAACAGGAATCAGCGTGCTGGGGGTGGCAATGAGAATAGCCAGGGTGAGGAAGTAAACCAGGGAGACGGCCGCCTTATGGGGCAATCGCGCCCGCCTCTTGACCAACTTGACCAGGGGATTCAGGGCGTAGGCCAGCAGAGCGGCCACGATAATCGGCCCGATCAACGGCCGGGCGAAATAGAGCATCAACCCCAACACAATCAGGCAAACGCTGGCAACAATGATACGGGTGGTTGAACTCCACTGGGGGGACAAGGGGAACTCCAAGTGAAACGTGATGCGTGATTTTCACGTTTCACGTTTCACGCTTCACGATAAACCACTGGTTTCAACAACTTCCTATCTAACTCTTTCAACCGCTCCGGTCCCAGGGCGAGGAGGGTTTCGCGGACGGCCGCCGCGTCGGCGCACAATTGGGCCACTTCCACTCCCCGGCAGGTGTCGGGTAAGGGCTCGAACCACTGGCGCATCCGCAGGAACATCTTGGCCGCCCCATTGTAATTGCCGCGCTGGATTTGCAGGTAAGCAACGGCCACCTGCAAGATGGCCCGGTAGAGGTCGCGGCCGGGGCCGGCGTCCTCCTTCCAGGCCTGTTCCAACTCTTCGTGAGCCTCAAAATACTCCCCCTGGTTGAAATAGACCAAGCCTTTCCGGGCGGCGGCCGAGAGGGGCTCCTGGCAGGCGGCCAAGATAGCCGGGTAGTCCGGCCGGCGGGCGTATTGTTGGATCAGTTCGGGCAGAGCCGTGACGAAGCGTGAGCGGGCGACCACCGCTTCCGCGCCGGCGTCTTTGGCCGCCTGGCTGGCCGCCACGTCTACGTGCGAACCGAAACACAAGATGGGTAGGCGGCGGGTAGCCGGTGAAGATTTGAGGATGGCGATCCACTCGCGCCAGGGGATGGCCGGGTGGCCCAGGTCGAAGATGAGCAGAGCCGGCTGCCAGGCGGTCAATTGGTCGAGCAGCCGCCCGTTCAGGCCTTGCAACGGTTCGCCCGGCCGGTTGGGGAGAGCAGGGTCGGCCGCCGGGCCTAACTCGTCGGCCGACTCAATCCACTGTACGCGGTAGCCCAGTTGGCGGGCGACGTTCTCCACTTTGACGGTGAAGTAAAGGTCGCTTATAAAACCAACTATCAGGGGCGGGATCATCACTCCATTGTAACAAAGCTAAAGGGAAGGTGGCAACCCCGCGCATTGCCTCATTGAAAATGTTACCGAAGCATGATCGGTTGCCTCAAAATAAGTGTTACCTTTGCCGGCATGAAAAAGGAACATGCATTGAGTCAACAAAGCAAGCGAGAACTGGTCGAGGCTCTT
>JBFMFT010000652.1:0-1672 GCA_040751925.1 Chloroflexota bacterium
TCAATCCAGCCGCCCTGCGGCGACGGATTGACGAGCATCTGAAGCGGTTGTGGCTACTGGCAGAGTAACACTCATTTTGAGGCAGCCCATACCCCTTCGGTAACACTTTGTTTTGAGGCATCACGGGCGTAGGGCGTACTGCGTAGTTTGTCTACGCAACACGCCCTACGCAGTACACAAGACGCGATAGGCAACACGAATGACCACACCGTTATACGAAGCATTACTGGCAAAATACATGGCCGGCCAGATACCCTGGGACGCCGAGGCGCCGCCGCCGGAGGCGCAAAGCCTGGTGAACAGCCTGCCCCCCGGCCGGGCCTTAGACCTGGGCTGCGGCTACGGCCGGGCCTCCATCTACCTGGCCGGCCGGGGCTGGGAGGTGGATGGGGTAGATTTCATTGCCGTAGCCATCGAAGAAGCGCGGACCAGGGCGCGGGCGGCCGGCGTCCAGCCCCGTTTCCACCGCGCCGCCGTCACCGACCTAAGCTTCCTCACCGGCCCTTACGACCTGGCTCTGGACGTGGGCTGCCTGCACGCCCTGGATGAAACAGAGTTGGCTGCCTATGCTAATGAGTTGCGCCGGCTGCTGCGGCCGGGCGGCTGGTATCTCCTCTTTGCCCGGCTGCGCGAGGAGGGGGAAACAGTAGAGGAACAGGATCGGCCGCACGGCCTCGAAGAACGAACCATCTACGAATGTTTTGCCGATGGTTTCCACCTGGAGCGCATCGAGCGGGGAGCGACGGCCATGCCCGACGGCTGGGCCGCCTGGCCCTCGGCCTGGTTTTGGTTCAGACGTGATGAGTGATGAGTGATGAGTGGTGAGTGACTCATCACTCATCACTCATCACTCGTCTTAGTAAGGGTGCAATGGCCGCCACCGCCCGTCCCCGGTGACTCAGGCGGTGCTTGACGGCCGGTTCGAGTTGAGCCATTGTCTGGCCCAGGTCAGGCAGGTGGAAGATGGGGTCGTAGCCGAAGCCTTGCTGGCCGGCCGGGGCCAGGGCGATATACCCTTCGCAGACGCCGGCGGCCGCACCCAGAAGGGTGGCCGGGTCAGCCAGGGCTACCACGCAACGAAAGCGGGCTGTCCGTTGCGCCCAGGGCACGTCGCGCAACTGTTCCAAGAGCAGGGTGTAACGCTCAATTGGAGTCAGACCGGGGCCGCCGTAGCGGGCTGTGTAGACGCCCGGCCGCCCACCCAACGCATCCACTTCCAACCCAGAGTCGTCGGCCAGGGTGGGCAGCCCGGTCGTTGTGGCGTAGGTCTGCGCCTTGAGAACGGCGTTTTCCTCAAACGTCTGCCCAGTTTCAGGTACGTCCCACTCCAGACCCAAGTCAGCCAGGCTCAACCAGGCCACGTCCAGGTCGCGCAGCATGTCGGCCAGTTCTAATACCTTGCCGGGGTTGCGCGTAGCCACTAACAAATTTCTCATTGTCTTTACCGTCTTCTATGCTATAGTGGAGATAAGAGGTGATCCCCATGAGTAGCCATCCATCCCGACTTCGCTTCAATTTTGGTTTTCTGCTGGAAGCGGGACTGGGTACCAGTCGAGAGATCGAGCTTAATTATCCGCAAATTCGCCTGGCCGACGATGTGACCCTGGCCTTTTTGCGGGGGAAGTTCACGGCCACACGCACGTCGGAGGGAATCTACATTAGCGGCCGTCTG
>JBFMFT010000653.1:0-1665 GCA_040751925.1 Chloroflexota bacterium
TGCGGAGATTGGGGGATTAGGGGATTTTTCTTATCCAATCCCCTAATCCCCTAATCCCCGCCCTCGTCCTTGCGGTACTTTATCGTGCCGTCCACGTCCCACAGGTCTACGATGGCCATAATAACGGCGTCGGCCGGCCGCTTGTCAGTGAGGACGGTTTGGCGGGCCGAACTGCCCGTAGCCACCATGACCACCTCGCCCGGCCCCGCGCCTACGGCGTCGGCCGCCACCACGTAGCCCGTCGTTTCCGCGCCGTCAATGGTCAGCCGGCGCACGACCAGGAACTTCAGGCCCTCCAACGTGGCTTCCTTGCGGGTCGCCACCAGTGTACCCACGACTTTGCCGAGAAACATATTCTCATTTTGGATTTTGGATTGGCGATTTTGGATTTCAGAGCGCACTCCAAAATCCAAAATCCAAAATCCAAAATCATTCGGCTTCCTGCCGGCCGAGGGGCAGCACCCGATCCACGTTGGCGTGCGGGCGCGGGATGACGTGGACGGAGACCACTTCGCCGACCTTCTCGGCCCCACGCGAGCCAGCTTCGACGGCCGCTTTAACGGCCGCTACGTCACCGCGCACAATGGCCGTCACGTAGCCGCCGCCGGTCTTTTCGTAACCCACCAATTCTACGCGGGCCGCCTTAACCATGGCGTCAGAGGCTTCCACCATGGCCGCAAAGCTGCGACATTCTATCATACCTAGTGCTTCGGACATTGCTAGACTCCTTTAGAAGTGAAACGTGAAGCGTAATGCGTCATTCGTCAGAACTGCTAACTGTTTACTGCTTAGTGGACAACTGGGTCACAAAGGCGGCGTGTTCGGGGCTGGCTAGGCCCTCCCGTTGGAGGACGGCCAGCACGCCAGCCTGGTCATCCGCCCAGAAGAGTTGGGGGGCCAAGACTGACCCTGGAAAAACCTGGCTACGCAAAAGACCCCGGTCATCCGGGAGCAAAACACGGTATTTGTTATCCTCCAAGACGTGCCAGATCGCTCGCCGCTCATAAACCAGTAGAACCAGGTACTCCTGAACACTATTGCGCTGATAGACCCGCAATTTGTCGTGCATATCATAGGAGGCGGTACTGGCCGCTACTTCGATAATAAGCTCTGGGGAGCCTTCCAGATAATCATCTCCACTAATGCGTGAACGGCCGCCCAGTTTAGGGTCAATTATGAGCATGGCGTCGGGCTGAGGTACACTCTTCGGCCCCAGACGTAGCGTTACATTATCAGCCAGATAGACACCAGGGGTGGCTGCTTCGTAAGTGCCTAACCAGGTGATCACTCGGCCGTGCGGCCAACCATGTTTCTGAAAATGGACGGGTGAAGACACATATACGACTCCTTCGATCAGTTCTGCTTTCTTGATGTCCGGCCGGGCTTCATAGCGCTGCTCAAATTCGGCCCGACTCAGACGGTCGCCACTCTCCAGGGGTGGAAAGCCATTGAAGGAGATGGGTCTAGTACGCGGTCGCCTCTCGCTAACGGTGGCTGGTGATAACATGGCGTTAGGTAGCTTCTCCTTTCAGGCGGGCCAGTTCAGCCTCCAAGCGGGCGACTTCGGCCTCGGCCGCTTCTGCCCGCGCTCGTTCGCCCTCGGCCGCTGCTCGTTCGGCCTCGGCCGCCATTCGCGCTGCCTCTGCCTGCGTGTGTTCCGCTTCT
>JBFMFT010000654.1:0-1629 GCA_040751925.1 Chloroflexota bacterium
GGGCCGGGGCGCCCCCCCCGCCCCCCCGGCGGGTCTATTTGGGCGGCTGCCAGTTGAATCCCGCCCTCAAAGCTCGCCAGAACCTCATCGGCCGGTGACGGCCAGGTGGGCGGGACGACCTTCAGGGTCGCCGCCGGCCACGACCCGCCTCCATCCAGAAGGTGAACGTAGAGACGAGCCTCAACGGGAACATTCATGCCCTCGCGCAGGTGGATGCTAAAGCGATCCGCCACAATGGTTTCCAACGGCCAGAGGGTCGCCGGATAATGACCGCGCCCATGATAGCCTACCACACTCCCTACCCCTTCTAATTCACGCCCGACCAGACTTGCTTCCAGGATGGGCGGTCGGCTGGGAAGCCGGTGGGCGCGCCAGTAGAGGGTCAGCCACACGTCGTCGCCTGGCACGGCCGTCGTCGTCTCCATTTGGGCCGCCACCAGTTCCAGCCCCTGGCCCACGTCTACGCGCAGGAGAGTGGCTGTTTCCGGCAGGGCCGCCTCCGGGAGCAACTTTGGGCGGGCGTAGGCCCTGGGCAGGGTGACCGCGCCCACGTATAAAGCCGTGAACAAGGCTACCCCGGCCGCCGTTCCATTCAGCCAGTCGGCGCGAAAGGCAGTCAGGCCAAAGGCCGTGGCCAGAGCCAGCGGCAGCAGGGCCGGAAAGAGCAGTCGCCCCTGGGCGGCCGGGGTCTTTAACATAAACAGAATCAATCCACCATAGACCAGGGCCACCCAGAGGGCTAACCACAGGCCGGCCGGGACGATTTTGGATTTTGGATTTTGGATTTTGGAGGGTGATCGCCGCCTGCCACTGGCCACCTGCCACCCACCGCCAACCGCCGCTACCAGTACCAGTCCATTCCACAGCCAGTAGACCCAGATCGGCGGAGCGACGTTCATCCAACCGAAACGGCCGATGAGGGAGAGCCACAGCAATTCCGACTCGGCCAGGACGTGGCGGAGGGTGTAATGCTGGTCGCCGCCGGCCAGGCGGATAAACTGGCTGGTGGCGGTATAGTCGCCGTAGAGCAGCCAATTGCGCCACCACCACCAGCCGGCCAGCAGAATGATCGTTCCGCCAAGGCAGAACAGGGCTAGAAGGCTTTGTCGCCAGACCCTTTGCCGGACGGCCGCTGCCATCACCGCCCCGGCCGCCAAGAACGCCAGCAGTAGCCCCTGGTTCTTGGTCAAGGCCGCCAGCCCAATCGTGATTCCTAATAACACGTAATCCCCTAATCCCCTCATCCCGGCCGTCTTCTGCCACAGGCATAATAACTGCCAGAGGGCGGCCGTACACAAGAAGATGATCAGGGGATCGTTACTGATGGCGCTGTGGATGAAGATGAACTGGGGCAAGAAGGCCACCAGAGTCACGGCCAGCCTGACCCTGGCTGGCTGGTCGGGCCATAGCCGGCGGGCGCTATCGCCGATCAGCCACAGTGTGCCTAGACCGAGGACGGACGAGAACAGGCGCAGTAGATGGGCGGCCAACACCCAGCTGCGCCAGGGCCAGCTTTCGGCCGGGCCGTGTACGAACGCATTGAGATTGTGCGATGAGGTGGGGTCACCCAACCGGACGTAAGGGTTGAAATGAAGCTGGGCGCGGGGAACGGCCGGATCCAGGGGAAGG
>JBFMFT010000655.1:0-1625 GCA_040751925.1 Chloroflexota bacterium
GGGGTTCGATTTACCGAATTTCCAGCAACGCGTTCACACTGCTTTATCAAAGACAGGTCATAACCTGGGCCAGGCAGTTGACGTGCCTGCGGGTAGCGTTGAGGGTACTTCTGGCTTGACTGAAACGGACCCAGAGCCGGTGGAGCGGACCAGATTAAGGCAATTCCTGATCAGACACTTCAGTCTTGGTGAACTAAAGAACTTGGCCTCTGACCTGGGCATTGATCACGAGTTGTTGCCATACGATAACAAAGAAGACTTTGCTCGCGAGTTGATAGCCCACTGTGAGCGCAGGGGGAAGCTAACCTTGCTTCGGAGAGAAAGCCTAAGGCAGAGAAAGGATGAGTAACTGGCACAGCGATTGGTTAGACTACAAGCGGCCGATTGAGCCATCCAACAACAGTAGGCGCCCCGGGGTACCACTCGTGGTAAGCGGCCGCTACCTGCGCTATACTTAAGAGGGAGGTACAAGGCCATGCAAGAGCTAACGTTGATGGCCGCCCCACCGCGCGCGGCTGAAGATTTGACCATTTATCCCGCCGGTGATGGACAGCCTATGGGTGAAATATGGAAGCTATCATCATCGTTCTCCAGGCCGGCGTAGCCACCGGCACCGTCCTCTTATTCGCCACCATTGGCGAGATTTTTGCCGAGCGGGCCGGCGTCCTCAACCTGGGTGTGGAAGGGATGATGCTCATCGGAGCCATGAGCGCGTTCAGTGTGACGATTGCGACGGGGAACGGTTTCCTGGGTCTGCTGGTAGCCATGGGTGTCGCCGGCCTGCTCTCTCTGGCCCACGCCCTGGTGGTGATCAATTTCCAGGCTGACCAGGTCGTAAGCGGCTTGGCCCTGACCTTTCTCGGCACAGGTCTGAGCCTGGTCTTTGGCGAAGGCTTGAGCAAAGAGGGCGCGAATATCTTTTTACCCACCTACACCGTGCCAGTCTTGTCGCTTATTCCCTTGCTGGGGCCAGTTTTCTTTACCAACCAAAGCGTCATGGTCTACGTGGGTTATCTGTTGACGCCCCTGGCCTGGTTCTACATCAACCACACCCGGCCGGGTCTCCACCTGCGGGCCGTGGGCGAACATCCGGCGGCGGCCGACGCGGTAGGTATTCCCGTCTTTCGCCTGCGCTATCTGTACGTCTTCGTGGGGGGACTATTGGCCGGGCTGGCCGGCGGCACGATTAGCCTGGCGATCTCGCCCGGTTGGTTCAGTGAGTTGACCACCTCCGGCCAGGGGTGGATTGCGGTGGGGCTGGTCATCTTTGCCCAGTGGAACCCGCTGCGGGCGGCCCTGGGTTCTTATGCCTTTGGCGCGCTCCGCCGCTCGATTCTGGACCTGCAGGCCCCCGCCCAAATCCTCGGCTTCCGCAACCCCTTCTTTTACAACGTCTATCTGGGTTTCTTTCTCCAGATGATCCCCTACGCTTTTACCATCGTGGTGCTGGTTCTCGGCTCGCGGGAGGCCCTCCGCAAGCGGTTGGGGGCGCCGGCCGCCCTGGGTCAACCTTACGTGCGCGGCGAGCGGGGCAAATAGATAATCCTCTCCCTCTGAGGGGGAGGTGGGGGTGAGCAGTTATCCTAAATCAATCCATTTGGCACTTGACTGCGACCATCTATTTC
>JBFMFT010000656.1:0-1615 GCA_040751925.1 Chloroflexota bacterium
TGCTACACCCAAAGCCACCCCGACCGGCTGGCGACGTTGGCGACGCTGATGGGGATGCGGCCGCCAGCGATTGAACGCGGCCGGATATTAGAACTGGGCTGCGCCAGCGGCGGCAACCTGATTCCCATGGCCATTTCGCTGCCCTCGGCCGCGTTGGTAGGCATTGACTACTCCGCCACACAGATTGCCGAAGGCCAGTCTATCATCGAGGCCCTGGGCTTAACTAACGTCGCCCTCAAACACCAGAACATCCTCGAAGTCGGACCAGAGTTGGGCCACTTTGACTACATCATCGCTCACGGCGTCTACTCCTGGACGCCGCCGGCTGTGCGCGATCAATTGCTGGCGATCTGCCGCCAAAACCTGAGCGCCAACGGTGTGGCCTACGTCAGCTATAACACCTATCCCGGCTGGCATCTACTGGGCATGGTGCGGGAGATGTTGCTCTACTACACACGGGCGGAGACAGACCCCCACCAGCGAGCGGCCAAAGCCCGCGAATTACTCGCTTTTCTGGCTGAGTCGGTGACGGCCGAAAACAGCGCGTATGGCACGTTCCTGGAAGCCTATACGACGCTATTGCAGAAGCAACTGGCCCACGCCCAACCCCGCGACGATTCCCTGCTCCTGCACGACGAACTGGAAACCTACAACGATCCAGTCTACTTTCACCAATTTGCCGAACACGCCGCCCGTCACGGCCTGCAATATCTGTCTGAGGCGGAACTACCGGCCGTGATGCCCACCAATTTTCGGCCGGCCGTTAGCCAACGCCTGTTGTCCATCTCCAAAAACCTCATCGAGTTAGAGCAGCACATAGACTTCCTCCGCAACACCACCTTCCGCAAGACGCTGCTCTGCCACCAGGAAGTCGCGTTGAACCGAACGCTAAAGGCTGACCCGGAACGGATGGCCGCCTTTTTCGTGGCTTCACGCGCCGCGCCGGTTTCTCATACGCCGGATGTTCTGGGGACAACCGTGGAACAGTTTCGCGGCCCAGATGGCGCGATCCTGTCTACTGATCACCCGGTCTCCAAAGCCGCGCTGCTCTACCTGAACGAACACTCGCCCCAGGCCATTCCCTTTGCCGAGTTAGTGGCGCAGGCCGGCCGGCGCGTCTACCAGGAGGAACGGCCGCCGGCCGCACTCCTCCCCGACGCCCAGGTGTTGGCGGCTAATGTGCTGAAAGCCTATAGCTATAGCCTGAATCTGGTGGAGCTGCACGTTTACCGGCCGCCTTTCGTGTTAGAGGTTAGTGAGCGGCCGGTTGCCAGCTCCCTGGCCCGTTGGCAGGCCCGGCAAAGCGGCCGAGTGGTCAACCTGCGCCACGAACGGGTCCATCTGGACGAAGTGAGCCGTTACCTGTTGCCATTGCTGGACGGCCGGCGCGACCGCCAGGCTTTGGTGGAACGTCTCGACGAATTACGAATCGGGGGGGTGATTGGCGTTCAGAGAGAGGGACGGGCGATAGTCGGGAACAACGAGGCCCGGCGGGTGCTTGGACAGGAAATCGAGTTGAACCTGAACTGGCTGGCGCGGGCTGCCCTCTTAATGGCTTGATTCTGGAATCTGTAAATCCTGCTAACCCTGTCCATAAAAAACGCCGGATGCCCTT
>JBFMFT010000657.1:0-1615 GCA_040751925.1 Chloroflexota bacterium
AGCCACCACCTTAAAAAAGAACAACATCACTCGCCTCGTGCCAGCCCTCCGCGACGAGCAGCGCATCCGGCGCAACCTGGCTGGCCTCAACGAAGTAGAAAAGCTGGCGGTGGGGATCATCCACGAACAGGGGGACGAGATGGCCTCTGACCACCTGCGCTCCCTCCTGACCCACGAAGGCGTGTTAAAAACCGCCCCGGCCGCCGCCAAAGTCTTCGTCGGCTACCGGCAAGTGGACTGGTATGAGGGCAATCCCCACTACAAGGGCCAACCGGCCTACGAAGACTTGATGGCTGGCCTGGCTCTCAAGGGACTGGTCTTGAGCCGTGAGCCGCTGCGCCAGGATCGAGGGGTGATTGAGTGGACGCCCGGCCAGGTCCTCTTCATACCTGCTTTTATTGCCCGCCACCTGCCGGCCGCGCCAGCCCAGCCGGCCGGTTCACTGGATAAAGGTGAACCACCGTTTGTTTTGCCTGGCTCGGCCCGCAACTTCCAGCGCGATTTGAGCCACTACGCCCGCTTCCTGCGCCGCCAGAAGGAATTGCCCCTGACCAGCCAGGGCCTCGTTTACAAGAAGACCTTGAAAGAAGTCGCGGCTGGCCTCAGTTTCCCAGTGGATTTGGGCAGTGGGAAGGCGGAGGAGGAGAACGGCCGCCTCTTCTTCCTACGTCGCTTGTTACCGCACCTGGGGCTGGCCGAGGCGGAATGGAACCGCCTGTTGCCCTCGGCTCTCGATGAAAATTTTTGGAAGTTGGGGCCGAGCCAGCGCGTGCAGAAGACTTTTGAGACCTGGCGGGACGGGGTGGTATGGAACGAGTTGCGCCAATTAGCTTACTATGAGCGGGGCAGCGACCGGACGGCCGACGCCCCGCCGGCCTTGTCGGCCAGCCGCCAGGCTATCTTGCGCCACGTCAAGGGTTTAGGGTCTGGTTGGATACGCTTGCCCGACCTGATTGCCCATATCCGGCGCAAAGATTACGGCTTCCTCTTTGCCAAGCGTAAATATGACTCCTACGGTGGCTGGGGCCGCTATAACGATTCCACGCCCTATTCGCAGTCCAATAACCCCCTGGGAATGGGCTTTGGCGGAATTCAGAGCGAGGTGGATGGCTGGAATAAGGTCGAAGCTGGCTTCATTAACCACGTGATTGCCGGCCCCCTCTTTTGGATGGGGCTGGTAGACCTGGGCTATAAGGGCGAACCGGCCGCTGACCTGAACGGCACAGCCCCGGCCCTGGCTTACCATCTGACGGACATGGGGGCCTGGTTGCTGGGTTTGCGAGGGCAGGTCGAAATCAGCCACCAACAAAGCGGCGGCCTGGTCGTCCAGCCCAACTTTGAGATTCTGGTCATGGAGCCGATTGCCGACGAGGTATTGCTAGTCCTCGATCAATTTGCCGAGAGCAAAGGGGGCGACCGCGTGCTGACTTACGAGTTGACCCGCGCCAGTGTCTATCGGGGACAACGCCATGAGTGGCCGGTCGGCCGCATCATTCCCTACCTGGAGTCGTCGGCCAAACAACCCTTACCGGCCAATGTCCGCCGCACCCTGGAAGAGTGGGAAGCCCTGCACCAGCGAATTATTATTCGCCGGCGGGTGAATTTGGCGCAAACG
>JBFMFT010000658.1:0-1603 GCA_040751925.1 Chloroflexota bacterium
GGCGGCCTGCTGGCGCTGACGCTGACGGCCGTCCAACTCCTGCCCACGCTCGAACTGTCTGCGCTGTCTGTGCGGCAAGGTGGATTGCCCTTTAACGAAGTTCTCTCCTTTTCGCTGCATCCACTTCTGTTGGGGCGGGCCCTATTACCAGCTTATGGGCAATCTCTGTTTACTGAGTACGTGGCATTTTTGCCCTTGACGGCCCTGTTACTGGCCGGTCTGGGCGCGTGGCGTGAACGCGGCCGGCCGGAAGCCCGCGCCGCCTTGCTCTTGGTTATCGTGGGTTTACTACTGGCCTTCGGCCGTTTCAACCCTTTCTACTGGTTGTTGGCCCGGCTGCCGGGCTTTGACCTCTTTCGCGTGCCGGCCCGTTGGCTGGCCCTCTACGCCCTGGGCATGGCCTTCCTGGCTGGTTGGGGCTGGCAGGTGGTCAGTCGGGATTGGCAATTGGGCCTCAGCGATTGGCGGAAAGATAGGCAGCGGCCGTTACGGATTGGCGCGCTGCTCCTCTTAGGCTTGATGGGCTGGAGTGTTCTGTCCGTCTGGTTGGCTCGCTTCCTGCCGGTTGGCCCCGAAGCCCCGGCCGAGTTTCCCTCCCTGCTCACCGGGTTGGGCTGGCTACTGGAACTGACCCTAGGGTACGCGCTTCTAAACACCCTGGCCCTCCTGGTCTCATTGACTAGTCCAGAGTCTAAGCCCGTTTTTCCCGTTTATCTTCTGCTTGCTCTCTTTTTTGCCTCCCGTTCCCTCCCCTACAACACCCCCACGACCCCTGAAGCCTATTTTGATCGGCGGCCGGCCCCGGCCCGTTTAATGGCCGAAACGCAAGCGCAGTCGCCGCCCGGCCGTTTCTTGAGCCTCTCCGGCATCTTCTTTGACCCTGGCGACCAGGCTGAAATTGACACCATTTACGCTGACCAGTTGCCGCCGGCCGCCCGCTACGATTACACCATTGCTATCAAGCAAAAGGAAATCATCGCTCCCAATCTGTCCATGGGCTATGACCTGGCGGCCATAGATGGCTTCGATGGCGGTATCTTGCCCCTGGCCTCGTACAGTGAGCTAAGTAGGCTGTTATTGCCTGACGGAGAAAGGACGACGGACGGCCGTTTGCGCGAAAATCTGACCGCCGCGCCGGACGACCGCTGGCTTGACCTTTTCAATGCCCGCTACCTGATCACGGACAAAGTAGGGGACGTCTGGCACGAGGGGGTCTTCTTCGACCTCCAATTGCCGGTCACGCTGGCGGCCGGGCAGGAAGCGGCCGTTGGCTATCTTCCTTCTTATGAAGCAACGGAGTTATGGTTGGTGGCGGCCGGTGAACCAGGTACTATCGTTGTTGGGTGGGGAGAAGAGGAGGAGTGGCTATTGCCGCCAGAGCCGCTTGGCGATGGCCTTTGGTCGGTAAACTTTCCCCGGCCGGCCGCCCCAACCATGTTGACCCTGACCGCCGCGAGTGGTGAATGGCGTATAGAGGGTCTAACTCTGGTGGATAGCCGGGACGGGACGTTTCAATCCCTGGTGATGGGCGATTACCGACTGATTCACTCTGGCGACGTGAAGATATACGAAAACCTGGACGTGCGACCACGCGCCTTCCTGG
>JBFMFT010000659.1:0-1555 GCA_040751925.1 Chloroflexota bacterium
TTGCGATCTGGGCGCAATCGAGCCGATTGCGCTACGGTAGCTCTTAATCCGCGCTCCCCCGCCTCAACGCGAACAAACACCCCAACAACACCGCCAAACTGACGATCTGTACCCCATGCCACCCCCCGGCCGTCACCCAGGCGTTATCGCGGAAGGCGTCTACCAACAGCCGGCCGCCGCTATAAACGGCCGCGCTCACCAAAAACAACCGCCCAGGGAAGCCCGGCCGCCGCCCCGCCCGCAGCCAGCTTGCCAGGGCTACAAAACCAACGATTACCTCATACAACTGCACCGGATGGCGGCGGATGCCATATTGGGAAATACCCCAGGGCATAAGCGTCTGCACACCATAACCCGGCCCGGCCAGGAGGTCAGCCAGGCTGACGATCATCAGAGCGGCAATCAACCCAGGGGCGAGAGTATCCAGGGTTGCCAATAGGGGTAAGCGACGGGCGCGGCCGAAGAGGACGGCCGCCACCCCACCCCCCACCAATCCGCCCAGCAGGTCATAGCCACTGGTAATCGGCCAGACAATCCCCAACAGATTCTCTTGATAAGCCGACCAGTGGAGAGCAACGAAAGTCAGGCGGGCGGTGATAAAACCAGCCAGCAGGGCTGTAGAAGCCAGGCCATAAACGGCCAGGCCGTCCTGCCCCAGCCGTTTAGCCGACCGCTCAACCAGGCTCAGAGTCAGCCACAGACCCAGGAGATAAACCAGGCCGGCCGTCGGCAGAACCAGGCGGCCGAGCGAAATAGTGGGCAGCATCGAATGTGTAATGCGTCATGCGTAATCCGTAATCCGTATACGCATGACGCATGACGTTTTTATCCCTCCTGCAACAACTTCTCGATCCGGTCTTCCAGCACTGCCCCATTAACGACGCCCGTGTAGACCTCGCGGACGATGCCGTTGGCGTCTATGAAATAAGTGGTCGGCAGGGCACGCACATCGTACAGTTTACTCACCCGGTTATCGGAATCGAGGGCAATGGGATAGGTGATTTGGAACGAGGTAATAAACTCACTGACCGTAGGCGTCTCCTCCCCCTGGTTGACGCCAATGACGGCCGCCCGGCCGTTATATTGCACACTCGCATCCTGGAAGAAGGGCATCTCCACCCGGCAGGGGGGGCACCAGGTCGCCCAGAAATTCAAGACCACCGGCCGGCCGCGCAACTCCGCCAATCTCAACTCCTCACCCGTCAGAGTCGTCAGGGTAAAGTCCGGCGCGTTGAAGCCAGCCAGAGGGGCCTCGGCAATACCGGCCGCCGCGTCCAGGCTCGCCACAGGCTCGCGGGAATAGACAATCCACGCGCTGCCCAGCAACGCCGACAAAACCAGCAGGATGGCGTAAGTGAAGCGGGCGTTAGGCATGAGTGGGAAGGGATGAAGGATGAAGGATGAAATCAGAATTCATCCTTCCGCCTTCATCCTTCATCATTTCGGGATGGGCCGTCAGGTCATAGGTCATCGCCCCGTCAATGCGAACGGGGACAAGTTCACCCAGGGGCAGTTCGCCAGGGACGAGTACCAGGCCGTCAATCTCCGGCGCGTC
>JBFMFT010000066.1:0-15753 GCA_040751925.1 Chloroflexota bacterium
TCAGGGCGGCCGTGTAGTTGCGTGTCCAGGCCGCTCTCGCCCCCTCCGCGCCATCCAGTTCTATCGGTAGCCCTACTACTAACAGATTTACCCCCTGTTCGTCAACGATCCGGCCGATTTTCTCAAAATCCGCTAATCGAGAGGTACGGTTAAGGACGGTGAGGGAGCGAGCAATCGTCCGCGTCTCGTCGCTGACCGCCACGCCAATTCGCTTTTCGCCTAAATCCAGAGCTAAAATTTTGCACTTACCCGGCCGCATAGGAGAGAATTTACCAGAAAATCAGAAACTTGACAGGTTTTCTCCCTTCCAACTTCCAGGTCATTAAACTTCCAGGTCATTAAACAGCCTGTTTAACTCCCCATGCAACACTCAATCCATGTCCATCACCATCCCTCCTCACTCATCATTCATCATTCCCCCTCCTCTTGTCTCCACAAATCACTCCTCCTTCCAATGGTCTTCTCGGCCCTGTCAGGTTTCTGTATGGACGCGGATGCGGGAGGATAAGTAAGGCAGGCGGCCGAACCAGCCCGGCCAGAGTTCGGCCGCCGGGTATTCGCGCAAAGGCAGTTGTTGGCTTAGATAGGCCAGGGCGCTATCCACCGGCTGGCCCGTAATGGCCTGAATGGGCGCGGCCAGCTCCAACTCGGCCGCCGCCACGCCCTCCCCCATCATCATAAAGCTCACCCGCCCCTCACCGTCTACTCCCAACACTTCCCCACTGCGGAGGGTCAGGCTATCCGTTAGGAGGTGGAATCCAGGCGGCACACCCTTCAACAATTCAGTTCGCACCAGGTCAATCGTCTGCGCCTGGTCAACGGCCGTCCCCCGCCACTCCGCCCGCACCTCCAGCGTCAATTGGTTAGCCGGCTCACCCACAAAGTGAGTAAACGTCTCGTGGTAAATGGTCGCCACTTGCACCGAGTCCTGGGCCAGAAACTCGCCCGGATTCAGCGAAGCCTGCATCTCGGCGATAGCCAATGCCCGCAACTGATCTAAGACGTGCTGGCGCAGCCGCTCCTGGTCGGCCGAGGTCACGGCCGGAACAACGCGGGCCGCCCCGCCTTCCATCGGCTCCAGGTTCCGCACGGCCAGTTGCAAAGCCAATGACCCTTCAATCTGGTTGACCAGGGTAGCCTCCACGTTGCCGGCCGGGCCCGGCTCAATCGCCACCACTTCGGCTTCGGCCGTCGCTCCAATAGAGGCCGGCACTTCGATTGGCTCAAGGGTCTGGAAGACCACCGGCCGCCCGCTCGACGTGCGAACCCGCGTGCCGGCCGTCACCGTCACCGCCTGGGGCAGTCGGTTGGCAAAGACCACCACGCCCCGCGCTGGCCCTTCAGGTATCTCCGTCGCCCCCGTCGTCGCCACCGTCGCCCGCCATTCCTCGGTGACGGCCAGCCGGCGGCCGGGCACCGACGCCCCACTGAAATTGACCGTCTCCAATTGGGGGTCGGCCACGATAGAGAGGTTCACCTGCACCGGCGTGACGGCCGGCTTGAGGACGATAGTAGCCACCGGCAGGATGTAGACGGCCGCTACACTCAAGAGAGAAAGGGTGAGGAAAAAGAACAGGATGGCCGCGTAACGCCTTAACCAGCGCTGCCATAGAGGCCGGGGGGTCAGTCGCCGGTAGATTGCCTGGCGGTCGGCGGCGTCCAGAGGGCGGCCGGGGCCGGTTGCCTCGGCTGGGTAAGCCGCTTTTCGCTTGCGCCAGCGTCGCCAGGCCCAACGGCCGTTTTGACTGGCAGCCACGGTCAAAAAGACGGGAAAGCCGAGTCGCCTGGCCTGAGTGATGACCAGGGGATCGGCCGTCACCAACCCCACTTCCAACCCCAGTTCGTCGGCCTGGCGGCGCAACCGCACCAAATCCAGCCATTCTGTCAGCAACGTTCCGCCCGGCGGCAGAACCAACACCACCCGCCCGGCCTGTATCCATTGTAGACGGCCGGAGATAGTGGCGAGATCGTCGTTGGCGTCGAGGTAGATGACCTGAACTGGCCCGGGAAATAGTTCTGCCATGGGCGGCCGGTCGGTGGATTCGCTGTTATACAAAAACGGCCACAGGGACTGGGCGCGGCTGGGCGAATGATTGCCAGTGGAGCTTAATGCGCTCAATTTCGTGCAGTGTTTCAGCGGTGAGATAACTTTCGCCACAGTGGGGGCAACTGATCACAGGCACATTTTCAATCACCAGCAGCTTTTCTCCCTTGCCATAGCTGCGAGAAACGTGGCGAACCCTGGCCCCTTCCTTGCCACAAATACCACAAACTAAAGACCTGAAGCCGCTCATTGCTCAACTAACCAGTGACTCAATAAGCAACGGCACGGCCGCCAACGCCTCCGCTACTTTACTGGCATCTTTGCCGCCGGCCTGGGCCAACGCCGGCCGCCCACCCCCGCTGCCACCGACTATCGGGGCTACCTGGCGCACCAGGTCATTGGCACGGATACCCCGCTTCACCAGGTCTTCGGTCACCGCGGCAATGATCATAGGCCGTTCATCTTTGATCGTCGCCAGCACCACTACCCCCGACCCCACCTTGTCGCGGAACCAATCGGTCATCTCGCGCAGACCGTCCATGCCGGCCGCCTCGACGACGGCCGCCAACAGGGGTATCCCCCTCACCTCCTGCGTCTGAGTTAGCAATGCCTCAAACTGGTGGCGGGCCAGGCGGCGCTGGGCCTGCTCCAATTCCCGTTCCAGGCGGCGGTTTTCGGCCAGCAGACTATCCAGGCGCGTCTCCACTTCGGCCGCTGGGCTATTCAATTTGCGGGCCAGGCGATCCAACGTATCCAGCCGTTCGGCGACCAGGGCAAAGGCCCCGCGCCCGGTCACCGCTTCCACCCGCCGCACCCCGGCCGCCACCGCCCCTTCGCTGGTAAAGCGGAATAGCCCAATCTGGCCCGTCTCCTGGACGTGCAGACCACCGCATAGCTCAAAGCTGTAGGGCTGGCGGGTGTCGCCAATCTTGATCGTCCGCACCACTTCGCCATACTTTTCGCCAAAGAGAGCCATCGCCCCCGCGCTAATCGCTTCGCGTTGGGCGGTATGCTCGATCTTGACCAGCAGGTTATTGAGAATGGCCTGGTTGATGGCCATTTCGATGCGGGCCAGGGTCGCGTCGTCCACCGCCCGGCCGTAATTGAAGTCAAAGCGTAGCCGGTCGGGGGCCACCAATGAACCCGCCTGAGTGACGTGCCGCCCCAGGTGTTCGCGCAGTTCGCGGTGCAAAAGGTGGGTCGCCGTGTGGTTGCGGCGGATGTCCCAGCGGCGATCATTATCCACTTCCAGGCGAACCGTCTGGCCATCGGCCAACTCACCACGTAGCAGACGGCCGCTGTGGACGACAAGGCCAGGCACAGGCTTTCTCACGTCGGATACCTGGAACTCGGCGTCGTTTTCGGTCACGAACAGGCGGCCGGTATCGCTGACCTCGCCGCCGGCCTCGACGTAAAAGGGAGTGGCGGCCGTGACCACTTCTACCAACCCCTGCTCCCGGCCGTCGGCGGCCAGTTTGTCCACCCGTTGCCCATTATGCAGCACAGCCAGGATTTCGCTGTCCAGGGTGAAGCCGGAATAGGGATCGTAATCTACGCCACTGCTGTCCAGACGGCCGCCAGCGATCAGGTCGGCCAACAGGCGAGCGTAAACCTGGTCTTTCACGTCGTACTCGCCAAAAGCGCCCGCGCCACTGGCCTGGGCGTGCGCTTCACGGGCCTTTTGATAGCCCGCTTCATCTACGGTAAAGCCTCTTTCACCCGCTACGTCCCGCGTGATTTCCAGAGGGAGGCCGTGCGTCGCATACAGGTTAAAGGCTATGTCGCCAGGGACCACGTGCTGACTGGCGTGGTGCAGCAAGTTGAGGGTATGATCCAGGTAGGTCAGGGCCGCGTCCAGGGTGCGGGCGAACCGTTCCTCCTCCTGGGTTAAGGTGTGCCGAATGAACTCCCGCCGCACCCGCAGTTCGGGGTAGACGTCAGCCATCTGGTTCAGGATGACCTGGGCTACTTCGGCCAGGAAGGGCTTGTCGAAGCCAATGTTGCGGCCGTAGCGAGCCGCCCGCCGGATAATCATTCGCAGCACGTAGCCAGCCCCCACATTGCCTGGTAGGACGCCGTCGCCAATGAGGAAGGTGGCCGCCCGGCCGTGATCAGCGATCACCCGGTAACCGACTTCGTGGGACTGGCGTTCGGCCTCATCGTCGCCCAGGAGGGCCTGCACGCGCTCCATCACCCCGGCAAAGAGGTCGGTGCGATAATTGACGGGCTGCTGCTGGGCGATGCTGGTGATACGTTCCAAACCCATCCCCGTATCCACGCCCGGCCGGGGCAGGGGTGTCCGCCGGCCATCCTCAGCCTGGTTGAACTGCATGAAAACCAGATTCCACACTTCCAGCCAGCGATCACAACCGTTGTCCAGGAGGACGCTGCAATCCGGCCGGCCGCAGGTGCAGGCGTCGGGGCCCCAGTCGTAGTGAATCTCGCTGGTGGGGCCACAGGGGCCTACCTCGCCCATCATCCAGAAGTTGGTCTTATCGCCCATCCGCAGGACACGCCCGGCCGCTACGCCCACGTCCTCCACCCATATCCGGTACGCGTCGTCGTCGTTGGTGTGGACGGTGAACCACAGGCGGTCGGCCGGAATCTGGCAGACTTGGGTCATAAAATCGTAAGCGTAACGGATGGCCCCGGCCTTGAAGTAATCGCCAAAGGAGAAGTTGCCCAACATCTCAAAGAAAGTGTGGTGGCGGGGCGAGGGGCCGACGTTTTCCAGGTCATTGTGCTTGCCCTGGACGCGCATACACTTCTGGGAAGAGACTGCCCGCTTGTACGGCCGCTCCTCCCGCCCCAAAAAGGTGTTGACAAATTGGTTCATGCCGGCGTTGGTAAAGAGCAGGGTGGGGTTGTCGTGCAAGGGCAGGGGTGAGCTGGCGACGACGGTATGCCCCATCTCCTGAAAGAAATCCAAAAAGGCTTGCCGGATCTCCGTGCTGGTCACAGGCTTCATACTCGATAATCTCTCCGTTTGCAGGAATTAGTAGGGGCGAGGCAGCGCGGAGAGGATGTCGCTGAGAAAGACGAATAGCCACCGCGTTGCCTCGCCCCTACTGGCAATAGGCGATTGTACGGGACGGCCGTCGGGCTGTCAATGGCGTTGAGCGGCCGTTCCAGACGTGCTATAATGACGGCCGGTAGACGGTAACTGAGACAGAAGACTTGGTGATTGGTGGCTCGCCACCCGATAGAGAATCCGCGTTATCCGCGTTCTATTTGCCGAGGAATGACAACATGGCTACACCAACCCTTACCCCAGAGCGCACAGGACGGCTTCGCCCGACCGTGCAAGTAGGGCCACCCCCTTTTAACCCTGGCGATCATTTGTCGCGGGCCGAGTTTGAGCGCCTTTACGAAGCCCACCCCGAAATCAAGAAAGCTGAACTCATCGAAGGAGTCGTGTATATGCCCTCACCTGCACACGCCGAGACACATGGGAGACCCCACAATACCGTCAATACGTGGCTGGGAGTTTACGCAGCGGCCACACCTGGTACCTATGCCTACGATAACGCAACCGTGCGATTAGATATGGAGAATGAAGTTCAGCCGGATGTGCTTCTGCGTCTGGGCGCCCGGTACGGCGGCCGTTCTCGTGTTACCAGTGACGACTATTTGGCCGGTGCGCCTGAATTGGTCATAGAAGTCGCCGCCAGTAGTTGGGCCTATGATTTGCACAGTAAGCGTCATGTCTACGCCCGTAATGGTGTACAGGAATATCTGGTTGTACAACCGCTTGAGCAGCGAGTTGACTGGTTCGCCCTGCGCGAAGGAGTCTACGAAACGCTGACACCGGACGCCCATGGGGTTCTACGGAGTGAGGTGTTTCCGGGGCTATGGCTGCAACCGGCCGCCCTCTGGTCAGGCGACCTGGCCGGGATGTTGGCGACGTTACAGGAGGGAGTGGCCTCGGCCGAACACGCCGCCTTTGTGAATCGGTTAGCGACGGCCGGTGTGGAATAGCCCAACTATGAAAACAGACGAGCTATTTCACGAGTTTTTCCAGATTGCCCCGCACGCCGTGTTCGAGCTGCTACAAATCAAGCCGGGCTGTCCTTACCGCTTTAGCAGTCCGGTGGTCAAGGCCAGTCAACGGCAAATGGATGGCCTGTTGGAACCAACAGAACCAGGCCATCCCCGCTACTTTCTGGAAGTGCAAGGCTACCTGGACGAGTCAATCTATTGGCGTGTCATCCACCAGGTGGGACTCTACTTCGAGCAACGGCCGGAACTGAACGGTAGCCCGTGGCAGGCTATCATTTTGTATCTCGACAAGTCGTATGATCCCGGCCCAGAAACGCTCGGCTTGCTGCACCATGGTCAAATGCCCTGGCTGATTCGAGGGGTTCTGCCTGGCTTGCTGGCCCAATCGCCTAAAACATCACCGATCCTGAATGCGCTGCGACCTTTGGCCAGCCAAAATGAAACGGAAGTGCGCCAGGAGGCAGCTAACTGGGCCGCCTCTATCCGGCAGTTGGACAACGTAGACACGGCCGCGCAAGCACGTCTACTTGATATTCTGATACAATTTGTCTTGCAACGATTTACTCGTCTGTCGCGGAAGGAGATTGAAACCATGCTGAGGCTAACACCCATTGAAGAAACGGTCGCCGGTCAGGAATGGATCCAGGAGGGGTTTCAGAAAGGCGTCCAGGAAGGGTTTCAGAAGGCTCTTCGGGAGAACATCGTCGAAGTCCTGGCAACCCGATTCGAAGTTCTGCCCGTTAAAACGCTTCAGACTATTGAGCGGCTCGAAGACCTGACCATCTTGAAGATATTGTTCAAACAAGCTGTCAAAGTTGATTCGGTGGCGGCTTTCGAGCGAATCATCAATGAATACTCGGAACTAGGCCCCCGGCCGTCACAGAACTGAAGTGTCCTGGCTTAAATGGCTTGCTTCGGTAGGTTGGTGGCTCCTCCTGGTGAGTGTGATTTCGCCACCGGCCGCCACCTCTTCCCCCCTCCGCATCGCCATCTATGGCGACCTGGGAGCCGAATCTGACAAGACCCTGGCCCTCTACCGGGCCCTGGCGGCCATGGGCCACCAGCCAATGGCTGTGCGAACGGACGACCTGACCCTCGGCCGCCTGACCACCGCCAATTTCGACGTCTTTGTGCTGCCGGCCGGCGAGGGTGGCTCCGACACCAGTTACCTGCAAAATATCCAGGCCATCTCTGGCGCAGAGGCGGCCATCCGCAACTTCGTCAGCAGTGGCGGCGGCTTCATCGGTATCGAGGCCGGGGCGCGTTACGCCGCCAACAATTCGGTCTGGAATGGGGTCAGCCAGCCGCGCACCCTGGACTTATACGCAGGTAATTTCTACGGCCCGGCCAATCAGGTTGGGCCAGGGATGGGCCAGATAACCCTCACCGATCCCCAGTTTGGCCCAGGCATTTACACCACTTACTTTTCCAGTGGGGCGGGCTATTTCAGCCTGGCGGCCGGGGCGACGCGGGTGGCCTCCTTTGACCTGGGCGCAGGCAGCCAGAACGGCCGGCCGGCCATCGTCCGCTTCACCTACGGCAGCGGCCGGGCCGTCCTGGTCGCCCCCAGCCTGGAACTGGAAGAGGATAGTGAACTGGACTGGACAACCTGGGACAACCTGGACGCCGCTCATTACGACGCCGACTCTGAGTGGCCCTTGCTGGCCCAGCTTTTAGAATGGATCGAGACCGGCCAGGTGACCAACGAGACGGTCATCAACCCCGCGCCCTTGACCGGCGGCCGTTTCGCTGTCTATGCCACTCACACGCCAGAAGGTGGGGCCTATCCGGGTCTGCTGCCGGCCGTCGGCCGCGTCACCGAGTATAGCAGCCATACCCCCCTGGCTATCCGCGATACAGAGGTCAAAAATCAGGCCTTAACCCGCGCCCATTTTGACGTGATCATCTTTCCAGGCGGCTATGCCCCCGGCTATATCACACAATTGACCGGTCACGAACAGAAGATTCGTGATTTCGTCTCCGCTTCTGGCGGCTATGTGGGCATTTCGGCCGGCACGTTCTACGCGGCCGACGACATTGGCTGGTACGGCCAGTTTTACCCCTATCCTCTCAACCTCTTTCTGGGCGAGGTCATGGGGCCGTTGGACGATATTGCTCCCTGGCCCGGCTGGGCTTTGACCCCTCTGCATATCAACGACCCTGATTTTGGCGACTTCACCCTGGATGGCTTGTACTGGGGCGAGGGCTACCTGGAACTGCCGCCGGCCGGCCAGCAGCAGGTGGACACGGTGGCTACTTTTGCCTACGGTGGGCAATATGCCGGTTTGCCTGGCATGGTGAAGCATAGCTACGGCAGCGGCCGGGTCATCCAGCCTAATATGCACCTGGAGGTCGAGGAAGGCTCAACTAATGATTGGGTCTACTTCGACAATTTCCAGTATGGCTCGAACGACCCCCAGGTAGACCCCGAATCGGATTGGCCGTTCTTGTCAGAGGTGTGGAACTGGGCACGGCCGCTCACCCCTAGTCTGCCCTTCGAGAGCGGTGGGATCAACCTGGCCGTCCAGAAAGGGCCGACCGATACGACTGGCGAAACGTTGGGGGCCAGCCAGCGTGACGACACGGCCGGGGCCTCGCCCACCCAGGTTCGGCTGGACGATGGCTGGTACAGCGTCAGTCGCGGCCGGCGCGGGGATTGGACCGGCTTTGGGCAAGGTCTGGTCGCCGACCCCGCCAACGTCGTGCTGCAAGTGCACTATTCTGTTCAGCCGGGCTACAACGGGAGCAACGCCCTGCAATGGACAACGGACGGCCTGACCTGGCGCAACACCACCATCCGGCCGCAAAACGGCCAGGTAGATTTCACAGCCACCTTTGACTTGTGGGCGGCCGGGGTGGATACGGCGGCCGAACTCCAGGCCCTGCGCCTGCGCTTCACCAACAACAGCGGCCCGGTCGCGGCCGTCTCCCTCGGCTATCTTTGGGTTATCGCCCCATAAAAGGGAACGCGGATGACGCGGATTGGTATGGGTTTTCGCTGAACCTAAGCTGCGGCCATCTGCGTTCATCCTCGTCCTCTGCGTCCCATCCCTCCATTTTACTTCTGAACTGCATCGCGCCTGCACGGTTTCTGCAGATTTGCCCCCTAGAATAGACGTTAGCGGAAATAGACAGGATTGACAGGATTTACAGGACGAAAGTCAATCCTGTAAATCCTGTTAATCCTGTCCAAAATGAGGAGTGGCAATGATGCGAACGAGAAACCGACGTAGCGGGTGGCGGCCGTTAGTCTTGGCGGCCGTCACTCTTTTCCTGCTGTCTGCCTGTGCGCCGGCCCCGGCCGGACAAAACACGGCCACTGGCGAGATCGTCACCGCCTTCACCGGCGATCTCTCGGCCAGTGTCACCGCCAGCGGCCGGGTCGTCGCCCAGCGCGCAGCGGCCCTCTCGGTGACCGCGCCCGGCCGCGTGACCCAGGTCTACGTGCGGGTGGGCGATACGGTCCAGTCGGGTGAGGCCCTCCTGCAACTGGACACGGCTGACCTGGCCCTGAACGCGGCGGCGGCCGAACAAAACCTCCGTCTCCAGGAGGCGAACCTGGCCGGTTTGCGTGAAGCCCCTGGCGCGGCCGACGTAGCGGCGGCTGAGGCGGCCGTCGCCAGCGCGCAGGCCAGCCTGGACGACCTCCTGGCCGGTCCCAGCGAAACGGAACTGGCAGTGAGCGCGGCCGGCGTCCGTTCGGCCGAAGCCTCCTTGTGGTCCGCTTCCGCCCAATTAGCCAGCGCGGAGGATTCGATTAGCCCGGCCCAGGTGCAGCAGGCCGAGGCCGCCCTCCTGGCCGCCCAGGCCAGCCTGGAACGCGCCCGCGCAGTCAATGAAGCCAACCCAACGCAAGAAACCGACGAGGCCCTTAAAGCAGCCGAGCAAGCCGTTGCCAACGCCCAGGCCAACCTGGACAACCTGCTGGCCGGGGCCGATACCAGCGCGGCCGCCAGCAGCGTGGCTGCCGCTTCCGCCCGGCTGGATGGTAGCCAGGCTGACTATAACCTGGCTGCGGCCGGCCCTACCGCCGTCGAGCTGGCTTCAGTCCAGGCTCAACTGGCCCAGGCCGAAGCGTCGCTGGCTGCTTTGATAGACGGCCCAACGGTCGAAGAAGTAGCGGCGGCCGAAGCCAAAGTGGAACAGGCTCGCCTGGCCCTGGCCGACGCCCAGGACGCGCTGGCGGGGGCTACCCTGACGGCTCCTTTCGATGGGCTGGTGACGGCCGTCACCGTTAGTCCAGGCGAGATTGCCGGTGGTGTGGTCGTCGAAGTAGTGGACAGCCGCTCGCTCGTGGTCGTCTTAGAAGTAGACGAAATGGACGTGGGGGCGTTGGCGGCCGGCCAGGCGGCCGTCGTCACTCTGGCGGCGTGGCCGGGGGTGGAGATTGAGAGTCAGGTGCAAACGATCGCCCCTGGCCCGACGGCCGGCGCCAGCACGTCCATCGCCACCTACGAGGTCTACCTCAGCCTGGCGGAAACGACGTTGCCGATCCGCGTGGGCATGACGGCCGACGCCCATCTGCTGACCACGCAGCGGGAGGGGGTGCTGCTCGTGCCGAATCGGGCCATTCAGGTAGACCGGGCGACCGGGACGTATACGGTCAAGTTGGCGCAGGGGGACAGCATACAGGAAATAACCGTCACGGTCGGGCTGCGCGACGACCAAAACACGCAAATTCTTAACGGTCTACAGGAAGGGGATCGCCTGCTGATTGGCGAGACGCCCCCCCTCGGGCAGATTGGGCCGGGGACGGGTGACCCCTTCGGCCCGGGTGATTAGAACAAGGATTCGAAGGGGCGATTGATTGATAAGATATGATTCAATAATCATTCAATAATCGTCCGGTTGGCGGTGGGCGACGCGGGTTGATGAGGACGGGCGCCGCCTAGACTATTGTAGCAGAAGGGATTGAACAGTATGTTTAAAGGTAACAATAAGAAGCGAACCAGGTGGTTGTGGATTGGCGTTGGGCTGGTGTTGGTCGCGGCGGTGGTGGGGATCGCGCTGATACGGTCAAGCCGGGCTTCGGCCGCCCCCGCCAGCCAGACCACCGGCGATGAGATTGTGGCCGCCTTCGTGGGTGACCTGGCGGCCAGGGCGACGGCCGGCGGCCAGGTCGTCGCCCAGCGTGAGGCGCGATTGGCCCTGACCACGAGCGGCACAGTAGCCGAGGTGTTGGTCGAGGTGGGCGACCCAGTCCAGGCTGGTGATCCGCTGCTCCAATTGGACACGGCCGCCCTGGAACGGGCGGTGGCGACGGCCGAACAAAACCTGGTGATTCAAGAAGCCAACCTGGCTGCCCTGCAAGCACCCCCACCGGCGGCCGACCTCGCGGCGGCCGAAGCCTCGGTGGCCCGCGCCCAGGCCAGCCTGGACGACCTGTTGGATGGCCCCAACGCCGACGAACTGGCCTCGGCTGAAGCCGGCGTGCGGGCCGCAGCGGCCGAAGTGGGGGCGGCCGTCGCCCGCCTGGACGCAGCCAGAGGAGGAGCCAGCGCGGCCGAACTCCAGGCGGCCGAAATGGCGTTGGCCCAGGCGCAGGCGGCGGCGACCCAGGCGGCCGAGCAGCACAGCGCGATCCTGGTGACAGAACCTAACCAATTCCTCAGCGAAGAAACCCTGGCTGATTGGGAATTGGCGGCGCGCGCGGCGGCCGTCCAGGCCAACGCGCAATTGGCGGCGGCTCAAGAAACACTGGATTTGTTGTTGAACGGTGACGCCAACGCGATGGCCACCAGCAGCGCGAGCGTGGCCCTGGCCGTGGCCCAACAAGACGCGGCCCAGGCGCGCCTGGACCTGCTGCGCCTGGGGGCAGCGGAGGCCCCAATCAAGGCGGCCGAAGCGACTTTGGCCCAGGCTCAGGCTGCGCTGGATCGCCTGCGGCGCGGCCCTTCGCCGAGCCAGATCGCGATGGCTGAAATCCAGGTGGAGAATGCGCGCATCAGTTGGCAGCGCGCCCAGAACAACCTGGCGGCGGCCACTCTCGTAGCTCCCTTCGACGGCCGGATTACCGCCGTTCACGCCAGCCCCGGCGAGCAGGCCAACGGCATCTTGATCGAAATGGTGGACGATAACAACCTGGAAGTGGTGTTGGAGGTGGACGAGGTGGACGTGGGTGAGATTCAGGTGGGGCAGCCGGCCGTCGTCACCCTGGAAGCCTGGCCCAATGAAACCATCACCAGTGAAGTGACGGCCATTGCGCCGGCGGCGACCACCGTCCCTGGCAGCAACCTGGTAACGTACCAGGTCTACTTGAGCCTGGCCCAGACCGAGGCGCCGGTGCGGGTGGGCATGACGGCCGACGCCAGCCTGGAAACCAGCCGCCGCGAGGGGGTTCTCCTGGTTCCCAGCGCGGCGATCACGGTGGATCGGGCGGCCGGTACCTACCGTGTAACGCGGGTGGAAACCGACGCCCAGGGCAACTCGACCTATCGCACTGTACCTGTCTCCATTGGGCTGCACAATGATCGTTACACCCAAATCACCGGTGGCCTCAGGGAAGGCGATCAACTACTCGTCAGCCGGGGCGCGTCGGTGGAATCGGCCGGGCCAAGGCCGGGGGCCCGGTTGTTTGGCGGCAATAGCGACTGACGTTTATTCTTAGAAACCGAGTTTCTGGCAGAAACTCGGTTTCTCGAAACTTGACAATGATTACCCTAAAAAACATAACCAAGTCTTACCAGATGGGGGCCTATCAGGTTCATGCTCTGCGCGGGGTGGACCTGACCATTGCCGCCGGTGAGTTCGTCGCCATCATGGGGCCATCGGGTTCGGGCAAGAGTACGCTGATGAACGTGATTGGCTGCCTGGACGCGCCGAGCAGTGGCACGTACCTGCTGGATGGGGTGGACGTGAGCCACACCAGCGACAACGAGCAGGCCCGCCTACGCAACCGGCACATTGGCTTCGTCTTCCAGCAGTTCAACTTGTTGCCGCGCACACCAGCCCATAAGCAGGTGGCGATGCCCCTCCTGTACGCTGGAGTCGGCCGCAGCGAACGTTACCAGAGGGCGCGGGCGGTGCTGGAATCGGTGGGACTGGGCGACCGGCTTGACCACCGGCCGGACGAACTCTCCGGCGGCCAGCAACAACGGGTGGCGATTGCCCGCGCTCTGGCTCCCCAACCGAACCTGATCCTGGCCGACGAGCCAACGGGGGCGTTGGACACCGCTTCCGGGGAAGAGATTTTGCAAATCTTCAAGCGACTGAATAACGAAGGTATTACTGTCGTCGTGATTACCCATGATCCAGACGTGGCCCGCCACGCCCGGCGCACTATCTGGATTCGGGATGGGCTGATCGTGAGCGACAACTAGAAACCAGGTTTTTGCAAAAAACCTGGTTTCTACACAACGGAGGACGACGTGAATCTGAGTGAGAGTTTCCTGACAGCCCTGGATAGTTTGCGGGCCAACAAGCTGCGCTCGACCCTGACGATGCTGGGGGTGATTATTGGCGTAGCGGCCGTCATCGCCCTCCTGTCCATTGGCAACGGAGTTAGCGCTTCTGTCACCCGTCAAATCCAGGCCATTGGCACCAACCTGATCACCATTGCCACCAACCTGGACCATAGTGACGGTTATCCAGCTCTGAGCCTGGCCGACGTAGAAGCCCTGGCCGATCCGTTGAACGCCCCGGCCGTGAGCCAGGTGTCGGCTATTGTCCAGGGTACACAAGAGGTCGTCTATAGCGGCGCATCTACGCGCACGACGGTCGCCGGCGTCACGGCCAATTATCTGGCTATCAACAACCTGGACGACTTTGTGAGCGGGGATGGCTTTACCGAGAATGACCTGGCGATCCAGGCGCGGGTAGCGGTCTTGGGATCGGAGGCGGCGGCCGACCTCTTCGGCGAAGCGTATCCGGTGGGCCAGCCGGTCAAGATCAACGGCGTCAGTTACGAAGTAATTGGCGTGCTGGCCCCCTCCGGCGTCGGCTTCAACAACCCCGACGGCAACGTGTTCGTGCCTTTGACCACCGCCCACAGCCGGCTGTATAACGGCCGTACCCGCCAGGGTGAGAAGGCGGTCAATCTCATCGTGGCCCAGGCGGCCAGCGAAGAGCGGACTGACGCCGCCATTGACCAGATTACGGAAACGCTGCGCCGCTCACACGATGTGACCTACGCCGCCGACGACGATTTTACCATCTTCAGCCAGAACAACCTGTTGGCGACTTTCGACACCGTGACGGCCACTCTGACCGCTTTCCTGGGGGCCATCGCCGCTATCTCTTTGGTGGTGGGTGGCATCGGCATTATGAACATCATGCTGGTCAGCGTCACCGAACGGACGCGGGAGATTGGCATCCGCAAGGCGATTGGCGCGCTCAAGCGGGATATTCTGGCTCAGTTTCTCCTGGAATCGGTGCTGCTGAGTACGTTAGGGGGTGGACTGGGCATCCTGATTGGCTGGGCCATCTCCCAGTTGGCCGGCCGCCTGATTGATTTGGCAACGGTGGTAGATTTAGGGACGGTGTTCCTGGCCTCGGGTTTTGCCGTCGCTGTCGGCCTCATCTTTGGCATCTATCCGGCCTGGCGGGCGGCCGGCTTGCGGCCGATTGAAGCCCTCAGATACGAGTAAACTATAAAACCTGCGGGGTCTCGGAAAACCCCGCAGGTCTTATACGTGGGGTAGCCGACATTCATTGCCTACTTCACCAAAGTCTTCATACAGCGAGCGCAAACGTGCTTCCGCACCTTCCGGCCGCTCTCGTAGAGGGTGGTTAATTGAATGTTCGGCCGGAACATTCGCCGCGTATGCCGCATCGAGTGGCTCACGTTCTGCCCAAACTGCGTTTGCTTGCCGCATATCTCACATTTCGCCATAATTCACCTTGAATCTCAGAAACCGAGTTTCTGGCGGAAACTCGGTTTCTCATCGTCAATGCAAAGAAAAACGACCCATGGTGGTCGCAACGAAGATTATAGTCCAGTGTGACCCACCTGGCAAGTGCAGACCTATGGGGTCTTTGGAGATCCCGTAGGTGTTTGAGGAAGCGATATGGCGACACGAACGGAGACTTTGGGTACAATAGATATTTCACCAACGGCCGTTGCCACCATTGCCAGCCAGGCTATCAACCAATGTTACGGGGTGGTGGGTATGGCCAGCAAAAACCTGGTCGGCGGCATTGCCCAGGCCCTCTCCCGCGATAGCAAACGGGGCATCGAAGTCGCGGTCACGGGTGAGGAAATCGTGATTGACGTGTACGTGATCGTCGAGTATGGCACGCGGATTCGGGCCGTGGCCGAAAGTATCCAAAATACAGTCAAGTTCCACGTGGAAAAGGCCCTGGGCTTGCCAGTCAAGGCGGTGAATGTGTACGTGCAGGGGTTGAGGCAGAGTAATGGCAAAGAGTGAAGCGTGAAACGTGATACGTGATAAGAGGGTCACTCTTCACGTTTCACGTTTCACGCTTCACTCATCAGGAGGTAACGGATCGTGGCTGAAAGCGTCTGGACAGATGTCCCCACGATAGACCAGAAGTGGCTGCGCTGTAACGGCCGCCAGCTCAACAAGCTGGCTAAGGCCGGTTTGGTGTGGTTGGAGCGCAACTACCAGCACGTCAACGCGCTCAACGTCTTCCCCGTGCCAGATGGCGACACGGGGACGAATATGCTGTTGACCATGCGTTCAGCTTATAGCCGCATCCAGAACAGCCAGGAAACGGCCGCCGGCCGGGTGGCCCAGGAGCTTTCCCAGGGG
>JBFMFT010000660.1:0-1531 GCA_040751925.1 Chloroflexota bacterium
TACCCCCACTGGTGTCATCCTCTGGACGCGGGTCAACGAGGAAGTGTGGTCGGCCGACGAAACCCTCGATTTTCAGGTCGCTCTCGACCAGGAGTTCAGCCAAATCGTGGCCCAGGGGTTGGTCAACGGGGTGGACTTCGGCCCGGAGCGCGACTATACCGTCAAAGTGGACGTGGATGGCTTGCTCGCCGCGGATACCCGCTATTATTACCGCTTCATTTACCAGGCCACCGCCAGCCAGGTCGGCCGCTGCCGCACCCTGCCCGACCCCACCAGCGCGCCCGATAGCCTCAAATTTGCCGTCCTCACCTGCCAGGATTTCGCCAACGGCTACTACGGCGCCTACCACCACCTGGCCGTAGACGACGAGATTGATTTCGTCCTCCACCTGGGCGATTTTATTTACGAACATAGCGCGCCCAGCAGCCCCTACCCCGGCCGCTCCTTCAGCCTGCCCAGTGGCAGTTCGGTGGCGATTAACCTGGACGATTACCGCGCCCTCTACCGCACCTACCGCTCCGACCCCTTCTTCCAGGAGGCGATGACCAACCACACTTTCATCAATATCTGGGATGACCACGAGATGGCCAACGACTGCTACTGGGACTACGCCAACGACGCCCCTGGCGCGCCCGACCACCCCTACGCCCACGACCCGGCCGCTCTCACCCAGTTGAAGCTGGATGCCCAACAAGCCTGGGCTGAATACGTCCCCGCCCGGCCGGAAACCGACCCCAATGCCTTCCACCCCCACGACTTCCTCTCCATTCCCCGTAGCTTCCGCTTTGGCGATTTATTGGACTTGTTTATGGCCGACGGCCGCACTTACCGCGCCCCCCATCCCTGCGGCGAGGAACTGATTGGCGAACGCTACGTGACCATTGGCTGCGACCAGCAGAACGAGCCAGAACAGACCTTGCTCGGCCGGCAGCAGCGCCGCTGGCTCATGCAAGGCCTGACCACCTCCACCGCTCTCTGGAAAGTATGGGGTAACCAGGTCTTGCAGGCCCGGCTGCGGATTCCCCGCCCCTTCAACCCCGGCAACATCTACGTCAACCTGGACGCCTGGGACGGCTACAATTTCGAGCGCACCATTATTGCCAGCCGCCTGAAGCAAGCGGGCGTGCAGAACTTTGTCCTCTTGACCGGCGACCTGCACGCCTACATGGCCTGCTACCTCAAAATCAACTATAACCTGACCAACAACAACGACCCGGACAACGTCATCGGCGTCGAATTTATGACCCCGGCCATTACCTCGGCCAACCTGGCCCAACGCCTCGAAGAATATGGCATTCCCATTGACGTAGACCTGTGGCTGGTGCAATTGCTCAATCCCCACGTCAGCTACTTCAATGACGAACTGTGGGGCTACAGCACGATGACCTTCAACCGCGACTACTGCCAGTACGACGCCTACCAGGTGGACAAGGAAGTGAACAGCCCCGACGCGGCCATCTCACTGCTGCGGGCTTTGCGCGTGAATAAGGACACCACCCAGATTATTGACGTGACGCCTTTGGGGCCTGGT
>JBFMFT010000661.1:0-1514 GCA_040751925.1 Chloroflexota bacterium
AACGGCGAGCGTGTGACTGGGTTCAATGAACGTGGCAACAGGCCTGGGTAACGGCCGCTGGCGGCCGTTACCCAGACCAGAGAATTATACGTGGAACTATATCCTTTTACAATCGGAATAGATGAGAGATATAGTTACCGGCGCAAAGCATAGAATTGGAGTAGGCCAAAGGCCGCCACCACTTCACCAACGATAATAATAGCCCACACACCGGCCGTATTGACGGGGAACCAGCCGGCCAGCAGGCCCACTGCGCTGGCGAGTACCCATAGACCATTCAGAATCAGGGCGTGCCACGCCGCCCGGCGGTGCAGAGAAGGACGCCCGGCCGCATACAGGAGGAGCAGCCCATAACCCACAATCACCACGCCCAGGCCGGTCAGGACGGCCGGGGCCGGGAGGCCAAAGAGGGCCGCCAGGGGCCTGGCCGCCAGCGTCGTGACCAGGCCCGACAGCAAAGAAAAGACGCCATCGCTACGCAGAGCGTTGGGCAGCAAGTTGGCCTTGAAAGAAGAAAAGAGTGAAGTAGTCATCGTCTAATACCTCCGGTAGATGGGCCTGATAAGCAGCCCGGTTTGTACGTTTGACCGCAGAGTAGACGATAATCAACTGCCAAGTCTACCCAAATTCCTGCCAAATAATGCCAATTGCCCGTTCCTAGGCTTTACCCTTGTTCCAATAAATCCCTGGCGATCAATTCGGCCGCCGTTCGCTGCCAGTTATGCAGGGTGCGTTCGGGCACTTGCGTCTGAAACCAGGCCAAAGCCGCCTGGGCGGCCGGCTCCAGGTGGTCGTGGTCAGTCCTACGGCTGTACGGCTTGAGACCCACCACGTAGGGAAAATAGAGCGCGTTGTAGTACCGCCATTCATCCGTCGCGCCAAATTCCCCGACCTGGCGCGGCTTGAGGCGCAGGATGCTTTCGGTCAACAGAGCTTTCAATTCGGCCGCCCGCTCCAGCGTATCATCCCTGGCCCCCCGCCGGGCCAGGCGCGCCTCTATGATAGGCAGGCGCGTCAAGGGGCTGCTGGTCAGGCGGGGCAGGTGGCCCAGGTGGCTGAGGGCGCGGCGGGTCAGGCGAGCCATTTCCGCTTCGTCCAGGGCGGCCGGCGTCACGGTTTCATCGAGGCGCGGCAGCGCGCTGGCCGCCGTCCGCAGGTCGGCGCGGCGCTGGCGTAGGCGAGTCAGGCGGGCGAACACCAGCCGATCCAGCCCGGCCTGGATGGGATCGCTCAAGGCTTGCGTGGCGATAGCCGTGGCCACGGTCGCCAGCAGCAAAACTAGCATCGGCGTCGTGACACCGGTCACCGTGGCCATGACCAGGCCCACCTGCCCGCCAAATAGCAAGGCAGCCACCACCGAAGCCGCCAGCGACCGGCCAAAGTCGGGCAGGAGAGCCTCGCCCTGGTCAAAGGCATCCAGGGCGGCCACCGCCAACCCCAATAAGACCAGGTCCCCCCCCACCCCCAGCACAATCCACCGGCGCGGCAGCCACTCCAGGGGAAAAAGCAGCAGC
>JBFMFT010000662.1:0-1504 GCA_040751925.1 Chloroflexota bacterium
TTTAGCATCATGGCCGCCCTCTCCCTGGAAGCCTGCGGCTTTGCCGAACGGGGCCAGGGGGTGCGCTTGGCCCAGGAGCGGCAAATCTGGCCGGACGGCCGGATTCCCATCAGCACGTTAGGCGGCCTGAAAGCGCGGGGGCATCCCGTCGGCGCGACGGGCCTCTACCAATTGGTTGAGGCGACGTTGCAGTTGCGAGGAGCGGCCGGGGCCGCCCAGATCGACGGCGTGCAACTGGCGATGGCCCAAAACATCGGCGGAAGTGGCGCTACTGTTGTGACGCACATTCTGTCAGCCAGGTGAGCGCTGTTACGTGCGCTTCCCAATCACTGGCGGCGAAGGCCTCGGCGGTTTCCAGATTGATTAGTTGATATTCCTCATCGTCGGCCATGGCCGCCAACTGCTTATCAATCTTCTGCCTCTGGAGGGTATCTTTAGCCAGCCCTGAAGTGATTTTCGCCATAGGTTTTTCTGCCATCTTTACTTCATGCTTGGATAGCTATTAGAGTTTATTGGAAATAGGTGTTTGGACGGGATTGACAAGATGAAATCTACTCGTGTAAATCCTGTGAATCCTGTCTATTTCCGATAATGTCTATTGTTACGCTGCAGAGGATATTCGTCAAGACCTGTTGCCGGCCGATTTGACGATTCCTCTACTTGTGCTTTAATCGGCCTCATGCAAGCTGAAACGTCTCCTTCAACGCCAACTTCCTTTAGCCTGGCCCGCACGCTGCGGCTGGGTACTTTTCACATTGGCTCGGCCATGGGGGACATCCTCGTTACCAGTATATGGAATCGGGTGATGATCGCTAACCTGGGTGTGCCGGCCTGGCCGGTGAGCCTGTTGATTGCCCTGCGCTATTTGCTGTCGCCTATCAGCGTATGGGCTGGTTATCGCTCCGACGCCCGGCCGCTATGGGGCCTGCGCCGCACCTATTACGTCTGGTTCGGCCGTTTCCTCATGGTCTTCTCTCTTCCCTTCCTGGGTCTGAGCCTCGGCCGCCTGGGAGTGAATCAGGCGGATCCCCTGGGCTGGCTGCTGGCTTTTAGCTGTTTTGTCCTGTATGGCGTGGGCAGCCTCACCTCGGGCAGCCCCTTCCTGGCTCTGGTGCGTGATTCGGCCCCGCTTACCAAACAGGGTCTGGCGATTAGCATCGTCGAAACCATGCTCATCATCTTCTATGCCACGATGGGTATTGCCTTCGGCCGCTGGATGGAAGTCTACGATCCGGCTACTTTCTGGCAACTGATCGTGACCACCATGACCGTAGGTGGCCTGTTTTGGTTCTTAGCCATCCTGGGGGTGGAGAGGCGGACGAGCAAGGCAACGCCGGCCGCGGCGGCGGCGTCCCCACCGGCTTTGGCGGCCACATTCGGCCGTATTTGGCAGGACGCTCGCACCCGCCGCTTCTTTTTGTTTCTGGGGCTGGCGACCTTTTCCGCCTGGGTGCAAGACGCTATCCTGGAGCCTTATGGGGCGGAAGTCTTTCACCTGGACGTG
>JBFMFT010000067.1:0-15722 GCA_040751925.1 Chloroflexota bacterium
TGCCCCTGGCCGAACAAGACCGGCGGATGGAGTTTCTGCCCGGCCAGGGTGGTTTAGAAACCCTGCGCCTGACCCTCCAGTTGACGGCCGCCTTGCCCTCCACCGCCACCGACTGGCAGGCTGACTATCAGGACGCCAACTACCCTGACCGCTTGGGCTGGAGCGAGGTCATCGTTCAGCCCCAATCGGGTATCGTCCTCCTGGAATCTACCGCGCCAATGGAAGACAGCAGCCAGGAATTGACCAGTTACCCACCGGATAAAATGGTCACGACGAACAGCGCGCTCTTCCGCTTCAAGACCGGCACGGCCGAAGAGCAGGCCCAGACGGTGGTACGCGATCCGGCCGCTGACAATGGTTCCTCCCTCCCCGGCGGTCAGACCGACCGCTTCGCCGAACTGATGACACCAGAGGCTAATCCTCTGGGGCCAGGCGCGTTGCTCCTCACCTTGCTGGCTGCCTTTGGGTGGGGCGCGCTGCACGCCACCACCCCAGGGCATGGCAAGACCATTGTCGCCGCCTACCTGGTCGGCTCGCGGGGAACAGCCCGCCACGCCGTCTTCCTCGGCCTAACCACCACCGTCACCCATACCCTCGGCGTTTTTGCCCTGGGTCTGATCGTGCTATTGGCCTCCCAAACCATCCTGCCGGAGACACTCTACCCCTGGTTGAGCCTGGTCAGCGGCTTGCTGGTGGCCGGGATTGGCTACTCATTATTCCGCGACCGTTGGCGGCAGTGGCGCGGCCGGAATCACGACCACGAACACCCACACGACCATGATCACGACGAGCATAGCCACAGCCACGATGGGCATAGCCACAGTCACAACGGACATACCCATAGCCTTATGCCCCCCGGCGCAGACGGTGCCCCCGTTACGTGGCGCAGTTTGTTAGCCCTGGGGGTATCCGGGGGATTGCTCCCCTGCCCCTCGGCCCTGGTGGTCATGTTGAGCGCAATTGCCCTCAACCGCGTCGGCTTTGGCCTCATCCTCATCGTCGCTTTCAGCCTGGGTCTGGCCAGCGTCCTCACCGCCACCGGCCTGCTGTTGGTGTACGCCGGCCGTCTCTTCGACCGCCTGCCCCGTGTCAAGCAAGGGGTGTTCAAGGTGATGCCCGTTTTCAGCGCGTTGTTTATTACGGCCGTCGGCCTCGTTATCACCATCCAGGCCATCCGCCAACCACCCATCATCCAGGCCATCCTCAACCTCCTCTTTCGTATCGCTCAATAATCAAATGAAATCAAAAACCAGCGTCTTCATCCACGGTATGTTTATGACCCCCTTGTGTTGGGAGCATTGGGTGGCCTATTTTCAGGCCCAAGGCTACACCTGCACAGCCCCGGCCTGGCCCGGCCGCGACCCATCCGTTGAGACACTCCGCGCCAGACACCCCGACCCAGAGCTGGGCCGGCTGACTTTATCCCAGGTGGTCGAGCATTGCGCCAACCACGTCAAATCGCTGGCCGAAAAACCCATCCTCATCGGCCATTCGATGGGTGGATTGGTTGTGCAACTGCTATTGCAGAGAGACATCGCCGCGGCCGGGGTCGCCATCAACTCCGCCCCACCCGTCGGCGTGTTCACGACCAAATGGTCTTTCCTGAAAGCCAACTTCCCCATGATCAACCCCTTCATCTCCGGCCACCGGCCCCGCCTCATGTCCTTTGAGGACTTCCAGTACGCCTTCGTGAACACCCTGCCTCCGGCCGAGCAAAAAGCCGCTTACGGCCGCTACGTCGTCCCTGAATCGCGCCTGATCCCCCGCGAGTCGCTTACCCGCGTCGGCCGGGTGGACTTCCAGAAACAGCGTTCACCCTTGTTATTGATTGCTGGTGCGGCCGACCACATTGTTCCGGCCAGTCTCAACCAGAGTAACTACGCCAAGTACAGCCGGTCTTCTTCGGTCACTGATTTTAAGGAGTTTGCCGGCCGCGTCCACTTCATCATCGGCCAGCCGGGCTGGCAAGAGGTGGCCGATTACGTCCTCACCTGGTTGAACGAAAAGGCTATTTGAGGATAATCACAGCCTATAACCAGGACAACCGACCGCCGATGACCAAGAACGACGTACTGCAAACCCTAGTGCGCTTCCAGCAAAACAAACAAGATGAGTACCACATCATTAGAATCGGTATATTTGGCTCGGCCGCCCGCGATAGCCTGACCGCTCAGAGCGACGTTGACGTGGTAGTGGAGCTAACCGAGCCTGATCTGTTTGTGCTGATTGGCATCAAGCAGGATTTAGAAGAACTACTGCACCGGCCGGTAGACATTGTGCGCTATCGGGAAAAAATGAATCCGTCCCTCAAACGTCGGATTGAGCAGGAAGCCGTCTATGTATGACAAAACCCTGGCTCTTGACATGTTGCGCCAGATTCAGTGGTCTACGCAGACGTTACTGAAACGGTTTCGGCCGATCAAGTCGGCTAGCGACTTTCTGAAGTCCGATGAACGCCTGGAAAAACTGGACACCATCTGTATGCAATTGATCGCTATTGGGGAGAGTCTAAAGAACTTGGAGAAGGTGACAGATACTTCCCTGCTGGCTCGTTACCCAGAGATTGACTGGTCAAAGGTCAAGGGAATGCGTGATGTCATTAGCCACCATTACTTCGATTTGGATGCTGAGGTTGTCTACGCCGTCTGTACCGATCACATCGGCAACCTGGCGCAAGCCATCCGCCAAATGATAGCCGATCTCGAATCGAGCAATACGCTTCCATCGAGCGGGCCAGAGGACAGTTAGTAAGGGGGGGAATATAGAACAATGCACACTAAAGCATATTAACGACAGTTTGAACATTCGCCACAAAAGGCTCATCTTAATTACTACCACTGAACTGTGTGCCATTACAGTTTGTAAGTGAGAAAACAAATTAGTGAACGTCTGTCTGAAAGAGAAATCGACCAGAGGGTGGTAGCCCAAGCAGATGACGATTCGGCCTGGGAAGCGCCCATTCATGTTCATCGAACCAGGCCCGCTTCACTTTCCATTCCGGCCGACTTGGCCGCGCGGGCTGCGTTTCTGGCCCGCCTGCATCACAAGACCAGTGTTGAGGAATGGCTGACGTACATCATTCAAGAGCGAGTGGAGTTAGAAGAAGCTACTTACATCGGCCTGAAACACGACCTGGTAGCAAGAACTGGTTGAATTTGGTTAGGACGCGGATCACGCGGAGGAATGCGGATGAGCGCGGATCAGTCGTAAAAATCCGCGCTCATCCGCGCCGACCCGCGCCATCCGCGTCCCATCAAGCCAGCCCAAACAACCCACAGAACTACTGCCCGATCACCTTGACCGGCCCCGACCGGGCAAATTCCCAGTTGCCGATCACGTCGCGCAAGGTGGAGCCGCTAACCACCGTGTTATAAAACGCGACCTTGATGAGAATGCCATGATTGTTCCCCGTCGGACTGAAGGCAATCGTCACCGGATCAAGCGACGTCCGGATCTGCGGCGCGAAGGTCTCAATGAAGGCCAACTCGCCGCTATCGTAGGGTTCGACCACGCCATACCACTCCTCCAGCGTGTTTTTGTCCCGTTGGGCCATCTGCACGGCCATCGGCGTCGAGATGTACGGGTAAGCGTAAACGCCAAAGTAGCACAGGTAGGGCGTCGCCGCATAAGCCGCCGCACAATCGCTGTCCACCGTGGCCGTCCAGAACGAATAGCCAAGCGCGAATCGGTCACGGGCCGAGGGCAACCCAGTGTCGTAAGGGGCGATGTCCAACAGCCAACCGGCGTCGTCAATCCCTTTCACCACAGCTTGCGGAACCTGGGTCGTTACCCAGTCGAGGTTGACCAACACACCTGCTCCACCGGCTGACGTGCCGGTGAACAGGACACTGGTCGCGTCGTTCAAGTTGGGGGAAGGTGTCAGGGTCGAGTTCTTCAACTGGGCGATCACACCCTGCACAATGCGCCGGCCGCGGAAGGCCATGCCATTGGTCGCCGACGAAGCGGCCCGGTCGCCACTCCAACCATCAGAACTGCAATAGGGGACGTAGATGTGGTTGGCGTTGTAGAAGTCGGGGTTATTGCTGGATGAAGGCGACAAGATGCCCTCGCCCAGCAGGGTCGTCTTCCACCGCTTGGAGGTCATCAGGCCCGGCGTGCTGGCCTTGCGCTGGGCGCAGGTGGCATTATCGTAGCAGGCCCCGCCGCCTTGCAGGTAGATGATCCAGCGGTTGACGCCAGAGCCACTGCCACGACGAAGGTAGTAGCCAGAGCGCGTGCCGTCGTTGCACACCTGCCCATTAGCCACGGCATTAGACAACCAGGTGAGAGTCATAGACGAGGTGGCCGCCGCCTGCGCGCCGGTGGCCGCCGTTTCGCGCCGGTTGTCCGTCCCGGCCGGGGCAGTCGTATCGCCGGCCGCTGCCATTGGGACAACCAGGGGTCGGTTGAAGTGCGGCCGACCCTGCCCACCGCCCAGGTCGTGTTCGATCCGGGCCACGAAGGCGTCTTGCGTACCGGCATTAGCCGCTTGCAGCGGGTTGGCGGTGGGGAAGTCGGCCGAATCGCTGTAACCAGCCACGTAGACGTTGCCCGCCGCGTCGCTGGCTACCGTCGCTCCCCAGTCCAACAGCGTGCCGCCCAGGTAGCTGGTGTAGTTGGCGGCCGAGCCAGACGCATCGAACTGGGTCACGAAGGCGTCATAGTCCCCGCCCGCATAAGCCGGCTGGAAGGCGTTGGCGGTGGGGAAGTCGGCCGAATCGGTAAAGCCGACGACCGTGGCCCGGCCGCTGCCATCCACCGTCACGTCGTTGCCCGAATCGTAGCCGCTGCCGCCCAGGTAAGTGGCGTAGTGCAGGCCGGAGCCGTCCGCGCTCACTTTGGCTACGAAAGCGTCAGGAATGTCCACCGACTCGGCCACCCCCTGGTTCAGAGCGGCCTGGAAGGGGTAAGCTGTCGGGAAGTCGGCCGAATACGTCTCACCCACCACGTAGACGGCGCCAGAAGCGTCCAGGGCGATAGCCGAAACATAGTCCTGGTCGCTGCCGCCCAGGAAGGTCGAATACTCTAGCTCCGAACCGTCGGCGTCCAGCTTGGCGACGAAGGCGTCATTCAGGCCGCCGTTGTGAGTGGCCTGGAGCGGACTGGCCGTGGGGAAGTCCAGGGAAAAGGTTTCGCCGCCCAGGTAGACGTTGCCGGCCGCATCGAGGGCTATGTCTGAACCATAATCCTCATCTGTGCCGCCCAGGTAGGTGGAGTACGTCAGGGCTGACCCGGCCGGATCGATCTTGACCACGAAGACGTCACTATTGCCGCCAGCGTGATCGGCTTGCAGGGCGTCGGCCGTCACTGGAAAGGGAATGTCCTGGGGCGCGGCCGAATAGGTGCAGCCCACCAGGTACGCGCTGCCATCACCAGCTACGGCAATCGCCGCGCAGCCCTCGTAATCGCTGCCACCCAGGTAGGTCGAATAGGCCAGTGAGCTACCATCACTGCCAATCTTCGCCACAAATGCGTCATACTCGCCGCCGCCAAAGCTCTCTTGCAAGGCGTTTTCTACGGCAAAGTCAGTCGAGAGCGTCTGGCCGGTCACGTAGGCGTTGCCGTCGGCGTCCACCGCCACGTTTAGCCCAATGTCGCGGTCGCTGCCGCCCAGGTAGGTGGAGTAGAGGACGGCCGAGCCGTCCGCGCTGATCTTAGTCACAAAAGCGTCGCCCTTACCACCGCCAAAGGCCGCCTGATACGGGTTGGCCGTGGGCAAGTCGGTAGACATCGTGAAGCCTGTAACGTAGACGTTGCCCTGCTCATCAACGACGAGGCCATTGGCGGCGTCATTGTCCGCCCCGCCAAAGTAGGTGGAGTAGACGAGGACGGGGTCAATGATCAGCGGCCGGCTGGCGTCGTAGGCAGCTACCGCGAAGCCCACCTGGTTAGGCCCTTTGAGGACGTAGCGGCCGTTCAATTCCTGCCGCCCGTCAGCCGTCGCCTGGTAAACCAACGGCCGGGCCATCTGCACTTGCTTCCCGTTCAGGTGAATGACCAGGTCGCCGTTGGCCGCCAGTTGTAGCCGCTCCGCCCCGTCAACATTGAGAGCGATGACCCCTGGTGAGACCCCGGCCGCCAGCACCAGGTCGTACTCCACCTGTCCTTGACGGCCGTAAAAGACCAGGTCCACGCCGGGATAGACCTCTTTGTAAGCCACCCGGCCGTAGGTGGGGATGCCCGTAAGCCGACGCGCTTCCTCACCTACGAAATAGTTGACCGTCCCCGGCAACTGATCCAGGGCCACCATCTGGGCGGCCGGGTTCGCGCCAGCCAGGCTCAAACGCAAAACCGAGGAGAAAGAAGGCGACAGCGCCACCCCATCCGGGCTGGCTGCTTCCGCCAGGGCTAGAATCGCCTCACTAGAGGTCAAGAGAAGGGTATACCCGGCTCCCCTTGACAGGAACTTCACCGACGCATCACTCTGGCCTTGATTCAACTCAAAGCTCAGAGGCAAGCGGCCGTAAGCCTGCGTCATCACGGACTGCAAGGTGACGACAGACCCGGCCGAGGGTCTGCCAACTAGCATCGCCATACTCACCAGCAACAGGGCCAAAACAGCCCAGCACCGGCGACTGATCGAAAAGACGCCTGGTAGGGGATAGGTAAACACGAAACCCTCCTAATTGCCTGGTGTTGGCCGCAAAGCCATATCACCAGCGCTCACCCGAAAGACGGCTCATGGCAACAAATAACCAACTAACTGTTGCGGTCGCCAGACGTTAGATGGTCACGTTGCTCGACAAAACACTGGACTGGCTTATGGACAGTCTAACACTAATCCAGGGTGAAGTCAATACACGGTAATTCCAAAGTCAGGTGCAGGCGGCTAAAGCGAGAGTTAGCCGGGCATTGAAAGTGCGTTGAGCAAAGGCAAGGTTGCGAAAGCCCAATTTGCTCGTCAAACCAACGATGAAATTATTTAAAATTGCCATTGTTTCCGCCCGTCTATCGTCAGTAATGCGGGTCGCATCCTCCTCAAGAGTGACATCTCGCCGATAATGCAAACCATTCTCGATGCCCCAATGTTGCTGGGTCGTCTCCAGCAATTGCTGGGCTGAGGTTCTGGTTTTTGTGAGACTGGTGATGCCATAAACCGTTTCTTGAGTTGTCTTTTGGGTCGTTGCCTGAGTGACCGTCCGTTCTAATTTGAAGACCTGAGCCACGCCGGGCCAATCGAGATAGCCTGCTTCATCGGGGATAACGGTCAGCACTCGTTTCTCAATACGACCATGGCCAGCTTGGGTGGAACGAGCTTGTTCCTGGGGCATTGCTGGCGGATTCCAACCTGGGGCGGTTCGAGGAGGCATAAAAAACTGTTCAACATCGGCTTTCAAGGTGGGCTGATTGTCCTTCAAGAACCAGATGTAATCCCCACCTTGAGCCAAAATCTGAACCGATATCGTCCGTTGGGTGAACATCGCATCACCACAAACCACCCGCCCCTTTAAGTCCAGCATGGCTAACAACTTGGGTGCCGCCGAAATCTCGTTTTCTTTGGTTTCCACGGCGACCTGCATCAAGACCACCCCTTCTTCTGGTAGATAGGCGGCCAGCAAGTGGACGCCTTGTGTTTGACCGCAGGGAATGGTGCCGCGCATACTCTTGCCATCAATACTGACCAATATCGTGACCATGCCGCCATAGGCCTCATGTAAGAAGCGATGGAGATGGGTTTGCAGTTCGACCCCATCTTCAATGTTTTCCAGGGTGCGGCGAATCGTGTTGTACGAAGGAACATTGCTCCGTTTTCGTTGGAACGCTTTCACCAGTTGTTCCCGGCGTAATTGTATCCATTCGGCAATTCCTTTCGGCTTGTTCTCTCCAGCCAGCTTCGCCAAAATGATTAATATCAGTAGAAACTCTAATGAATATCGTTGCCCTCTAGCTTTCCGTACATCGGTTACTTCCTTTAAGTATTGGGTTAGCGCTCCAATATCGAATACAATCCCTGCTGTAGCCATATCTTTTAAGATGATTGGTTGCATTTGAACCTCCTTCTGTTTTTCTTTTTGGTTTGGTGCCTACAAGAATAACCGATGGGAGGTTCTTTTCATCTCTTATCTGTTCCTGACTTTGGAATTACCCTGGAAGTCAATACAAAATTGTTGACGTACCCCTTCCTTTACGTTAAACTTTTCGGCCGTCCATCCTGTCTTGACGCTGTGCGTCAGGACAAAAGAGTAATTGCCATTGTAAGATTGACGCAGATAATATACTGGACAAGGTGACAAGGTGAGGGGGTGACAAGGTGAAGAAAATATCAGTTTTTGGCCGTTGGCAGTAAAAGTATCTGCGTCTTTCGCATGGGTAATCAGTCGTCAGTATTCAGCAAATAGTAACCAGTAATCGGTAGGCGGACTGATTACTGTTTACTGAATACGCATATAGCAGCAAGGAAGAGTACAAAAAACATGATCGTCGCTGAAAAGGTTGCCGACCTGACGTTGGAAGAAAAAAGAGCGTTGGTAGCCCAGTTGCTCCGCCAGAAGGCCCACCAGGCCCGCTCCTCATTCCCCTTGAGCCACGGCCAGGAGGCCCTTTGGTTCCTCTATAACCTGGCCCCTGACAGTTGGGCTTATAACAACCTCTTTGCCGTTCGCATCCTCTCCGAACTAGACGTTCCAACCCTCAAGCGATCCTTCCAATTTCTGATGGAACGCCACCCCGCCCTACGGACCACCTTCACCACCCAGGACGATCAGCCCATCCAGCGAGTCCAGGAGCGGGCCGAGGTCTACGTTGAGCAAATTGACGCGACCGGCTGGGATGAGGCAGAGCTAAAGGAACGGCTCACCGAACAGGTTCACCGGCCGTTCGACCTCTACCATGGCCCCGTCATGCGCCTCTACCTTTACGAGCGGGGCGAACGCGAATTTGTCCTCCTCCTCCTCGTCCACCACATCTGCTTCGATTTCTGGTCGTTCGTCGTTCTCATTGACGAATTGAGCCAGGTCTATCCGGCCGTCCTCAAAGGCCACCAGCCCATCCTCCCGCCACCGCCCGGCCACTTTGCCGACTTCGTCCGTTGGGAACAACGGATGCTGGCCGGCGGCGAAGGGGAAGAGCATTGGGAGTTTTGGAAGCAACAACTGGCTGGCGCGGCCACTGAACTGAACCTGGCGACCGATCGCCCCCGGCCGCCCGCCCAAACCTACGACGGCGCATCTCTGAATATCGAATTTAGCCCCGAATTGACTGCCCGCTTGAAGGAGTTTGTCAAGGCCGAGGGTGGCACGCTCTTTATGACCGTGCTGGCCGCCTATCAAATCCTGATGCATCGCTACAGCAGCCAGGAGGATGTTCTGGTCGGCTCGCCGGCCGCCGCCGGTCGCGGCCGTAAGGAATTTGCCGACTCCGTGGGTTATTTCATCAACCCCATCGTCTACCGCGCCAACTTCAGCGGCGACCCCACGGTGCGCGAATTCTTAGCCCAGGTACGCCAAACCGTCATCTCTACCCTCAAGCACCAGGACTACCCCTTCCCGCTTCTGGTCGAGCGGCTCAATCTTCCCCGCGACCCCAGCCGTTCGCCCGTCTTCCAGGTCTGGTTTGCCCTCCAGCGGATGCACCGTATGGAAGAATTATCGGGCTTCCTGTTTCCCAGTGACGAAGTGGCCCGGATGAATCTAGGCGGTCTGGAACTGGAATCATTCTCCCTCGGTCAGCAGGAGGGCCAGTTCGACCTCTCGCTGGAAATGATCGAGATTGGCGACTCCATCCTGGGCATCTTCAAGTACAACACGGCCCTGTTCGACCAGTCCACTATCCAGCGCATGGCCCTCAACCTGAGCACCCTGCTGGAAGGGATGGTCGCCCAGCCTGACGAACGGGTGTCGCGGCTGCCCATTTTGACCCCGGCCGAACGCCACCAACTCCTCTACGAATGGAACGACGTGCGCTCGATTTATCCAGGGCTAACCCCTGTCCCCGACACCTGCATCCACGATCTGATCGAGGCTCAGGTGGCTCGCACACCCAACGATACGGCCGTTATCTTTGAGGGCCAACAGCTGACTTACAAGGAACTGGACGGCCGGGCCAACCAACTGGCCCACTACCTGCAAAGCCTGGGTGTGGGTACGGAAACCCTGGTGGGCATCAGCGTCGAGCGTTCCCTGGACATGGTGGTAGGCTTATTGGGTATCCAGAAAGCCGGCGGCACTTACGTCCCCCTCGACCCCGGCTTTCCCCAGGATCGCCTGGACTACATGGTGGAAGACTCCGGCCTCTCCGTCATCTTGACCCAAGAGAGTCTAGTGGCGAGTGGCCGGTGGCAAGTGGCCGGTGGCGGCGAACCCATCCAAAATCCAAAATCCAAAATCCAAAATGTGCTGCGCCTGGACACCGACTGGCCGCTGATTAGCCGCCAGCCCACCACCAAGCCCCAGAGCGATGTGAACGGCTGGAATCTGGCCTACGTCATCTATACCTCTGGCTCGACCGGCAAGCCAAAGGGAGTGCAGGTTTTGCACCGGGCGGTAGCCAACTTCCTCAAGTCTATGGCGATTCAGCCAGGGATGACCAGCCAGGACGTGCTGGTGGCCGTGACCACCCTCTCCTTTGACATCGCCGGCTTGGAGCTATACCTGCCTTTGATGCTAGGGGCGAAAGTGGTGGTTGCCAGCCGGGAAGTAGCGGCCGATGGCGCCCGCCTGCTGGAGCTGCTCAAGAGTTCCGGGGCGACCATCATGCAGGCCACTCCCGCCACCTGGCGGATGCTCCTCGAAGCCGGTTGGGGCGGCCGTCCGGCCGACAGCCGTAGCAACGGCCAGTCCAGCGCGACCACTGGCCCCCGCCTCAAAATCCTCTGCGGCGGCGAAGCCCTGCCCCGCGAACTGGCTAACCAACTGCTCGACCGGGCCACTGAGCTATGGAACGTCTATGGCCCCACCGAGACCACTATCTGGTCGGCCGTCTTCAAGGTGGAAGACAAGGAAAGCCCCATTGTCCTCGGCCGGCCCATCGCCAACAATGAGTTCTACATCCTGGACAAGCACCTACAACCTGTCCCTGTTGGCGTCCCCGGCGAACTCTACATCGGCGGCGACGGCCTGGCGCGGGGTTATCGCAACCGGCCGGAATTGACGGCCGAACGGTTCATCCTGAACCCCTTCGTCGAGGACAGGGGAGCAGAGGAGCAGGGGGGCGGAGGAGACTCTTCCCCCGCGCTCCCCCACTCCCCTGCTCCCTTCCGCCCCGGCCCGCGCATCTATAAGACCGGCGACCTGGCCCGCTTCCACCTCAACGGCGACGCGGAGTACCTCGGCCGCACTGACTTCCAGGTGAAGATTCGCGGCTTCCGCATCGAGTTGGGCGAAATCGAATCTGTCCTGGAATCCCATCCCCAGGTGCGCCAGGCCGTGGTAGCGGCCGTCTCCGACGGGGGCGGCAGCGGCCCGGCCGTTCTCCAACGCCTCGTCGCCTACGTCATCCCCAAGGACTCAGTTCCAGCAGTTCCTTCAGTTCCTTCCGTTATCGCGCCTCCATCCGCTATCATCAGTGACTTACGCGCTTATCTCAAGGAAAAGCTGCCTGACTACATGGTGCCCAACGCCTTCGTCTTCATGGACAGCTTCCCCCTCACCCTCAACAACAAAGTAGACCGGCGGGCCTTGCCCAAACCCGACACCACGCGCCCAGACGACGACAAAGCCTTCGTCGCTCCCCGTGACGCCCTGGAATTCCAGGTGGTCAAAATCTGGGAGCGGGTACTGGGCATCCAACCCATTAGCGTCACCGACAACTTCTTCGAGTTGGGGGCGCACTCGCTCCTGGCGGTGCGCCTGTTTGCCGAATTGGGCGAGGCGATGGGCCGTACCCTGCCCTTAACCCTCCTCTTCCAGTCGCCCACTGTTGAAGGGCTGGCCGAGCTTCTGCGGAAAGAGGGGTGGTCGCCGTCCTGGTCATCGCTGGTACCCATCCAGCCCAACGGCAGCAAGCCGCCGTTCTTCTGCGTGCATGGCCTGGGCGGTCACGTCCTCCTGTTCCGCGACCTGGCCCGCCGCCTGGGGCCAGACCAGCCCTTCTACGGCTTGCAAGCCGTTGGTCTGGACGGCCAGGAGATGCCGCACACGGAGCTCAAGGCGATGGCCGCGCACTACGTTAAGGAAATGCGCTCGGTGCAGCCGCATGGCCCCTATTACATTGGTAGCCTGTGCTATGGCATGATTGGCTACGAGATGGCTCAACAACTGCGGGCTGAAGGGGAGGAAGTGGCTGTTCTGGTTTTGTTTGACTCCTTCTTGCCGGTGACGTATTACCAACGGCCGTTCAACCAGCTTCTCAAGCGTATCTCCTACCGCCTACAGCATCACCCGTCTACCCTGGCCCTTTACTTCTGGGATCGCATTGTCAAGCGGCAGGGGCGTCGCTTGCAGCGGGTGGTTTATAAAGTAGCTGGCTTGCCGGAGCCGAAGATTGACCTGACGGACGCCCACCTGAACGCTATCCACCACTACAACGCCGCCCACTACCCCGGCCGGGTGGCCCTGATATGGAGCGACGAGTACAACTACGCCCACCTGCCCACTTACCAGGTCAAGTGGAGCGAGTTGATAGAGGGCGAGGTCGAGGCTTACACCGTCCCCGGCCCCTGCACCCACCAGGGGATGTTGCGCGAACCGCACGTGGAACATCTGGCGGCGGCCGTCCGCTCGGCGCTTGATACGGCGCAGGCGGCCGGAAGTCGGCCGGGATAAGGGGATGGATACCCCATCTTTTTTTTCGGGGATTTAATCATCAAGATATGGGGGTGAAGGGGCAATTGGGTCTTTAAGTGGCTAGATATGGCGGTCATGGGCGATGTTTAAATTGATTTAATCATCGGTTTAATCATCGTTGGTGGTGAGTGGTGAGTGATGAGCAGGAAGTTAGAGTTGGTGTTGTTCTTTTTGGGGTAGTGTAGCACAGGGGGTTAAACAGGCTGTTTAATTGGGGGTGGGCGAAGGCTGGCTCAAGATTCATCGTGCCGCATTAGGGGAAAGAGGGCTACGTCCCAGGCCAGCCCGGCCGGTATATCGAAGATGGGGCCTTCGCCGTCTGGCGGCCGGACTTCAGCGTTGGGGTCGAGGACGAACCATACCGTCACCTCGTAAGGCTCGACGCCGGCCGTAACAAAATAGGCCCCGGGGTCGGCGTTGGCGGTGGTTAGCAGGGCGGTGAAGCCGCCGCTGGCGTCGGTGGGGAGGGTACCCAGGGTGTAGCCGTTCACTGTTATCGTGGCGGTGGCGGTCAGGGGATAGGCGCCGCCGGTGAGGGTGAAGGTGCTGCCGGGCGCGCCGGTGGCGTAGTTGAGGGTGAGGGTGGTGGGCGGCCGGTCGTGGAAGAAGGAATCCTCTACTCCATTGGTGTCGCCGTTTACCAGGTTGGTGGAAAAAGAGTCAAAGACCACATAGCGGCCGTCGGCCGAGACGTAGCCATGACTGCTGCTATCGTTGCCTTCTTGCCCTACTGAATCGACACTAAGCCGCTCAGTGATGCCCAATAAACGGTCTCGCCTGAAGACGTCTGTTCTGCCATTCGTATCGCCAGCAACTAGATTGGCAGCCCGCGAGTTGAATACAACGTAATGCCCGTCTTCAGAGAGAGTGCCGCTGCTCGAGGTTTCAGCCTGCTCTTCCTCCGTACTCAAGCTAACCAGGTCTATCTCTCCAGCCCAAAGGTCATAGACAAAAGTATCAGAGCTGTCATTTATATCACCTTCGACGAGATTATCCGCGGAAGACACGAAGACAACGTAGCGGCCGTCAGCCGAGATAGCTGGAATGGTACTGCTATCGTTCCCCTCTTCTCCACTTGAACTAACGCTAACCCTCATCATTAGCCCGGCCTCTCGATCCCTCACGAACACGTCACTCTCACCGTTTGTGTCATTGGCAACCAAATCGCTGGCCAAGGTCGAAAAGGCGACGTAGCGGCCGTCAGATGAAACCGTTGGGTAGCTGTGAAAGCCCTGGCTCATTTCACCATTCACATTGACCGTGATCAATTCGGTGAAACCTGTTTCACGGTCGTGGACAAAAAGCTGCGACCAGCCGTTGAACGCCAGAGATGCGAAGTTGGACGACGCAGAGAGAAAGACCACGTATCGCCCGCTGGCCGAAATGGAAGAAAAATGACTATGACCGTCACCCTGCTCTCCGCTCGAGCTTACGCTGACCCGTTCCATCTCGCCAGTCTGAATGGTGTAGACGAAGACGTCTATGGTGCCGTTGGTATCGCCGGGTACCAGGTTGCTATCCGAGGAGTTAAAGACGATGCAACAGCTGTTGCCAGAGATCATACCTCCCCCGCCTCCGCCCCAGCCGGTAATCTTGATGGTCGTGCCCAATTGGCGGTCACGTAAGAAAACGTCACCGACACCGTTGTAATCATCGAGTGTCAGATTGCTGGCCTCAGAGTCAAAAACCACGTACCGGCCATCTTCAGAAACAGAGGGATCATTGCTCTCTCCGTCACCTTCCAGACCAACGGAGCTAATACTGACCCGTTCGGTTGAACCAGGTAGTCGTGATGAACCTGCCAGGGCCAGGTTCAAGGACACGGTAAGCAAGACAAGAGCAAGGAGAGCAATAGACGCCTTTTGCATAAAGCGATAACCTACTGTTCTACGAAGAATACGTCCGCTTCACCGTTATCATCTCCCGTCACCAGGTCACTTGTTCGTGACTTAAAGACCACAAACTGACCGCCAGCCACAATGATCGGGTCAACACTATCTTCGCGGCCTATAGCATACTCGGGCAGATCATTGTTATGCAATGAAACGCGGGCAGTCGTACCGGCACATTGATCACGGAGAAAAACGTCGCTATCTTGGTCAAGGTCCTCGTCTTCTAGCACCGATGGGTCGAGGTTCGTAGCCCAGGATTCAAAGACCACCAAGTAGCAATTGCCATTATCTCCATCTACAGTTATGGATGGGTCACCACTATCACCATCCCCAAAATCATCAGGGCTGTTAATATCAGGGACACTAACCCATGCCGTCGCCCCGGTTGTCCGATCCCGAACAAACACGTCCTTGAGACCAGGGGCGTCGTCACCCAGGTTGGTGGCCCAGGACTCGAAGGCGACGTAACGGCCGTCGCCAGAGATAGCCGCATCGTAGCTCTCTCGATCCCCTTCCTCTTCACTAGAGTTCACGCTCACCCGCACCGTGGCCCCCTTGGGCGCGCCGTAACCCGCGCAGAGGTTATGCACAAACACGTCGGCCCGCCCGTTGTTGTCAAACGTGACCAGGCTAGAGACCGATTCATAGGCCACGTAACAGCCATCCGCTGAAACAGCCGGGTTATCGCTGACACCGTAACCTTGCCCACCGCTGGAACTGACACTGACCCGCCGCACCAGTCCGTTCGTCTGGTTGTAAACGAAAACATCCTTGACCCCATTGCTATCGCCACTCACCAGATTGGTCGCCTCTGAGACAAAGGCTACTATTGGTCCATTAGCGGCGATAGCCGGGTGCAGACTCAACCCGTTGCCCTGTACACCATTGGAACTGACGCTCACCCGGCTGGTCGTACCCAGGGTACGGTCGCGCACAAATACGTCTGTCACCTGGTTGGTGTCGCCAGCTACCAGATTGGTAGCGCTGGAGGAGAAGGCCACGTAACGGCCGTCGCCCGAGATGGAGGGTTCCCAACTACTGCCGTTGGCTGGCCAGCCGGTGGAATCCACATTGACCCGCTCGGTCGTGGGCGGCACAGCGCAGCGGT
>JBFMFT010000068.1:0-15673 GCA_040751925.1 Chloroflexota bacterium
GGGAGGATCGTTCGCTCAAAAAACTTGCACCCGAGAAAACCCTACAAAAGTACGTGAGTATGGCCGGTCACCAGACTGGCGGTGAAGGTGATCGACGGGTTCGGCTAGAGGGGGGCCGATTAGGGTGGCCGATTCGCCCGCCGAGATTGCCACGACCAGATGAAAACCCGACCTACGATATTCAGTTTCAGGCTCAGGCTTGGACCGCCAGGTCTTTTGACCTTGAGCCAAACACGATTGGTTACAGTTGCAGCTTGAAAGTGCCTTTGAGCCACGCTACTCTGAAAATAGGGGGGAACGGTCAGGTCGAGGTCGAAGGTAAGGATCCAGTCGTCAAAGGTAAAATCATTGTGTGCTTACACGATCTGCTGGCATCTGGTTTGACTATTACCCCGCACCTGGATGACCAGGATGAAGATGAAGAAAACTGGCTGCCCCTTGTGAAAAAGACTTTTTTGCATTTGGACGTCACGGCTCGGCTTCATGAACTCTTCAAACGCCGCGTCAAAGCCTCGTTTCTGCGTTTCTTAGTAGCGGACGTGATTTTGGATCCAGAGCGCCAAGCTGATTTGGTCCAAGCTTGCGCTGACGTGGGCTTTCGCGTCTATCCAGACCAACCCGATCCCGAAGACCGGCCGCCTAACACAATTGTCGGGATCATTCGGGGTATTCGCGCCTACAAATATTATGATATTTTATTGCTGGTTGGTTTGGTCTGCGAGCGCAATGATTTGACCCGCGAGCTATATTACGTTGGCCGACATGATCTCAAAACAACCCAAACGGCCGTGCTGGACGTGCGTGTGTTCTTGAAAGGAGAAGGGGAAGGAGTGGACGAGGAAATCAGCCGGTTACAACTGCAACTATATCAGGCAATTTACCATCGCCTCCAACATTTGCACGTTGAATAGCGAGGATACGATGACCCTTTTACATCAACAAGAAGTCGTAGTAGAGAGAGATGAGCGGTCACCTATCTATAGCCACGAGAGTTACGAGCCTGAAGTTCATGCCATTTGCCACCACTCCGGCCGTTATCTGACGCACAAGGAAACAAACCCAACACATTGGTCGTTCTTGCGGGAGCAGCACGATTTCCCCGGCTTACCCCAACTAGACCGCTTCTTTGCCAAAGCGGCCCACTCCCGGCTGCACCAACACTGGATTTGGAGCCGTCCTACCATCCAGGGTTTGGCTATGGTCCTGGCCGGCCTGGCTGTGTTTATCATGGCCCAAGGTGTCTACACTCTGCGCGATTTTGTGCCGGCCGGCATCTGGTTTATTCTCTTCTTGACACTCAATTTTTCTTGGAGGATGGGTAGTTTGGTGCTGATCGCGGGAGGCATCTACTTGATCACCCGGCGCGAGTATATTTTTCACCAGCGAGCAGCTGGTCAGCCACCAGCCATCGCTGATTTTCCCCTGCAATGTAATTACGACGTAGACGTTCACGAGAAGGTGACCGTCAACCTGGGCAACACCTTAGATCATCCCCCGAAAGTGGAAGGTCAGCATTGCACGCTGTCCGTCCTTGTCCATCCGCTAGAAAACGAATTGGAAAGTTATGACCGCTATCAAGAGCAGTATCAGGGCCAAGGGGTCGGCCGATACGTCCACGCCGGAGCCGTGGCTCTGGACCAATTGCGCGACGTTGCCTTTACAAGTGGGCCAGTAGATTTTGACCACCGTCTGGTACTGCGGACGCCGGCCGCCAGCGTTAATCTTCACCAAGTTGAGGGACGTTATGAGCCGTTCCAGGTGGAAGCAACTTACAAGCTCCTGCCAAGCGCGCTTTACCCGCGCCGCAATGGCTGGGAACACTTTCCTCTGGAATGCCAACCCCAGCTTGCGGCCGATGACAGCCGTACATTGGAGCTTCACTTCACCTGGCATGGGCCAAACTCCCAGGCCGGTTGCCGTCTGGAGGAGTGCACCCTAGAGGAACTGGGACCGCTCGAACCGGCTACTGGAGTGGAGGCTGGCCGTTACGACCAGGAAAAACGAAGGGTCATTTGGCGCAATCGTCTCTTTCTCAATCAGCAATTGGTGCTGCGGGTCACATTCAGACATCCGCCCATCGAACGGTCGGCAGAAATCCGGGGTCGCTACAAATTCGTATTGGATGGATTGATTTCTAATATGCAGATAACATCAGATCATGTTTGGACGGCGCGGGGGCTAAAGGCGGAAAGTGATGACTCCGTTATCATTATTAATCGCCAGTCCGTTGTCCAAGGTCAGTTGCTTATAGTCTGCCAGCGATTATCCCAGGATCACGAACACATTGCCCCTACAAACCTCAGGTGGCCTCTCATTTGTCACGTTCCACCCAATGAAAGGGCCGTAAGAGCTGTGGCAGACGTGCTTCAGAGAAGAGGCTTTGCTCTACAAAGAGTGATGCGGGTGGCCCCCCGCCTCAACCCGGCCGGTAGCCTGGACACCCAATTATACTACTGGGATATTGCCGGGCGTCGTTACGACCAGGAGCAATTAGATTCTATGGAAGTCCATGTAGTTATTGCTGGACATGAGCAAACACCTCCCCTGGCAGACAAGCAGCCAGTGCAACCTGAAACCCGCATTGACGTGCGGGTACGCTGCCTGCACGATCCTCGCAACCGGCGTACGCCAGAGGCCATTGACAACCTGGTCGCCGAAGGCACAGAGCATAGCCTGATCCAGGAAATTGAGAAGGCTGTTTCAGATTACCAGGCTGATTAGGAAGACAACCATGACCACGTTGCAAGGTGTCTACCCAAGTTCGATGAACCTGCCCGACCTCCGCCAACTCTTGACGGATTCTCTTGACTTAGAGGATGTGCGTACATTATGTTTCGACTTGGGAATTGACTACGACAGCCTGCGAGGAGAAGGAAAAGCGGCTAAGGTCAGGGAACTCATCGTCTTTTGTGCAGGTCGGAGACGTATTGCTGAACTAGAGGGAAGGGTCCAGAGGCTACACCCCCATTTGTTTAACCAGAGCTTAATGAAACCGGAGACTCTTCCTTTCCCCGTTATGGATAAGGCCGTCTCAACTGAAATTTCCCCAACAGAAATCCAGTTGGGGGGGGTACAAGTTGCAATTGAAACAAATGGGGACCTCTGGCTGCTTCGTGTATGCAATACAACCAACCACACCCTGAGACAGGTCAACGTCATCTTGCGACCGCCGCCTACTATTACCGTGCATCCCGTCAGTTTTGAATTGGGTCTGTTAGGGCCGGGAGCTCCGGCCGAGACCAGGCATTTAATGGTGAGGCTTGGTTCTTCTAACTCAGAAACATCTCGGTCGGCACATGAGTTGGGTATTGAAGCCATATACCGTGTGAACAACGAAACCCAACCTACCCGTGTGAAGCAAATCGTGCATATCGAAGGCTAAAGGCAGGTTCAAATGGCCCTTACAACTGCAACAAACCCGGCCACCAGCCCTACGAAATCGAGGTATTGGCCTGAACCATTGCGAAGTAAACCGCACTGGGATCCGTTTCCCTGGGGTTTGTGGCTCGCGTGGTTGGCCCCAGGTGTTCTCGGTACCGCTCTTTTGTTGGTTCTCTTTTGGCTGTTGCAAACGCAAGCTACTCGCCAGATTATTTTCCTGGGGCCGAACGGCCAGGTGCAGGCGGTTCAGGCCGATGGGCAAAATAGATATGGTGTCGGCGATCAGGCTTACGTCTCTGAAACGCCAATTCTGATTGAAGGCAGTCAACCGTTGCAACTGTTGGGCGCGCCGCAATGGTCGCCGGCCGGTGATTACCTGGCGGCTACGGTCACGCAAAGTGACACAATCCAGGTGGTGTTATTACCTACCCAATCACCCACACCCACTTTGTTCTCCGCTTCGTCGGGCGTTTTGGCTTTGCCCAGTAATGGTTGGGCACCTGCTGGAACACACCTGGCCTTGATTGAGCGCAATGGTGACCAATCGCTATTGCGCCTGGCCGATATGACCGGCTCTGAGCCGCGTCGGATCAATCTAAAGCTGGATACACGGGCTGGCCTCAGTTGGCATCCCAGCGGCCGATTCTTGGTCGTAACCGGCCAGACAGATGACTTTAGGCCGGCTTTGTTCTGGGTGGAAACCGATGGGAACGTCACCTTCTTTGAGCCAGCCGACAACCAGGCTATGCACGCCGATGGGGCCTGGTCACCTGACGGGGAGCAGATTGCTTACGTGGCCGCCCCTGCCTACAAGGAGGATTATACAACCTCTGTACTGGGAGGAGACATCTGGATTGCTGACCAGGAAGGCGCCCGAGCGATTGTGACAGAAGGCCATAATTTGGCCCCCACCTGGTCGCCACGTGGCGATTTCATCTTCTTTATCCGCTACCTCAAGGACACCCAACGCTTTGAACTCTATCGCGTCCGGCCGAATGGGAAGGGGTTGCGTCAGGTTGGCCCGGCTGCGAGGGTCTTTACCCACTTTCCCTTTGACCGTCGCCTGTTTCTGAACTGGTCGCCAGACGGCCGCCGGCTCGTTTTCCTGGGCGATGATGAGCAAGGGCAGGTTATCATCTACCTGGCGAACGATCACGGTACGGCGGCCGTCCCCCTATCTTCCCAATGTGGAACTACCGAGCCTTTTGCTGCTCATTGGTCGCCAATCAGCCGGACCTTGCTCATTGGTTGCCCAGCTGGATCAATCTTCTTCCACGCGCTGGATCAGGCCAATCCCAGGACTGACCTGACTACCGGACTACTCCCCGTTTGGAGCCCAGACGCCAGCCAGGTTGCTTTTTGGGAGCAGGGCGGAGCATTGTCCACAGTCAAAGTGGACGGTAGTGATAGGCGGCCGGCCGGTAATCATCCTGATCTGTTTCAGCCTCCCCTCCTGATTCGCGGCCGGCCATTCCTACGCCTTCTCGGCGGCCCGCAATGGGCGCCAAAAGCTGATCGTTTTGCTACTACTATTGCCGGAGGTGACAAAACCCTGGTTGCTTTGTTCAATTCGCCAACGGCCGCTCCTATCTTAATTGAGCCTGCCTTTGACCTCATTGCCTTACCAACTAGAGGTTGGTCGCCTAATGGCTCGCATCTGGCTTTGATCGAACACGATGGCAGCCGGGCGTTACTGTCCCTGGTCAACCTCATTCAGTTCCAATCTGTAGCCCTGGAGTTAGTGCTGGAAACACGTGCCGGGTTTGAATGGCATCCGGGCGGTGAAGCCTTAATGGCTACCGCCCGCCCCGAATCAGCCGCGCCGACCCTCTACCTGGTGGACTCTAGCGGCCGGTTCGCTGCTTTTGAACCCCAGGATGGTCAAGTCATGCGGGCCGATGGAGCGTGGCGCCCAGATGGCGCCCAGGTGGCTTACGTGGCGGCCGACAGGTACGAAGATAATCCGGCGGCCGTCCTGGCCGGCAGTATTTGGCTGGCTAACAGTGACGGGACTAATCCTCGTCCCCTTGTCGTCGAGGGCTTGAACCTGGCCCCTACCTGGTCCCCCAGGGGAGATTGGCTTTACTTTACCCGCTACGTCTCCGAGGAAGAACGCTTTGACCTTTATCGCATAGCTCCAGACGGGCAAAGCTTAAGCCGGGTAGAGTCAATTTCGGCCGCCATCGTCAGGTTTCCCTTAGACCGCGATCTGTTTCTCAGCTGGTCATCCAACGAGCGCAACCTCTTCTTTCAAGGCCCGTCAGCAACCGTCTTCCACGCCAGCGTGGATGGCACGGATGTAGAAGCCTCGTCCGTGCCCTGTGCGGACGGCGCGCTTTTTACGACCCGTTGGGCTTCTACCAGCCGTGCTTTGTTGGTAGCTTGTCCGGCCGGAAATATGTTTCTGCGCTGGGTTGATCAGCCTCGGGAGGACACCCAACTCCCTGACGGGCTTCTGCCTGCCTGGCAACCTTAGTGATGAGACGTATTAACTCCCTGGCTGTGATGGTCTGGCTTACGCTAACCTCGCTGGTGGTGAGTGCTTCTTGCCAACAGGCGCAGCCGCCGCCCGTCACCATTGTGGTGGTTAGACCTACTTTGACCAATACCTATACGCCCGCCACCACCACCACCCCCACTCCAACCTTCACCCCAACCGGGACACCAATTCTGACCTCCACCTCTTCTTCCATGCCGTCCCCTTTACCTTCAGCCGCTTCCACACCAAGGGTTTCACGCATCGTTTTTCAATCGAACCGGGATGGGGACTATGAAATTTTCATTATGGACGTGGATGGCCATCACCAGACCCAACTAACCCTCAACGAGACTGACGACATGTACCCGGCCGTTTCGCCAGATGGCAAGTATATCGCTTTTAAGTCGAATCGAGATGGCAATTTTGAGATTTACGTGATGACCTCCGATGGCAGCTCTCTGCGTCGCCTGACTGATGACCCAGGTGAGGACAGCCTACCCAACTGGTCTCCCGATGGGCACCAACTTGTTTTCAACTCCAAGCGAGATGGCGACTATGAACTCTTCATTGTGAATGCTGACGGAAGTGGGCTTAGACAATTGACTGGCAACAATCGGTGGGATGGTCACCCCAGTTGGTCAATTGATGGAACCCTGGTTTTCAATTCCGGCACGACGGGGAACGGAAGCGACTGGGAAATCTATAGTATGGACATTGATGGGCTGAATGTACGCCAGTTGACCAGCAATGGCGTCAGTGATTGGTCGGCCGAGTGGTCGCCCGACGGCCACTACATTCTGTTCCTGTCTATCGCGTCAGGCAATGACCCAGGCATTTTTCTTATGAACACAGACGGCAGCGGCAGGCGTGTGCTCTATAATAGCCCTTACTATGAGTGGGGGGCCAGGTGGTCGGCCGATGGTGAAAAGATCGTCTTTACCGTAGATAAAGATGACGTAGAGTACATCTACATCATGAACAAGGATGGGGGAGACGTGACCCTTCTTACAGAGCGTGGAAGTTATCCGGCGTGGGTGAAATAAAGCAGTGATAGAACAGATTCAACTCACAGTTGGCTGCGGGCTGTGCCTGTTAACAGGGTGTATTGTTAGCGCTTGCGCTCCATCTGAGCCTCCCACGACCGTTGCTATTCAGATCGAGATAGTCAGGCCAACGTTCACCAGTACCTCCACGCCTCTCCCTACAGATACCCTGACACCGACGCTTACCCCATCAGTGACTCCTACTCCCAGTAAAACACCCACACCGACGCCGACGCTGCCTCCCACTCTTACGCCGACGCCAGACCTGGGGCCGGAAAGGAGCGAAATTGGCTATTCATTGCTTGGTCAGCCCATTGAGGTAATTCGCTTTGGCAATGGAGCAAACGCTCTCATTTTTGTGGGAGGTATACATGCGGGTTTTGCGCCTGGCTCAGTCACCCTAGCTGAACAAGCGGTCACTTATTTCAGCGAGAATCTACACGAGGTACCGGCCCTGGTGACACTGTACATCATCCCTTCAGTCAACCCAGACAGTCCCCGCGCTCCAGGGCAATTGAGAGGACGTCTGAACGCGCATGGAGTTGACCTGAACCGTAATTGGCCCTGTGAGTGGAGTGAGGATGCCAGCTACGAAGGGTTTGTTATTCAAGGCTTGGGTGGCAGCGCGCCGCTTTCGGAACCAGAGACAGACAGCCTGGCTACCTTCATCATGCAAACAGAGCCGGCGGTCGTCGCATTTTGGACCGGAGGCTCTGTCAGTGGCTTTGTCTCACCTGGCGGTTGCGGCACGCAAAGTTCTGTTTCTGTCGGGCTGCTGCAGACTTATGGCTCGGCGGCCGGTTATCATATGGGCAACTTTGAGCAACTGACCCAACAGGAAATCAATGGCGACGCTACCAACTGGCTTGACCAGCAAGGCATTCCATCCATCTTTGTTCTCCTACCAGGTTACAAAAGTGCCGACTGGAATGATAACCTGGCGGCCATTAAAGCTGTGTTAGACAACTATTCGAGATGAAACCAAATAGCCTGGCACCGCTGCGGATTGGCCTGATCATCAGGTGGGGGTTATTTTCCCTCCTGGTAACCGCAATTTCAGCTTGCGGCCAAAGTCCAACCCGAGGCCTAGTTCCCTCACAAATCCAGATGGATAGGCCAACACATACGGCGACCAGCACGCTGGCGCCGACTAGAACACCGTCTCCATCAGCCACGTCTACCCCTACGCCTTCGGCAACCTTCACGCCACGCCCCACGGCGACCAGCACAGCCACCATTACTCCGTCACCAACTCTCACAAGCACCGCAACACCTACTGTGCCCGCACCCACCCCGCGCCCACAGGGACAGGTGTCTCCGACCACACCTGGGTGTGTAGAAATCTTCAAGTCGCCCTTCACGCTAACCGCCAACCACTTCAGCACCGAACAACTGGGCGGCGGTCAATGCCGCCTGAAGTTCTTCCTGGACGTTGAAGGGGGCTACTGTCTCTTCTCTTACTATATAGACAAATCGGACGAAGGCCCGGAGTTCAAGATTGTGGACCGCATTCCGGGTGATTATACCTACGAGACTATCCGAGGTAACGGTTGGGGCGGTTCCCACTCGTTTATTGTCTGGACCGGCAAAGCCCGCGGTTTCAATACAGGGGGGGCACAAATGAGGACGACACAGGTGTGGATAGAACCGATTAGTTGCCCGTGACCACCCCCTGGCAGATCGTGGTATAGGCAAGATATACTGGCAACGGGCATAAGGTTACATTTCGACCAGAGGTGGCACGGTCAGAGACTGGCCACAGCTAATATAAATGGGCGATGAACTAATGTTACTTGAGTTTAGAGTTCAACAGGGTTGAACTGAACTGAACCTTAACAAAGAGCTATAATTAGAGTTCAACGAGAATGTTACCAGAAGTTCAACAATATCTGAAGTTCCTGGACGACCTCCACGGGCAGATACGAACCATTGTGACTCTCGTCCCGGCCGACGCCCTCAACTGGCGGCCGCTCGAAGGGCCAGACGACGATCATACCACCAATTCGCTGGCGGTGCTGGCCGCTCACGTGGCTGGCTCAGAACACCATTGGATCGCTGAAGTCGTCGGCCGCTACCCACCGACCCGCAACCGGCCGGCCGAGTTCCATACAGAGACCAAGGATCCTGCCGCCTTGATAGCCAGGCTGGACGAGGTGAGCCAGGAAACGGCGGCCGTTCTGACCAGCCTGGACGCGGCCGACCTGGACAGTATACGGGAGTTGGATGGTCGAGTCATTCCAGTACGCTGGGCCATTCTGCACGCTATTGAACACCTGGCCCTCCACCTGGGCCACGCTCAGATGACTTACCAGCTATGGCAAGGCGGCGAGACAGCCCCTAGAGACCGCTGGTTTGAACGGCTACAGAAAAGGTAGCAAGTGGCAGGTCGTAAGGGGCAAGTAAGAGAGAAACCTGCTATCCGCCACCTCCCACTTGTTGTTGATAAGATTCATAAAAATAGAAGGCAGCGATAACCAGGGCGTGGTCAATCCGGCCGCTGGCAATCAACTCTGGTATCTCCTGCACATTCACCAGTTCAATGGCAATGTCTTCCGCGCTGTCGAGTTGGATGGGGCCGGCCGGCCGCACGTTCAGGGCCAGGAAGCTGTGGCAGCGGTTGCTCAAAATAGCCGGATTGGGGGCCACCGTGCCAATAGGGATAATTGCCTCCGCCTGATAGCCGGTCTCCTCCATCAACTCACGGGCCGCGGAGACGGCCGGGGATGGGTCGTCAGGATGAACCATACCACCCGGAACCTCCAACGTCACCGCTTCCACTCCGTGCCGGAACTGATGAATCAGCACCACCTGGCCTTCGGGCGTAATGGGGATGACGTTGATCCAATCGGCCGTGTCCAGGACAAAGAAGTTGTGACTCTGGCCGGTACGGGGAGAGCGGCTGGTGTCCTGGCGCAGTCGAAACACGTGGAAGTCAGCCAACACCTGGCTGTCTAGTTTTTGCCAATTCTCAATGGGTTTCATAACCGACCATTATAGCCCAACCCCCTATTGACGCCCCATCTCGCCAGGTATAGAATGTATTTATGCGCTCGCCTTTTCCGGGGATGGACCCCTACCTCGAACACCCCTCTTTGTGGCCGGACGTGCATAACAGCCTGGTTGTAGCCGTCCGCGATGAGTTAGCCCCCCAATTGGCCCCACGTTATTACGTTGGCCTGGAGCGGCGGGCGTTTATCTTGAAGCCAGATGATGTGGCCTTTATGATCGGCCGCCCCGACCTGGCCGTGATTCCCCACTACCCGCCGGCGAATCTCAGCCCATTGCCCCTGGCGGGGACGGGGGTGACGCTGGTGGAAGTGCCGATGAATGATGAAGTGGGTGAATACTTCCTGGAAGTCCACGAGGTCTACAGTGGCGTACTGGTTACGGTGCTGGAACTCCTTTCACCGGCCAATAAAGTGAGCAAGGACGGCCGTCGCGAGTACGAATTGAAGCGGGAGTACATTCTCAAGAGCCGCACCAATCTGGTCGAAATAGATTTGCTGCGGGCCGGCCAGCCCATGCCCTACTCGTGGCGGCCGGTCGCCAGCGATTACCGCTTTCTGATCAGCCGCAGTAGCCAACGGCCGACGGCCGAACTCTATCCCTTCAACCTGCGCCAGCCCATTCCCTCTTTCCAACTGCCCCTGCTACCTGGCGACGACGAACCATTGGTCGAACTCGGCCGCATCTTACACGACCTATACGACCGGGCGCGTTTCGACCTGCGCCTGGATTATTCCCAACCGCCTGTCCCGCCATTAAATGACGAAGATAAAGCCTGGGCCGCCCAACTTACTCAACAGGGTCGCGTATGATACGTGGCCTACTCACCTCTGGTTAAGCAGTCGCTAACACCTTTCTTACAACTTCGGCCTAGACTGGGTGGGTCACGTATTTTACTTGACCCAAGCGGACAATATCATGCAAAGCACTTATTCTCTCCCCTACTTCGACCCCCTCCAACAGACCATTGACGCCCTCGGCCGCGAACTAGCCGGCCTGTTCCAGATAGACGGCGTTCGCACCCACCGGCGCGGAAACAGCATCTCCTTCGCCGGCCGCCTCCTCTACGACGCTGGCTTCACTTACGACGAGTTGCAGCGCCGGTTCAACGATCACGGCTACACCCCGGTCTTGCGGCGAGAGGGCGGCCAGGACGTGGTGGTGGCGTTGGAAGGGGTGCTGGGCAAGGCCCGCACCGGCAATCCATTGGTCAACGTCCTCCTGCTGGTTATCACCATTGTCACCACCCTGGCCGCCGGGGCTGCTCTTTACGACGTGAGCCTGTGGGCGGCCGTCCGCAGCGGTTCGCCCGTTCGCCTGCTTCAAGCCCTCCTGGCTGGCGCGCCCTTCGCCATTACCCTGTTGGGCATCCTGGGCGTGCATGAACTGGGCCACTACGTGGCCGCCCGCCTGCATGGGGTGGCGGCTACCTTGCCCTACTTTATCCCCATGCCCCTCAACGGCCTCGGCACAATGGGCGCGTTCATCGCCCTCAAGTCCCCCATGAAAGACCGCCGCGTGCTTTTTGACGTGGGTCTGGCTGGCCCCCTCGCCGGTCTACTGGTCGCCATCCCCTTGCTAATTGTGGGTGTGTTGCTGTCTGACGTGGGCCCGGCCGGGCTGGTCGGCCGCACGCTCGGCTCTTCCTTACTGGTAAAGGGCCTAGTTGGGCTTCTCAGAGACGTTCCAGCCAACGCCGCCCTCATTCCCCACCCTATCTTTATCGCCGCCTGGTTTGGCCTCTTCATCACGGGCCTCAACCTGCTGCCGGCCGGTCAACTGGACGGCGGCCACGTGGCCTACGCCCTGTTCGGCAAACGGGCCTACACCCTGGCCGGCCTCACCTTCGCCGCCCTTTTACTGTTGGGATTGATGGGATCGCGCCTGTGGATGATCTGGGCCTTCTTCATTTTGTTGAGCGGCCTGCGCCACCCGGCCCCCCTCAACGACGTTTCTAACCTCGGCGGCTGGCGCAAAATCCTCGGCTGGCTGTCCATCCTCCTCTTCTTCCTGCTCATCGTGCCTGTCCCCTTTTCGTGAAACGCGATGCGTGGACGTATTCACGTTTCACGTACATTGCCACTTTGCCCACCGGCCGCTATAATCCCCATCTGTCAGGCGTGGGCGCTTAGCTCAGTTGGTTAGAGCGCTTCGTTTACACCGAAGAAGTCGGGGGTTCGAGTCCCTCAGCGCCCACTGTGGGTAAGAGTAGCCATGAGTTACTCTTACCCTAACAATTTGCTACCCCCCCGCACCCTTGCTATAATCTGGCGATTGTGACAAAAGGCACGATGTAAAAAATGGACAATGAACAATGAACAAGGCCCATTGTTCATTGTTCATTGTCCATTGTTCATTGTTAGGAGGATTGGTTTATGGCAGTTGCAGCGGCGCCCGCCGACGGCATTACAAGACGTGAATTTCTCTACTATATTTGGGGGGCTTCTATCGCCCTCTTTTCCGCCCAATTTACAGGTTTGTTGGTCTGGTTCCTCATTCCACGCTTCCGGGAAGGGCAATTTGGCGGCACGTTCACCTATCCCATTGACAAACTACCCGAAGTAAACGCTCCCCCAGCTAACTTCCCCGACGGCCGTTTCTGGCTGGTCAACCTGGACACCGCCAACCCCCAGGGGCAGGAGCGAATGTACCAGGCCAGCGACGAAGCCGAGCCAATTGCCGGCGTAGCTGCCATCTACAAAGTTTGTACCCACCTGGGCTGCATTTACGACTGGGTGCCGGCCAACGACCGTTTTCAGTGCCCCTGCCACGGCTCCAAGTACCGGCTGGACGGCCGCCGCGTGGAGTCGCCTGCCCCCCGCACCCTGGATCGCTTCCTGATCATTGCTCTGGACGCCAACGAAAATGAACTGGCCCGCTCTGAATTGGTAGACAATTTCTACACCCCCCTCAAGCTGCCGGCCGGCACCGCTCTCCTGCGGATTGACACAGGGGCTAAGAAGCAAGGGCCAGCCGAGACACTACTGTGTGAATTTGTGGGGAACTGCCCGTAAAGCGATTTAGAAACTCGGTTTCTGGCTTCTGGATAAAGAAACCGAGTTTCTTGGCGAGCAGTTCTCTAGGAGAGGAGATATGGCTACATTCATCGAGCAAGTACAAGAAATGGGCCTCAAGCGCGCCCTCGTCGTCAAGACCGACGAAGCAGTGGAGCGGCTGACGGCCGGTATGAACATCAACGACATTCGCGCCGCCCTGCGCGGCGACGAACCGCGCCGCCCCAACCCCCGCCTGCGGCCGCACGCCGACGGCTTCTGGTTCCACATCCGCCCCAGCTTTTATCACACCGAAGTCACCCACATCTACCCCACCTTCCGCCTGGGCTGGTTGTCTACCTTCATGTTCGTGTGGGAAACCCTGACCGGCATCTTCCTGATGATTTTCTACACCCCCCGGCCGGGCACCGCCTACTCCGATATGTGGAACATTCTGACCAACGTCCCCCTGGGCCAGTTGGTGCGGAATCTCCACCGCGTGGGGGCGGAGGCGATGGTGCTGTTCGTCGCTCTGCACATGCTCAGGACATTTCTGACCGGCAGTTATAAACAGCCGCGCCAGTTCACCTGGGTAACGGGCATGATTCTCCTCTGCCTGACCCTGGTCTTGAGCTTTAGTGGTTACTTGCTGCCCTGGGACCAACTCTCCTTCTGGGCGGTGACGGTGGCGGTGAGCGCGGCCGAAGCCTTCCCGCCGGTAGACATCATCGGCAAGAACTTGAACCTGATCGTGCGCGGCGCGCCCACCATGGGCGCGGGCGGCCTCTTACGCTGGTACCTGCTGCACGTCCTATTCCTGCCCCTCTTATTAGGCATCTTCTTCTTCGTCCACTACTACAAAGTCGTTCTGCACGGCCACAGCTTGCCCCCCGGCCGCGAGTCTATTGGCGAGGACACCGCCAAGCGCGTCCCCAAAGACGAACGCACCTATTTCACCCCGGATTTATTTACCAGTGAAACGATGTGGACCGCCCTGACCACCCTGTTTCTGGTGGCGGCCTCCCTCTGGTTCTGGGATGCTCCCCTGGAACACCAGGCCAATCCCCTGGTCACGCCCCTCCACGTGGTCGCCCCCTGGTACTTGCAGTGGTCGCAAGGCTGGCTGAAACTGGCCCCGAAGGAATTTGTCACCCTCGTCTTCTTGCCAGGGTTAGCCACGCTCTTTTTCATCATGCCCTACCTGGAAGTAGGCAAAAGCCGCCGCTACGCCGACCGGCGGGTAGGTCTTACCGTTTGTATGCTGTTCGCCGCCTTCATGTTCATCTCTAACTGGATGGGGACGCCGGAGTATCGAGTGGAAAGCTCGGCCGAACAGGAAGTGGCCCAGGACATTCTGCCCCAGGAAGGACCTAGTGTGCTGCTGGGTGTGCCTTACGAGGAATTGAAGCCGGGCACGTATCTACCTGGACAGGTGATACCAGGCAGCCCCCACCTGACCCGCGCCCTGGAAGAGTTTCAGCACGCCATGTACCAGCAAAGCTGCACCCTCACCGGCGATTCACGCTGGCGGGAATGTCAGGTAGAAACGCTGGCAAACGAAACGATTCAATACCGAAATCATTTCACTGACTCCGCTATGCCCGACCCGGTAGCCCAGTTGATCATCGAACAGGCGCAGGAGAATCTGGTCAAGCTAACCCTGCATTTTGAGGTGCGTGATCCCCAGAACCCCGACGTCTTCTTGACCAATTTCAACCGCCCCGCCTACCGCCACGCCAACTCCAACTACGAGGAAGAGTGCCGGTTCGTCAACAAGAACTGCTAAGACAATGAACAATGAACAATTGTCAATGAACAATTGTCAATGAACAATTGTCAATACACAAGGCCATTGTTCATTGTTCATTGTTCATTGTTCATTGTTCATTGTTCATTGTCCATTATTCAAGGATAGGTATCCATGCAAGTAAAAGTCGCCATTGGCACCGTCGCCTTCATGCTGACGATGATTATCCTGGGTTTTGCCACCCTGCGCGAGCCGGCCCGCCTGGCCGAATTTACCGAGGCCCTGGCCGGCCGCTCCATTGAAAACGGCGCGGCCATCTTTGCCGGCAACTGCGCCACCTGTCACGGCGCGGATGGCAAAGCCGAAAGCTGTGTAGACGCCAGCAATAACCCCATTGCCTGCGTCGGCCGCCCCCTCAACTCGGCCGCCCTCCTCTGTGGCGACCCATCTCAACGCAAACTGGATTTGCAGTGGAGCGGCAGCAAACGCAACCTGATCTACACGACCGTGGCCGCCGGCCGCCCCGGTACACTCATGCCTACCTGGTCGCAAGAGTTTGGCGGCCCTATGGCCCAGAATGAAGTCGAGGACGTAACCAATTTCATTCTCAACTGGGAGAGTGACACCCTGTGCGCCCAGCCTGTCGTCACGGCTCCTCAATGGCCGGTGGAAGGCTGGCCGGAAGATGTAGCCGAACTGCCGGCCGGGGTTGCGGAGGCTGGTAAAGACCTCTACACAACCAAATTCGGCTGCGTAGGTTGCCACGGCGACCCGGCCACCCCCGGCAGCAACGCCGTCGGCCCCCACCTGGGCAGTATAGCCACCGATGGGGCGACCCGCGTGGAGGGCAAGTCGGCCGCCCAGTACGTCTACGAATCTATCCTGTCGCCGAACCTGGCGCTGGCTCCCCAATGCCCGACCGGCCCCTGCACCAGCCCCAGTTCCATGCCCGGCACCTTCTCGACGCTGATGACGCCGGAGGAATTAGCCAACGTCCTGGCTTATTTACTTGGACAATGATCCT
>JBFMFT010000069.1:0-15649 GCA_040751925.1 Chloroflexota bacterium
ATAAGCCGATTTTTCGGCCGCCGAAAGCCACAGCAAATCGTGGCGGTCGTGCAGGGCTACCGTGTCGGTGGCGACGGCCGAGCCAATGACCCGCACCGCCTGGGGAGCTTTTTCGGCCGGCACGAGAACGAGAGCGGCCGCTCCGTCGCCAACCGGCGAGGCGTCGTAGAGGGTAATGGGGTCAGCTACCACCCGGCCGTTCTCGTAAGTTTTCTGGCTGATGGGTTCGCGGAACAGGGCGTTGGGGTTTTGGGCGGCGTTGGCGTGGGCATTGATAGCGAAGGGGGCAAAATCGCCGTGCTGGTAGCCGTACTCGTGCATATAGCGGCGCATGACCAGGGCATTCAGGCCCACGAAAGTAACCCCCTGCATAGCCTCATACTCGGCGTCGGCCGCCCCAGCCAAAGCAGCGGCCGTCTCCTCGGACGAGGTTTCGGTCATCTTCTCCACACCCACCACCAGGACGGTCTCGACTTCGCCACTGGCGACGGCAATGAACCCCTGGCGCATAGCGGAACCGGCCGAGCCACAGGCCGCTTCTAGTTTTACCGCCTCCACTCCCCACTGGCCCAGGTAGTCGGCCACTAATGCCCCCAGGTGACGCTGTTGGTTGAGGCGGCCGCTGGTCATGTTGCCCACGTAAATGGCCTCCACCCGTCCCAATCCGGCGTCGGCCAGGGCGGCCCGGCCGGCCATCACGGCCAATTCCCGCAACGACGTTCCCCAATGTTCCCGTACCGGCGTCTGCCCGACGCCTAAAATAGCTACTTGGCGCATAGGTTCTCCATAATCCGTCATGCGTATTGCATAAGGGATTACGCATGACGCATGATCTTATTACCCAAGTATCGCTGTGTAACCCCATCAGAAACTATCAACTTTACCGTGGCCGGTGAAGCCTGGTGTGAATTGGCACAAACAAAAAAGGGCGTGGTTTCTTACCACGCCCTCTAAACAACCTGTTCGGCCGCCGGCCGTCAAGCCTCCGGCACTTCTATCGTGTACGTCCAGCCAAAGGGGTCGTGGATGCGGCCGTACTGTATATCCGTCAACTCCTGGTATAAGCGACGCGAAACGGGGCCGACCTGGTAATCGTTGATGACGTAATCCCGCCCCTGATAGCCGAATTTGCCGACCGGAGCAATGACGGCGGCCGTGCCGCAACCAAAGACTTCGGTCAAGCGGCCGGATTGAATGTCGGCTAACATCTCATCCACGTCAATCAACTCCTCACTCACCTGGTAGCCCAATTCCCGCCCCAGGGTGATAACCGAGTCACGGGTCACGCCGGGCAAAATGCTGCCGGTCAGCGGGGGGGTGACGATGTGTTTGCCATCGTAAACGAAGGCGATATTCATCGCCCCTACTTCCTCCACGTAGCGGCCGTGAATGGCATCCAGCCACAGCACCTGGGAATAACCTCTCTGCTTGGCCTGTTCACTGACCAATAGGCTGGCCGCGTAGTTGCCGCCGGTCTTAATCTCGCCCGTTCCCCCCTTGACCGCTCGCTTATATTTATGGGTGATCCAGACGTTGATCGGGTTGAAGCCACTCCGAAAGTAGGCTCCGACTGGCGACAGGATGACAAAGTGGAGGTATTCACGGCTGGCATGAACGCCCAGAGCTGCTTCGGTGGCAATCATCACCGGCCGGATATACAGCGATGCCCCCGGCGAACTGGGCACCCAGGCGTTTTCCAACTCGATCAATTGGGCCACGGCCGCCAGGTGTTCTTCCTCATCCACCACCGGCATAGACATCCGGCGAGCCGACTCACTAAAACGAGCCATGTTCTCCCACGGCCGAAACAGATTGATGTGACCGTCCGGCCGCCGGTAAGCCTTCGTCCCCTCGAATATCTCCTGAGCGTAATGGAAAACGGCGGCGGCCGGGTCCAGCGAAATGGGTTTATACGGCCCAATCGTCGCCTCGTGCCAGCCATGCTCTACTGTGTAGCGTTGGCTGAACATACGATTGGTAAAGTGAGTGCCAAAGCCCAATTCGTCGCCTGACAGGGGGCGGCGGCCGTTCTCGAGGGGTAATACGTTTATCTTCATTCTATCCTTGACAAGTTATGGGAAGTTGTTTGAGTTCCTTTGCGTTCTCTGGGAACAGAGGGAACTTGTGGAACTTATGGACGGGTGGTTACGAAAGCATAGACGCCGGCAGAGTCGCCTGGTCACAAGCAGCCGCGATTATAGCAGCTTTACGCCATTCCATACCAATTCTAATGCCGTTACATTACAAAGAACCTTTCATACGAACCTTTCTTTAGTCAGCGAATATCTCGGCCACTGGCAAGGCAAACCCCACCAGTACCCCTTCACCATACAGCACATCTTTCTCGTTCAATCGCTCCACGTCAGTGGGGGTGCGGTAAACCCGCACAGTGTGGGTCTTCGGATCACCAACCCATACCCGCTCCACGCCAATCGTGAAATACTCCTCTATCTTTTCATTGACCTCACTCCATAGGTCGTTAGGCGAAATGATTTCCACAACCAGATCCGGGGCCACTTCCAGGTAGCCTTTGCCGGGTCGTTTGTCCATTCGCTCTTTGGCAATGAAAACCACGTCGGCCCCGCGCACGGTATCTGGGTCACGATAGATATAAATACCAACCTCCCCCCCCATCACCCGGCCGAGCTTATGCTGTCGCACAAAATTCCTTAGTTCGCCTCCCAGGGTAAACTCTATCGTACCGTGTTCTTCACCTGGCGGACTCATAGGCACAATCCTCCCTTCCACCAACTCGCAAGGGCCAATGTCACCCATTTGCAAAAGCTCCTCACCTGTGATCAGCCTGGTCTCAAAGGGCGCTACCGGGGAGTACATGATCGAACCTTTCCATTGGCGTAATCGAACGGAATCAGAGGGACAAATAATCCCCTAATCCCCCAATCCCCGCCGCTACTGTTTCATAAAGTTGCGGAGGACAGTTTGCAGAATGCCACCGTTTTTATAGTAGACAACTTCAACCGGCGTGTCAATGCGGCAGGTGGTCTGGAAGGTGATGAGACGGCCGTCGGCCTTCACCGCTCGCACCGTCACATCCTGGCCTGGCTGCAAGTCATCGTTCAAGCCAACCGTGGAATAGCTCTCATTACCGTCGAGGCCCAAGCTGGCGGCCGTCTGGCCGGGCTTGAACTGCAAAGGCAAAACGCCCATCCCCACCAGATTGCTCCGGTGGATACGTTCGTAGCTCTCGGCAATAACCATACGGACGCCCAACAGCAAAACGCCCTTAGCCGCCCAGTCGCGGGAACTACCCGTGCCATATTCTTTACCGGCCAATACAACCAGCGGCGTACCATCTTCCTCATACCGGAGCGAAGCGTCATAGATGGACGTGACCTCGCCGGTAGGCAGATAGGTCGTCCAGCCGCCCTCGGTGCCGGGAGCCATTTCATTCCGCAGGCGGATGTTAGCGAATGTTCCCCTGGTCATCACCCGGTCGTTGCCGCGCCGCGAGCCATAAGAGTTGAAGTCGCGGGGGGCAATGCCTTTCTCGACCAGGTACTTGCCGGCCGGGCTGCTGCTGGCTATCGAGCCGGCCGGAGAAATGTGATCCGTCGTCACCGAATCCCCCACCTTCACCAGCACCCGCGCCTTTTCGACGTCGCCAATGGCCGCCGGCTCTGGCGTCAGGTTGAGGAAGAAGGGGGGTTCCTGGATGTAGGTGGAGTCGGCGTCCCAGTTATAGAGTTCACTTTCCACACTGGCGATAGCGTTCCAGGTCTCGTTGCCCGTGCTGGCCCGGCTGTACTGCTCAACAAACATGGACGGGGCCAGGGCATGGGCCAGAATGTCCTGGACTTCCCGGTTGCTGGGCCAGATGTCCTGGAGATAGACCGGCTGCCCATCCCGGCCGATACCCAATGGTTCGGTCGCCAGGTCGAGGTCGGTGCGGCCGGCCAGGGCGTAGGCCACCACCAGGGGCGGTGAAGCCAGGTAGTTAGCCTTGACCTGCGGATGGACGCGACCCTCGAAGTTGCGGTTGCCGCTTAAGACGGCCGCCACCACCAGCCCATTCTCATCTACCGCTTTCGCCACTGGCTCTGGTAACGGGCCAGAGTTACCAATACAGGTGGTGCAACCATAGCCGACAATGTGGAAACCTAGCTGTTCTAAGTACGGCAGCAGGCCGGCCGCCTGCAAATAGTCGTTGACCACCCGCGAGCCAGGGGCCATGCTGGTCTTGACGTAAGGCTTGACGGCCAACCCCTTCTCCACCGCTTTCTTGGCTAACAGCCCGGCCCCGACCATGACGCTGGGATTGGAGGTGTTGGTGCAACTGGTAATAGCAGCGATGACCACCGCCCCATGGCCGATTTCGGACACGCGGCCGTCGTCACGCACGGCCGCCTTGCGGCCCAAAGCCGCTTCGTCCAGCGCGTAACCTCGTTCCTTGATGGGGGCGGTCAGGCTGGATAGAAAGGCCGCTTTCATCCGGGATAACGGCACGCGGTCTTGCGGCCGTTTGGGACCAGCCAGGCTGGGTTCTACCGTACTCAAGTCCAACTCCAGCGTGTCGGTAAACTCCGGATCGGGCAGTTCGTCGGTGCGGAACAATCCCTGTTCCTTTGTGTAATACTCCACCAGCTCAACCAAACTGGCCGGACGGCCGGTGCGCCGCAAGTAATCTAGCGATTCGCGGTCAACCGGGAAGAAGCCGATGGTCGCCCCATACTCGGGGGCCATATTGGCAATCGTCGCCCGGTCGGGCAGGCTCATCTGGCTAATCCCCGGCCCGTAGAACTCAACGAAGCGGCCGACGACGCCCTTCTGGCGCAACATCTGGGTCACAACCAGGACCAGGTCAGTAGCCGTCGCTCCTTCCGGCAGGCGGCCGGTCAGCTTAAAGCCAACCACTTCCGGCATGAGCATGTAAATAGGCTGGCCCAGCATCACCGCTTCGGCCTCGATGCCACCCACCCCCCAGCCCACCACGCCCAGGCCGTTGATCATGGTCGTATGGGAGTCTGTCCCCACCAGGCTATCAGGGAAGGCCACTGGCCCATCCCCTTCGGATTTAGTCATCACCACCTGGGCCAGATATTCCAGGTTGACCTGGTGGACAATGCCGGTCGCTGGCGGTACCACGCGAAAATTCTGAAAGGCCCGTTGGCCCCACTTGAGGAACTCATACCGTTCGCGGTTGCGCTGGAACTCCATGTCGGCGTTGATAAAAAGGGCGGCGGCCGAGCCAAAGGCGTCTACCTGCACCGAATGGTCAATCACCAGGTCAACCGGTACGATGGGGTTGATTTTCTTAGGGTCGCCGCCCAGCCGGGCCATCGCCGAGCGCAGGGCCGCCAAGTCTACGACGGCCGGCACGCCGGTAAAGTCTTGCAGAACGACGCGGCCGGGCTTGAAAGGGATTTCGCGAGCGGCCGGCTTCTTGGCCTGCCATTGGGCCAGGGCCACCACGTCTTCGGGATTGACCTCGAAACCATCACAGGTACGCAGTAGGGCTTCGAGCAGGACTTTGATCGAAAAAGGCAGCCGCTCAACGTGGGCGATCCCCTCTTCCTGGAGTTGGCGCAGGCGATAATAGTGATAGCGGCCGCCTGGTAACAAGGCGCGCGCGCCAAAGTAATTTCGAGCAGTAGTCATGTAAACCTCTTTACGAGAAATTTTGTCCGCCGCAAAGCACAGGGCAAATACCTCCGCGCCCTCTGCGTCTCAGCGGTGCGCTCATTCTATCAAGGCTGGCAAATCTCGTCTACGTTTACCGCAAACTCTGGCAGCACTTCCGACTGCGTTTGTTCCCCTGCCCCATAGCGGCCGAGAAGCGCGTAAGCCTGACCGCGCAGCACATAAATATCAATCGCGCACTCCTCGGGGTCAACAATCCAATACTCCCGCACCCCAGCCTCAGCGTAAAGTTGCAGCTTGGTACGCCGGTCATGCTCTGGATTACCTGGTGAAAGCACTTCCATAATCAAGTCAGGCGCGCCCTCAATGAATTTCCTCTTGATAATACTTAACCGTTTTCGGGAAATGAAAAGCACATCCGGTTGCACAGGATTAGCTAAACTCAAGAGGTTCACATCTATTGGAGACGTATAGACACGCCCTAACTTGTGCGCTTCCACGAACGTGAAAAGCTCCACGGCCAGAATCAAGCTGATTCTCTGATGTATAGGGCTTGGAGCAGGTGACATATATAACTCTCCCCTGATCACTTCGTAACGCATCCCGTTATTGGGCAGGCGGGCATAATCGGCGTAAGTCCAACGTCCCTGCGCGGGCGGCCGTCGGCGGGGAGTCGGTCTCGTCTGCACAGCTACCTGCATACCTTACCTCCGTTCAATCACTTCCCTCGTCTTCTCCAAAGGTTGGCGGAAGCACTTCTACACCGAGGTCTTTCAATCTGCTGACCACCGAATCGTGGATTTGACCGGCGACCATAAAGCCCATTATACAATAAAACGGCCGACCCACGAAGGCTTGGACTCAAGTCGCCTTGAAAAACTATTGACACGGATATGGTAGGTCACGTTTTCAACTTGGCCGCCTCTGGTGAAGTGACAAGCGTGACCTACGATTGTTGGACATAAGTCCTATAGTCAGGTTCACTGATCGTGTGTACAGTTTGTAGACAACTACCCCGGCTTGTGATAAGCTTTGGTGTAGATAGTCCAGGGCATGTTGTTCCGCCTGGCCGACTGTCGCATAGGTGAGCCAAGCGGGGCATGAGACCATCATGGTTGACGAAAACGTTCGCAAACTTGTCTGTGTAGAAGACGAACCTGAGATGATCGAGTTGATCCGCTTGATTTTGTCTCGTCACCAGGTTCAGGTCATTGGCGCAATTGGTGGTCAGGAAGGGATTGAGAGGATTTCGATGGTGCGGCCGGACTTGGTTCTGCTAGACCTGATGATGCCGGAAATGGATGGTTGGGAAGTTTACCAAAAGATGAAGGCGTCTGAGGAGCTGCGGGATATTCCGGTCATTGTGGTTACGGCCAAAGCTCAGAACATTGATAAAGTGCTGGGTCTGCACATCGCCAGGGTGGATGATTACATCACCAAACCTTTTAGCCCGCAAGAACTGGTCGAGAGCGTCCATCGCCTCCTGCAAGCCCGCGTCAAGGTATAAGTGCGTATCCGATTCTGGGGTGTACGTGGCACGATTCCCACGCCGGGGGCCGGTACGCTGCGGCTGGGTGGCAATACGGCCTGCCTGGACATTTTGACCTCAGATGATCAGGTCATCATCCTCGACGCTGGCACAGGAATTCGCAACCTGGGTAAAGCGCTACAGAAAGCGTATTCCGGCCGCGTCGTTGGCACGATGCTCATCAGCCACACCCATTGGGATCACATTCAGGGTTTTCCTTTCTTTGCCCCTAACTTGACTCGCCATAACCGCTTCGTGGTGTTGGGGCAGCAGCGAATCGGCCGCCGGTTGGAGCAAATTTTAGCCGGGCAGATCGTCGAACCCTACCTACCCTTTGGCTACAAACAACTATTAGCCGATTTGCTAGTGAAGGAAATAAAAGGCGGCGAGTCAGTTGTTGTGGGCAATGAGACGGTCATCAGGGTCGCTGAGTTGTGGCATCCGGGCGGTTGTCTAGGCTTTCGGATTGAGAACAATGGAGCTATTTTGACTTATTGTACGGATTGCGCCCATCGGCCTGGTCAACTGAATCCCCAGGTGATTGAACTGGCACGCGGGGCTGATCTGCTCGTCCACGATGCCCAGTTCACCCCAGAGGAAGCGGAGACCTACCCAACCTGGGGCCACAGCAGTTGGCAAGAAGCGACCCAGGTGGCTGACCAGGCTCAGGTCAAGCAATTGGCCCTTTTTCATTACGCACCCGACGCCAGCGACGATGAGATGGAGGTGCGGCTAATCGAAGCCCGCAAGGTTTTTCCGCAGACCATTCTTTCTTATGAGGGATTGGAAATGACCTTGCCGCATTTGCCGAGGTAATTGGTAATTGGTAATTACCAATTACCAGTTACCTGATTGTCCAGAGATGGGTCACACAGACCAGGGTATCCAGGCCGGCCGAGACCGTTATCAGGCCATTCCCCGTGTGCTGCTATTCCTTCGCAATGGCGGGGACGTGTTGCTCCTGAAAGGGTCGCCCAGCAAGCGTATATGGGCCAATTGCTACAATGGGGTGGGCGGACACGTCGAACGAGGTGAAGACCCCCTGACGGCCGCTCATCGGGAACTATGGGAAGAGACAGGGCTAGACGGAGTGGCCTTGCGCCTGGTGGCCGTCGTCAACGTGGACGCGAATGACACCAAAACGGGTATTCTGATGTTTGTCTTCACTGGCTGGAGCGAGCAACGCGAGACGAGGGACTCGGCCGAAGGGGAGTTGCAATGGGTGGCGGCCGAGGCTGTTGACCAGCTTCCTTTAGTAGAGGATTTGCCCTGGCTATTGCCGCGCATCCTGGAACGGCCGGCGGCCGCCCCACCGCTCTTTTTGCATTACTCGTATGACGCCGAAGACCGGTTGGTTATCCGGCCGGCCGACGCGCACCGCCGAGGCGCTGACGGCGCGGAGAGAATCCGGCGGTTAAAAGTTGAAAGTTGAAAGCTCAGAAAACCTTTAACTTTCAACCTTCAACTTTGAACCATCCTCCCGCGTTCCCTGCGCCTGCGATGAACAGTTACGGAAAATTGCGAGAAAGACGGAATAGATTACAATTAGGGTGGCTTCGATTCAAGAAGTGAACGCAACTTATGGAGAAGAGTTGAGCCAGTTGGTATTGATCGTAGACGACGAGCCTATGGCACGGACGCTGTTGCGCCTCATGCTGGTTCGCGCTGGTTACGAAGTCTTGGAAGCGGAAAACGGGATGGATGCCCTGACCATCGTCCGGCGCAGCCCCCCCGACCTGATATTGCTGGACGTGATGATGCCAGAAATGGATGGCTTTGCCGTCTGCGAAGCGATCCGTCAGGACGGCCGCACGGCCGACCTGCCCGTTGTCATGCTCAGTGCCAAGACGGACGTGGAAACGATCAGCAAAGGCTTACAGGTGGGGGCGACCAAGTATCTGACGAAGCCTATCACGCCAGAAAGCCTGACCCGGCACGTGCGCGAAATTCTACACCCAGACCAAGAACATGATGCAAAGGAGGAACTTTGATATGCTGGTTAAGCGTTTGATGTTGGCGGTAATCTCCCTGGTCGCCGGTACAACCCTGACCTTCGTGATTACCCTACTGCTGGGGACAACCCCGGCCGAATTTGGTCTAACCCTGGAAGGCATCCCCTACTTTCTCTTTACCGCCTTGTCCTTCGCCCTGGCTATCGCCATCTGGTTGGACAAATTCATGGGTACCGAGATTCTACCCAAGTAACCTCTGCTTCTCACCGCCGAGGCGCAGAGAGCGCGGAGTCTCTACCTGAATCTTCTCGGCGGCCTCCGCGTCTCAGCGGTGCAGCTATTCCTGAACTATGACCGCAACGATTATTGACGGCAAGCGCATTGCCGCCGACATCCAGGCCAGGGTGAAAACGGCCGTCTCCGCCATGCAGGCGGAACGCGGCTTTGTCCCTGGTCTGGCGACTGTTCTGATTGGCGATAATCCAGCTTCGGCGACTTACGTTCGCATGAAGCAAAAGACCTGTCAAGAACTGGGTATCCGCTCAATTGGTCACGAACTGCCGGCCGCCTCCACGCAAGCGGAGGTGGAGGAGTTGATCACTTCGCTCAACGCCGACCCGGCCGTACACGGCATCCTGGTGCAGTTACCTTTGCCCAGCCACCTGGACGAAGAAGCTGTTCTAAACAAGGTTGACCTGAAGAAGGACGTGGATGGCTTTCACCCGGTCAATATCGGCCGCCTGGCGATGAAGGGCCGCGATCCCCTTTTCATTCCCTGCACCCCTTATGGGGTGATCGTCTTGCTAAAAGAAAGTGGCACCCCCCTGCGGGGGGCGGAGGCGGTAGTGGTCGGCCGCTCCAACATCGTCGGCCTGCCGACGGCCATGCTCCTGCAAAAGGAAGACGCCACGGTGACTATCTGCCACAGCCGCACCCGTAACCTGGCCGACCACGTGCAGCGGGCCGACGTGGTGATTGCGGCCATCGGCCGGGCCGAGATGATCACTGGCGAGATGCTCAAGCCGGGGGCGGCCGTGATTGACGTGGGTATCAACCAGAAAGCGGATCCTACCGCCAAACGCGGCTACCGGCTGGTCGGGGACGTGCATTTCGAGTCGGCCGTTGAGGTGGCCGGGGCCATTACCCCGGTGCCGGGTGGCGTCGGGCCGATGACGATTGCCATGCTCATGCAGAACACCCTCCGCGCTGCTCAACTGTAATCCTCTGTTCCCCTCTCCCTGTCAGGGAGAGGGGTTAGGGGAGAGGGTAGCAGCCGCCAACTCTTCGGGCGTGTTGACGTTGGCAAAGGAACGGCCCAGGGGGTCAAAGCGGGTAATCGTCTCTCGATCCAGATAGCGCACCTTGACCTGGTCGTAAAAGTTGGCAACTTTTAGCTGCCCGGCGGCCAGGTTGCGCTGGATCGCCTCGCGGCAGGTCTGGCTGTAGACGGCGTGTAGGGGTTCGGGGTGCTTCTCCCAACGCGGCACAATGGCTTCGGCCGATTCGCGCAAAGACAGCATAAACTCCAGGAGCGGCCGGTTTAGCCAGGGCATATCGCAAGCCACCACCAGCACGTGTGAGGAGCGGGCGTAATGAAGAGCTGTATAAAGGCCACCCAACGGGCCTTGACCCGGCCTTATGTCACTAAAAAGGGGCAGTCCCAGGTACGCATATCGTTCTGCTTGGTTGGTGATGATAATCAGTTCATCGCCCAGGCCCGTGACCCGCTCGATGATGTGTTCGATCATCGGCCGGCCGTGAACCAGGACGAACGATTTGTCCATCCCCATCCGGCTGCTTTTCCCGCCGGCCATAATAACGGCCGTGACGTTTGTTGAAGCCATTTCATCCAATCCGGCCGAGCCACAAATCATTCGCGCCATGCGCCTATTCGCGTCATTCGCGATTACCTACGCGCTCATAAAGCGATAAAACACCTGATTACTCAAGAAATAGCCCCGGCGAGTCAGCAGAAGCCATCCCTCCTTTTCGTGTAGCAATCCCCATTCCACCAGTTGAGAAACTGTAGGGCCATAAGCGTCGTGGAGGGTCTGACCAAAGCGGCCGCTAAAAGCCGCCAAATCCAACCCCTCTTGCAGGAGGCGAAGCTGGGTAATGACCGTGTCGGACATAGCCTCGCCCTGATCAACGGCGTGTTTCTCCGCCACGGCCGCCGACCAGGGATACTGCCCTGTCACACCGTTTTGCAGCCGCCGGATGTAAACACGCGGCTGGCGCACCACCTGGTAACGGTAGCCGGCCGCGTGACCGTGCGCCCCCGCCCCCAGTCCCAGATATTCCCTGTTGCGCCAGTAGGTGAGATTGTGTTCACATTGGCGGCCGGGCCTGGCCCAGTTGGAAATTTCGTAATGGGTATAGGCGGCCTGACTACCCAATAATGCACAAGCCAACTCGTACTGGTCGGCCGCCAGGTCGGGGTCGGGTAGGCTGATGCGGCCGTCTCGCAGCCATCTCTGCATGGGTGTGCCGGGTTCAATCGTCAGACAGTAAAGACTCAAATGTTCCATCTGGAGGGCTAGGGCTGTTTCCAGGCTGTATCGCCAGGAGTCCAGCGTTTGCCCCGGCACGCCGTAGATGAAATCCAGGTTGAGGTTGTCGAAACCGGCCGCCCGGCTCATCGCCACCGCTTCGACGACGGCGGCGAAGTCATGCTCTCGCTCCAACAGGGCCAACTCACTGGCAACCGCGCTCTGCGCGCCAAAACTCAGGCGATTCACTCCCAGATCGCGCAAAGCCGCCAGGTAAGCCGAGTCAACCGTGCCAGGGTTAGCTTCCAGGGTTATTTCGGTGTTCGTCGCCAGGTCAAAGTTCTCGTTCAGACACCAGAGTATCTGACGCAAATTGGCGATAGACAGTAAGGAGGGAGTGCCGCCGCCGAAAAAAACCGTGTGGGCCGGCCGTCGCTCGTCCCCGGCCACTTGTCGAATCTCCTGGCACAGAGCGGCCGTATACTCGTCCTGCAACGCCCCCAACGTGGTATAGGTGTTGAAATCGCAGTACGAGCAGCGATGGCGGCAGAACGGGATGTGGAGGTAAAGACTCAAACTTTCGGCCATGCAAAGCCCAGACCTGACAGGTTTCCGAAACCTGTCAGGTCTGATAAAGGACTTACTTCCCATTGGTAATCAAGCAGACCATACCGTATTATACCAGATGTGATCAGCCACCTGACAATGCCCCAACTCGACACGACCCGCCTGGCGCGCCTGGTGGAGACCAGTCGTATTCTCAATTCGACCATTGACTTGGACGACCTGCTGAAAGTGATTATTAACGAGGCGGCCGCCCTGACCAACGCCGAGGCCGCCTCCATTTTGCTTCTGGACCCCCATACGCGCCAGTTGCACTTCCGGGCTACTTCGGGCGGGACTGCGCCAGGCATTGCCGGATTGATCGTGCCTCTCGACAACAGCATCGCGGGGTCCGTCTTGCGTTCGGATAGCCCATTGATTGTGGACGACGTGACCAAAGATGAGCGATGGAATCCCGACGTGGCCCAGACGATCAAATTTCGCACCGGCTCTATCCTGGGCGTCCCCATGCACGACGTAGACCGGCCGGTGGGCGTTCTGGAAGCTATCAACAAGCGCGGCGGCCGGTTTGACCAGTTGGACGTGGAGACTCTGGTCATTCTGGCCGACCTGGCCGGCGTGGCCGTCGAAAAGGCGCGGCTCATCGAGCAGTTACGCAGCGCCAACAAGCAATTAAGTGAACTAGATCGGCTGAAGAGCGACTTTATTGCCATCGCCTCGCACGAGCTACGCACGCCACTCTCGATTATTCTGGGCTACGTCTCCTTCCTGCGCGACGGAGCTGCGCCACAGTTGGCTGCACAATTAAACAGTGTTATGGAAGCGGCCGTGCGGCTGCGCGACTTGATCCAGGGAATGCTCAACTTGCGTTACGTGGACGCCGGCCAGGCCCAATTGAGTCTGTCGGAGGTAGACCTGGTTACGTTGGTGCGGGAATGGATGGCTGCCCGCGACACGACGGCCGAAGCCAAACAGCAAACGATTCGATTTCATCTGCCGCCTGCGCCTCTAGCTGTTATGGCCGACCGGGGCATGATGGAGGTGGTGCTGCACAACCTGGTCAACAACGCCATCAAATTCACCCCCGAAGGCGGCCGGATAGACGTAGGCGTCGAGAGACACGGCGCGGAAGCCTGGCTGATCGTCCGCGACACGGGCGTCGGCATCGCCAAAGACGAATGGGAGCGGATTTTCGGCCGCTTCTACCAGGTCGAGCCACACCTGCGCCGCCACCACGAGGGCATTGGCCTGGGCCTATCCATTGCCAAAGAATTGGTTGAGCTGCACCAGGGTCGTATCTGGGTGAGGAGTCAGTTAGAAAAAGGCAGCCAATTCTTTGTTGCCTTACCCCTGAAACAGTAACCTGATGTACAATTGGTAGCCATGCGGAAGACGCTATGGCTGGCTATCTGGCTAGGGTCACTCTGGCTGGCCGGGTTGGTTTACGCCCAAAATCAGGCGGTTGTCGTTCTGGAAGCAACCGGGCCGGTGACGCCGGCGATGGCTGCCTACTTTGAGCGGGGTATTCAGAAGGCCGAGCGGTCTGGGGCTACGGCCGTCGTCATCATTCTGGACACCCCCGGTGGCCAGTTGGAGACGACGTTAGAAATCGTCAAGCTGTTCCGCGCGGCCGACACCCCCATCATCGTCTTCGTCGGCCCGCGGGGAGCGCAGGCGGCTTCGGCCGGCAGCGTCATCACCCTGGCCGCCCACGCCGCCGGTATGGCCCCCGAGACGGTGATCGGGGCCGCTTCGCCAGTGGAGGGGAGCGGCGCGGACATCGAGGAAACCCTCTACCGAAAAGTCGTCGAGGACATGAAGGCCACCGTGCGCGGCCTGGCTGAACGGCGCGGCCAGGAGGCGGTGGCTCTGGCCGAAGCCATGATCGAGGAGGCCAAAGCGGTCAATTCGGCCGAAGCCCTGGAAGCTGGCCTGATTGACGTGGTGGCCGAGGACGTGGATGAGTTGCTCCACCAGTTAGACGGATTGACTGTCGAGGTCAATGGACAGGAGCGGCGGTTGCAGACGGCCGGGGTCAGCCAGACCTCGTTGGCGATGACCGTGGTCGAGCGGGTCTTACATTCCCTATCCAATCCCTTGCTGATCAGTGTGTTGCTGGCGATTGCCGCCCCGGCCATTCTGATTGAACTGTCCAGCCCCGGCGGTTGGGTGGCCGGCTTCATTGGCGTCCTCAGCCTGGGCTTGGCCCTCTACGGTCTGGGCCAATTGCCGGCCAACTGGTTTGGCCTGGGGTTGGTGGCGGTAGCCTTCGTCCTTTTCTTGTTAGAGGTCAAAGCCCCCACCCACGGGGCACTGGCGACCGCCGGCGCATTGACCTTATTGGTCGGCTTACTGGTTTTGTTTAACTCACCAGGGACCCCCGAATTTGCCCGGCTGTCTATCCCCAGCGCAGTCGCCATTAGCTTGAGTACGGCCGCCTTCTTCGTTTTCATTGTGACGATGGCCGTGCGCGCCCAGAAACGGCCGCCCATTACCGGCCAGGAAGCGTTGGTGGGTCAGGTGGGTAGGGTGCGCCAACCCCTGGCGGCGCCAGCAGCAATTGGTCAAGTTGAAAACGTGACCTACGAAGGCACCGTCCTGGTCATGGGCGAGTTGTGGCGGGCGACGGCCGGTGAGCCGCTGGCGGCCGAGGAACAGATTGTTGTTGAGGGAGTAGAAGGTTTTACGTTGAAAGTTCGCCGAAAATGAAGTTCAAGGTTCAGGTGGCTGATCTGGAAGAAGAGCTAGAGGTCATACGACAAGGAGATTCCTTGCGGGTGACCTGGCGGGGCTTCACCACCGAGGCCCGTGTGCTGCATACCGACGGGGCGCACTTTGTTCTGGAATACGACCGGCCGGGACCAGATTCCTTCATCTTTCGCCGCCGGCTGCGGGCGGCCGGCTTCCTCAACGATCAACACCGCCAACTCTGGGTAAACGGCAGCCTGGTGGCCTACCAACGACTGCCAGACAAACCGGCTTCGGCGCCGGCCGCTCCCACTCCCGACAACAGTGCGCTAACCGCCAGCATCCCGGCCGTCGTCTCCGAAGTATTGGTCAAAGAGGGCGACCGGGTGGCGGCCGGCGACAAGCTGATCCTGCTAGAGTCTATGAAGATGATTCTGCCGATACAGTCCCCTTACGAGGGCATTGTCCGGCGGATCAATTGTGCGGCCGGCGCGGCCGTGCGGCCGGGCATCCAGCTTATTGAATTGGACGAGGTGGTCGAGTCAACTCAAGCTAATCTTCGAGTAAAGGATTCGTAACTGCTCAGGCTCTCTGTAGAAACCAGGTTTTTTGCGGGAAATCACGATGGTTATCCAGAGAAAAACCTGGTTTCTGGCTGAGTAGTTACAAGGATTCGTAAATGAACCAGCAGAGGCTAGAGAGATTAACACGACAAATCCTGTCGCATGGATTGGATGGCGTGGCCCTGGTGCCAGGGCCGAACATGGTCTACGTCAGTGGCATCCACTCCCACCTCAGCGAACGGCCGATCCTCCTCTTCCTTCCGGCCG
>JBFMFT010000007.1:0-27839 GCA_040751925.1 Chloroflexota bacterium
GCGATCATCGAGCGGGTGATGCGCGAGCTAGGGCCTATCGCCAAAGGTGATAGCAGCCCTCCTCCGGCCGTCTCCGGTTACGAACCCAATCCAAAATCCAAAATCCAAAATCCAAAATCGGCCGATGGGGTTTTCGCCACCTTAGATGAGGCGGTGGCGGCGGCCGAGGTCGCCTTCCGCCAACTCAACGCCATGCCCCTGACCATCCGCCAGGATATGGTCTCGCACATGCGGCAGGCTGGCCGTGAATACGCCACCGTCCTGGCCGAGATGGCTGTCAACGAAACGGGCATGGGGCGCGTCGAGGACAAAGTTCTCAAGAACATTCTCAACGCCGACAAAACCGGCGGCCCCGATTTCCTGAAAACAGAGGCCTGGAGCGGCGATGGCGGGCTGACCATCGTCGAATACGCCCCTTATGGGGTGATTGGGGCGTTGACTCCCAGCACCAACCCGACCAGCACTCCTATCTGCAACGCGATTGCCATGGTTTCGGCCGGCAACGCCGTCGTCTTCAATGCCCACCCCAGCGCCAAAGGCGCGTCTAATCACACTGTCCGGGTACTTAATGAGGCCATCCAGAAGGCCGGCGGCCCGGCCAATCTGCTCACCTGTGTAGCCGACCCGACCATCGAGTCGGCCCAGGCTCTCATGCAGCACAAGGGGATTCGCTTGCTAGTGGTGACGGGTGGCGCGCCGGTGGTGAAGGCGGCGATGAGCAGTGGCAAGCGGGCTATTTGCGCCGGCCCTGGCAACCCGCCGGTGGTGGTGGACGAGACGGCGGATCTGGCCCAGGCCGGCCGCGACGTGGTGATTGGCGGTTCTTTCGACAACAACATTGTCTGCACCACCGAGAAAGAGACCTTCGCCGTCGCCGCCATCTGCGATGAGTTGATTCAGGTGATGACCCAAAACGGAGCGGTCAAGCTCAACTCCTGGCAATTCGAGCGGCTGTGGAAAGCGGTTATCGTCAAGGATCGCGGGCCGCGCATGTATGCCGACATGAATAAGGCGTTCATTGGCAAGAACGCTAGTGTGCTGCTGAAGGAGATTGGCATTTCGGCCGGGCCGGAGGTGCGCCAGATCGTGGCCGAAGTGCCGGCCGACCACCCGGCCGTCTGGTCTGAACAGATGATGCCCATTATGCCCGTCGTGCGCGTCACCAACGCTGACGAAGGGATTGACCTGGCGGTGGAGGCCGAGCATGGCTTCCGCCATACGGCCGTGATGCACTCCAAGAACCTGGACAACCTGAGCCGGATGGCCCGCGAGATCAATTGCAGCATTTTCGTCAAGAATGGGCCGAACCTGGCCGGGCTGGGCCATGGCGGTGAAGGCTTCTGTTCTTTTACCATTGCCAGCCCGACGGGTGAGGGATTGACCAATCCGCGCAGCTTTAGCCGGCTGCGCCGTTGTACGTTGGTGGATTCTTTTCGCATTGTGTAGGGCAATCGGCTGGATTGCCCATACTCGCAATCCAGCGGATTGCGTTACGAGTTGGCAGCTATGGCGACTCCTCCGGTTGTACGCAATAAGGTCAGCATAGACCTCTTTACCGACGCCTACCGGGTCACGGGGACGGCGGTGATTGGGGCCGGCGGTATTCATAGTGAGTTGGGCAATCCGGCGTCGGATTTTTTGGAGTTGCAGGACGCCTACATTTCGCGCATTCAGGATCCGGGCGACATTGTGGCGAGCTATACCCAGGTGGCCTTCCGCAAGGAGAATATCAACTTTATCGTCTTGCAGAACCGGCGCGATGGCATTCCCACCAGTACCCAACACGTGCGTTCGGTCTTCTTGCGCGGCCGGCCGGTACCTGTCTTCCTCACCGTGCCGTCCTTCGAGATTCGCGGCGAGATTCTCTACGAGGGTAAGCCTAAGCCACGCGACGTGATTGTGCAGGCCATCGGCCGTTTCCTGCCCATTTTCGTCGCCAAAGCCTCGGCCTCGCTCTATCCCGACATCTCTTATAGCGGCGATTTGATCCTGGTACATAAAGACCGGATCGGTATCCTGTGCTTCGCTGACGTTTGAGTTATTGGTAATTGGTAATTGGCAATTGCCAATTACCAATTACCAATCACCAATTAGTACATTGGCAAAGATAACCGTTATTGACGACGACGACGTTCTCCTGCGGATGGTGGGGATGATGTTGGAGCGGGGCGGCCACCAGCCCACGCTGATTAGCCAACCGGCGCAAGCGATGAAATCGCTGAAGGACAGCCGGCCGGACATAGTGGTTCTGGACGTGATGATGCCCGGCGTGAGCGGCCATGACCTTTGCCGCCAGATTCGGGCGACGCCGGAGCTGGCCGATTTGCCGGTGCTGATTTTGACCGCCCGCTCGCAGGAGGTGGATAGAACGGCCGCTCTCAAGAGCGGGGCCACTGACTACATGAGTAAGCCGGTCACATCCCAGGAGCTATTGGAACGGGTCGGCCGTTTGCTCGTCGAGAAGCCCGCCGCGTCGAGGGTGGGTCAAATCGTTAGCCTGGTTGGCTTTCGCGGCGGCGCCGGCCGCACGACGCTAGCTGTGAATCTAGCCGGCCTCCTGCGCCGCCAACGCCAGGCTGAGGTGTGCCTGGTAGACTTATCCACCAATGGCGGACAAGCGGCTCTCCACTTGCGGCTGGCGACGCGGCCAAACTGGGCCGATTTACCGGCCGCCGCCAGCCTGGACTGGGCGACGGTGGAAAAGGCTCTCGTTTCTCACCCATCAGGCCTGCGGTTGCTGGCGGCCCCGGCTGGGCTACACCCACCGGACCGGCCGGCGGCCGACCTGGTGACGACCCTCCTCAAACTGCTCAAAGATAGCTTTGGGTTCGTTCTGGTTGACCTGCCGCCTGTTCTCAACCCGGCCGCCCAGGCCGCTCTGGCTGCTTCCGACGTGGTGATACAGGTGGTTGCGCCAGAGGTTATCTCCGTGCAAAACGTGGTCCAAAGCGGCCGGGCAGTGGCGAAAGGGGCGGCCAGCGCGCGCCATCTGATTGTGCTGAACCACTGCTTTGCCAATGAGCCGCTGCCACTGGCGACGGTTGAACGGGCTCTCAACGGACGGGTAGACGTGTCCGTTGGCTACGACGCCAACCAGACCCGCGCCCTGGCGCAAGGGGTTCCCCTCAGCCTGACGGCGGCCGAATCCCCGCTACCAACTGACCTCGGCCGCCTTGCGGAGAACTTGTAAATGAACAATGAACAATGAACAATTGTTCATTGTTCATTGTTCATTGCTCATTGCCTACCTGCCCTATGACCTCGCCCGCCCTGGCCCTTCTCGAATTTAGTAGCATTGCCACTGGCATTGAGGCGGGTGACGCGATGATCAAGCGCGCCCCGGTCGAGCGCATTCAGAGTGGCACGATTCAGCCGGGCCATTACCTGGTGTTGGTGGTGGGTGAGGTGGCTCCAGTGGAGGAGGCGGTGAAGGCCGGCCGCGAAGTAGGCCAATCCACTCTGCTCGACCTGGTTTACTTGCCCAACGTTCACCCTGGCGTGGTGACGGCCCTGGGCGGCGACCGGGAAATGGGCCTGGCTGAAGCTCTCGGCGTGGTGGAGACGCGCACGGTGGCGGCGGCTATTCTGGCGGCCGACGCTGGCCTGAAGGGAGCGGCCGTCAACCTGCTGCAACTGCGCCTGGGCGATGGCCTGGGTGGTAAGGGGCTGGCTCTGTTTGGTGGGTTGGTGGCTGACGTGGAAGCGGCCGTCGAAATAGCCCTTCGTAAAGTCGGCGGCCAACTGCATCGCCAGGTCATCATCTCTCAATTGCACGACGAAATGCGCCAGAATGTGCAGGCGGCCGTTCGTTTTGGCGACCACTTCGGCTGGCAACCGACCTAATCACGTTTCACTCTTTACCCATCATGCAACTCGCTCGTGTCATTGGCACAGTCGTCGCCACCCGCAAATACACGGGGCTAGAAGGGATTAAGTTTCTGATTGTCCAGCCCCTCAGCCGGCAGCAGCGGCCGGTGGGTGAGCCGGTGGTGGCGGCCGACGGCACAGCCCAGGCCGGTCCTGGTGAACTGGTCTTTATCGTGGGCAGCCGCGAAGCGGCCCAGGCCCTGCCTATCAAGTTTGTGCCGGTAGACCACGCGATTGTGGGGATCGTGGATGAGGTAGAGACATGAACAAGACATCGGATGTTTCGGAAACATCCGATGTCTGAATGGGCTAATCATGTACATCGGCCGCGTTGTTGGCACTGTCGTCGCTACGATTAAGGATGAGGCCTTTCACGGCCGCAAACTCCTGCTGGTAGATAAGTTGGGGCTGGATGGGCGGCCGGTGAGTGACGGCCGGGCGGCCGGGACGAGTGACTATACCTACGATATTTGCGTAGACGTAGCCCAGGCGGGGCCGGGCGACCTGGTGTTGGTCATTGACGAAGGCAACGGAGCGCGCCAGGTTCTCGGCCGCGGGGTGGCCCCCGTCCGCGCCGTCATCGTCGGCGTAGTAGATGAGGTGGATGTCCCTATTTGACCGGCCGGTGGTCGCGTGATAGAATCTCGCCGTTACAAACTATCAATGACCATTTAGTGTAACTATTCAGGCTCTCTGAAGAAACCCGGTTTTTTTGTTGCCAACAATCACGCTCTGCCAGGGAAAAACCTGGTTTCTTGCTGAATAGTTACCATTTAGTAATATGGCCCTCATCGTCTAGGGGACCAGGACGTGGCCCTTTCAAGGCCAAAACCGGGGTTCGAATCCCCGTGAGGGCACAGTTCAAACGCCTGGCTGTTTCAGCCAGGCGTTTTTTCATTGCTACGGGGCGACAGTCACCGACTGCAAAAACCAGTTTGAGCTTTTGCCAACCCTGCCGTACAATCCCTGACAGAACGAATCGTTCTATCGTTTAGGAGGCGATATGAGACTAGGATTGATGCTCGGCTACGCGGCCGGTAAAATCGAACTACCCGTTGAACTGGTGCAGGAGGCGGATCGCCTGGGGGTGTACGCGGTGTGGACGGCCGAGGCATACGGCTCGGACGCCGTTTCCCCCCTGGCCTGGCTGGGCGCGCTCACGAAGAAAGTCAGGCTTGGCACAGCCATTATGCAGATGTCCGGCCGCACGCCAGCTAATACGGCGATGACGGCCATGACGATGAATCAACTATCGGGCGGCCGATTCCTGTTGGGCCTGGGGTTGTCGGGGCCGCAAGTGGTCGAGGGGTGGCACGGGGCCAGCTATGCCCGGCCGCTGGCTCGCACCCGCGAGTACGTGGAGATTGTGCGGACGATCTTCCAGCGCAAGGAGCGGCTGAGTTACCAGGGCCAGCTCTATCAGATTCCCTACAATGGCCCTGACGCCACCGGCCTGGGCAAGCCCCTCAAGAGTACCTTGCAAGCCCAGCCGGACATTCCCATCTACCTGGCGGCGATTGGGCCGAAGAACGTGGAACTGGCGGCCGAAATCGCCGACGGCTGGCTGCCCATCTTCTTCTCTCCCCAACGCTACGACGAGGTGTACCGGCCGCACGTCGAAGCTGGTTTTGTCAAAGCGAACAAAACCAGCTTCGACGTTGCTCCCACCGTCTCCGTCGTTATGGAAGACAACCTGGAGATGGCTTACAATATGCTGCGGCCGATGCTGGCCCTCTACATCGGCGGGATGGGGGCGAAGGGTAAGAACTTCTACAACGACCTGGCCGGCCGTTACGGTTACGAAGCGGCGGCGGCTGAAATCCAGGAGCTTTATTTGTCCGGCCGGCAGGGGGAGGCGATGATGAAGGTACCGGCCGGGCTGATTGACGAAGTAGCTCTGGTCGGCCCCCGCGCCCGCATCAAGGAGCGGCTCTCCCTCTGGCTGAACAGCCCCATCACCACCCTCAACCTGACCGTCTTCAACGTGGAGACCTTGCGGGCTATGGTAGAAGTAGTGGGTGAGGTTGGTTGATGAGTCTGACGCTTTCGTTTATCCAGGATGAGACCAGTAGAGAAAACCTACGTTATTTCTCTTCGTTCCAACAATGCCAAAGTGGCGTGACCCTTATACTCGCAATTGAGCGCCGACGGAGATATGATGGGCAAATACGGTGATTGTTTCTATTGTGGCGGAATCGTGGAGGAGCAGCTAACAGCCCGCGAAATCCGCTGGCATGGGCAGCTTTATGTGTTTGAAGACGTTCCCGCCGGTGTCTGTGTCCAGTGCGGCGAGAGGTACATCTTGCCTGAAGTGGCAAAATCCATTGACCGGGTCCTCGCAGACAAAAGAGTACCAACGAGGACCCTCTTAGCCCCTGTGTATGAGTATAAGTTGGAGACAGCCTGACCGAGCTCAGGCTAAATGGACGATCAGTAGTAAGGTGAGCAAATGGACGTAGAATTAGCGGAAATGGCTTTACCTGCCCAGACCGAGGTCAAAATTGCCTTTAGCCTGACGGCCCAGATAAATGTTACTGACTATACAGCCCAGCGCAAAGTCAGTAAACTCTTGTTAGATCAGGTGGGTAACCTACTCTATGGGGAACGGCCGGGCCTGGTGGTCGGACGCCGCCTCTTGTGGCGAGTACCCGTGTGGCTGGCTTTACCAACTACTGGCCCTCTTGGGCAGGTAGGAGTGGTGGACGTGGACGTTCAAACTGGGGAGATATTATTCACCCAACAGTTGCTCGATGAAATAGCGAAGCATGGCAATATCCTGGCTCAACGTTCCTCACCTGCAACAGGTTGAACCTGCCTGGTGCTTGCCAGCGTGCGTAGCAATGGTCGCTGCTTATTGGCAGCAGCCGCTACTTCAGGCTGACATTGCCCGCTGGCTAGATACAACAGCGATTGGCACACCGGCCAGTCGTGTTCAGAAAATGAGCCAACGGGGTTTTGAGGTAGTTTATCGCACCGGCTCTCTAGCAGAACTCGAGACGTGGATCAAGCAAGGTATTCCCTGCATTCTCTTTATACGCACAGGTGAGCTTCCCTATTGGCAAATTGATACGCCTCACACGGTCGTGTTAGTTGGTCTGGAGGCGGAAGAGGCTTATTTACTCGACCCGGCCGTAGAAACAACACCTGTGCGTGTTCTGTCCGGTGATCTGATGTTAGCCTGGGCCTATTCAGACTACACGTACTGTGTGCTTCGTTCAGCCACATGAGTTCAATTATCCTTGACCCTGTTAAGGACGCACGGTGGCGCGAGAACCACCAGGCTGTCTTGGTGGACGGCCGCGAGCTGTTGTTCGTCCAGTTGGTGGAGGAACTCTTGGCCCACCGGCCGCTCAGTGGCGACACCTACCGCCAAGTGATGGCCCACTACGCGCGGCGGGGGCTGCCCTGGCTGGCGAAAGATCAACTCATCCAGGTCTACGAAACGCTGTGCCAGAGGGGGTGGCTGGCCTTCCGGCCGGAAGCGCGCACCAGCCTGCAAATGAAGCCCACCCGCAGCCAGGCCGGCGTCACCGTCGTCACCGTCCTGACTAAGCCCTACCCCTGCCCCGGCCGCTGTATCTTCTGCCCCACTGACGTGCGGATGCCCAAGAGCTATCTGCACGACGAGCCAGGAGCGCGGCGGGCCGAACGCCACGCCTTCGACCCCTATGAGCAGACCCTCTCCCGCATCCGGGCGTTGGAGAACATCGGCCACCCGGCCGACAAGCTGGAATTGCTCATCCTGGGTGGCACCTGGTCGAGCTACCGGCGCGATTACCAGGAGTGGTTCGTCAAACGCTGCCTGGACGCTATGAATGGGGTAGAGGCGCAAACGTTGGTGGAGGCGCAAGAACTAAACGCCGCCTGCCGTTGCCGCAACGTGGGCCTGGTCATCGAGACGCGGCCGGACCACGTGGACATAGATGAACTACGCTGGCTGCGCTACCTGGGCGTGACCAAAGTGCAAATCGGCCTGCAAAGCCTGGACGACCGCATCCTGGCCCTGAACCAGCGCGGCCACGACGTAGAGGCCAGCCGGCGGGCCATTCGTCTCCTGCGCCTGGCTGGTTTCAAGATTCACGCCCACTGGATGCCCAATTTGCTAGGAGCGACTCCAGAAAGTGACGTGGAGGATTTCGGCCGCCTGTGGAGCGACCCGGCCATCCGCCCTGACGAACTAAAAATCTACCCTTGTATGTTGGTGGAGAACGCTGAGTTGTATGAATACTGGCAACGGGGAGAGTACCGGCCGTACACCGAAGACGAAGTGATTGAAGTGCTGGTGGCCTGCAAAACCCAGGTTCCTCCCTACGTGCGGATCAATCGGGTGGTGCGCGACATTCCGACCACCCACGTCGTTGCCGGCATGACCAAAGCCAACCTGCGCCAACTGGCCCAGGATCGAATGCGAGAGCGCGGCTTACACTGTCGCTGTATTCGCTGCCGGGAGGTGCAGCGACAGGTGGTAGACCCTTCTACGCTGCGCCTGGTTGTGGACACCTATGAAACGGACGCCACGACGGAACGTTTTCTGAGCTACGAGACGGCGGACGGCCGCCTGGCCGGCTTCCTGCGCCTCTCCTTCCCCTTGCCCCAGGTCGAACCTCCCTTGCCTGAACTGGCCGGGCAGGCGATGATCCGCGAGGTACACGTCTATGGCCCGGCCGTACCTATTGGGGAAGAGAGCCAGGGGGAAGCGCAGCACGTGGGGCTGGGGACGGGCCTCATTGAGCAGGCGAAAGAGATGGCGCGAGCGGCCGGTTTCGGCCGGCTGGCCGTTATCAGCGCCATCGGCACCCGCCACTACTACGCCCGCCACGACTTTGAGATGGATGGGTTATATATGACGGCCGATTTGTAGAGATCCGTCTGAAAAGTAGCGCTATCCAGAGATGCGTCGCACTTCGGAAAGTGCAACGCACCTAGGTAAGACAACGGGAGTTTATGAGGAGGAGGAATAGTGATGATAGCGGGTAGCGATTGGCAAGTCGCTTGTTTCGGATCGTTGGTTGGAGCGTTGGCAGGAATTATAGTTGGTTTCGCTCTAAATCATTGGTCAAAAGCACGCCCAGAGTTTGAGGAGCAATACTGGATTTTGGCGCGCAAGTTGGCTGACCTCTACAATCAGTTGCCTGATGACGACAGTCGAGAAAACCTGTGGTATATTTTCTCTAACTATTCGCACCTCAGCCGGGAACGCCAGAAAATTCTAAGAGATACTGCTCAAGGATTCCTGGAGGCTCCCCAACAGTATAATCGCCATGGGTAGAATCAACCAAACAATACGGATTTTGTTGCGCCGTCTGCGGGCAAAAAGGGCTGTCTGGCGGATGCGCCGGGCGGCCGTCGCAACTGGTGCCAATCGCCTCAGCCCAAGCAAAATTGAAGCAGAAATCCAGCAAGCCCGCAGAGAAACACGTGTGAGTCCGGGCAAGTAGTCTGACAGAGTTCGCCTTGCTTAACTGAACGTGGACAAAATTCAGGTCGTTATCGCCGAAGACCACCACGTAGTACGCGCCGCCCTGGTCTCCTTCCTGGCCAGAGAAGCTGACCTGGAAGTGGTGGGCGAAGTGGCCGACGCCACCACCCTGGTGGAGACCATCGGCCGCCTGCGGCCGCACGTCCTCCTCCTCGACGCCCACATGCCCGGCCACCGCGTTTTGCCCACCGCCCAACGCTTGCGAACGCTCTATCCCGCCGTGCGAATCCTGGTGCTATCGGCCTACGCCCGCCGCGAATACATCGTCGGGCTGCTCAAAGCTGGCGCGGCCGGTTACATCCTCAAAGACGACCCCCAGGAAACCCTCATCCTGGGCATCCGCTCGGTGGCCCAGGGGCGCCGTTGGCTATCGGCGCGAGTGATGGACGTATTAGTGAAATCGGCCGAACAGCCGCCCGAAGAGCCGGCCGAAGAACTGACCAAACGGGAGGTCGAGGTTTTGCGCCTGATGGCCCAGGGCTACCGCAACAACCAGATTGCCGAAACCCTGCACGTCACCGAGCAGACGGTGAAAAACTACATTCGCAACATCTTTCTGAAATTGGGGGTGGAAACGCGGGTAGAAGCCGTCTTGCGGGCCATCCACACCGGCCTGGTCTCGGAAGGGGATTAGACCAGAGGAACGTGGGCGCGCAGGGTGGTACCCCGGCCGGCGGCCGATTCCACCTGGAAAGCCCCCCCCACCAACCGCAGCCGCTCCTGTATCCCGGCCAGACCAAAATGGCCCTCACGAGTCAAGACCCCTAGATTGGCCGGGCAGTGGAAGCCCCGGCCGTCATCTTGCACACTCAGGCCAACCTGGTCAGGGTCAATCCTCAATTCAACCTGGACCTGCCGGGCCTGGGCGTGGCGGCGCACGTTGCTAATCGCCTCCTGTAAGACGCGGTACAGGCAAACCCGAACCTCCTCTGGCAGCTCCTCCGTGGCCCCACCCGCGTCTCCGACCACCCGTAGGCTGATCGCCAGGCCATCCTGGCCCGCCACCTCTTCGAGATACCCCTGCATAGCCAGCGAGAGACTCAGGTCATCCAGAGCGGCCGGTCTCAACTCCGTACAGACGGCGCGCAGTGTGTCAATGACCGACTGGACGTGGGCGCGTAGCGGTTGCAGATTTTCCTTGTGCAGCGAAAGGGCGCGGGGAGCGTTGGGGTCGAGATAATAGTGCAAGTTAATCAGGTCTTGAATCACCTGGTCGTGCAATTCGCGGGCCAGCCGTTTGCGCTCCTCCTCCCGGCTGTCCAACAGTTGAGAATAGAGCAGCTTGATTTCGGCCGCTCGTTGGGAGAGTGCGCGCACCAACTGGACGTTTTCGGCGGTGATGGCCGCTTCCAGGGCCAGCGTATTCAGCAGCCGTTCATCCTCCGCGTCAAATGGCTCGCCATCCGACTTTGCCCCTAGTAAGAGAAGCCCCGGCAGCTTCTCGTGCCGCACCAGAGGCACCCACAATTGCACCGGCGGATGGGCCAGCCAACCCTGCTCTTCCAGGGAGAGGTCGCCAGCCAGCCGGGCCGCGCAGAGATCGGCCGCCGGTTGGGGTTGAGCCACCCGCAACAAGTGGGCCGAAAGGTTGCCGGCGGGCAAGGAGCCGGCCGGAAGTGGGGCCAACCCCTTGGCCTGCACCAACGCCAGTCCCCCTTCGTCACCGGCCAGGAACAACGCCGCTCCCTTCACGTGCAGCAAGCCGGCCAGCCTATGCACCAACAAGCGGGCCAATTCATCGGCATCCAGCGTTCCACCTAGAGCCTGGCTCATCTCGCTAATGACCGACCGGTAGTTATACCAGCCGCCGTAGATGAGCCAGTCGGCCGCCGCCTGCAACCGGTCGAGCAGGGGGGTAAAGACGGCCGCCAGCAACAAAGCCACCACCGCCCAGGGCAGCGGCCCCTGCGTCCAGGCCCCCGGCCACAGGCGGGCCAGGGAGGTCATCAGGATGAAGGCCAACACGCCCAGGACGAAAAAGAGCGTCAGGCGAATGACCCCCCGGTTGACCACCCGCTCAATTTGCAACACGTCGTGGCGGCGGACAGCCAAACCATAGGCCAGGGGAATAGACAACAGAAACGGGAAAGTCAATTCATAGGCGACGACGTTCTGGTTAGACAGGATGGAGGGCAAAATCGCCAGAGCCACCAGGGGCAAGAAGGCCAGGAAGGTACCGCTCACCACCAGGCGAATGTGGTTGCGTTTCGACGGCGAGGAGATGGCGTAGGCGTAGGCCAGGATCGCCAGGGAAAGGAAGGAGGCCAGGGCGAAGTAGCCTAGAATGAGGTTGTACAGTAGGGCGAAGCCGGCCAGGCGGATGGGCAGCCACAGGTAAATCAATCGCCAGCCAATTAGCAAGAGGGCGACGAGGTAGAGGGCTAACAGGCCGGCCGGCCAACGGCCGCCCGGTCGCGGCCAGGCAAAGCGCAGGTGAAAGTGGACGAGAACCGGCGAAAGCAGGCTCAAGGTCAGCACGAAACCCCAGGCGGCCCAACTGACGTTGACGGCCGATAACGCGCCAAAGGTCAAGACGGCCGCCCCCAATTGGCTAAAGGCCAGGTAAAGAATCACCGTCAGGTCATACGGTTTGTGCGCCCAGACGTAGAAGCTGTACAGGGCAAAACCCAAAGCCACCACGACGGGTATCAGCCGCTTGACCAGCACCAGACCGAGGGGGGCGATGGGCCTCAGTACAATGGTTGGGAGCGGCCGCCCGTCCCGCTCAATTTCTAGGGTAACACTATCGGCCCCGCTTTGGCTGGGGTAGTCGGCCGCCGCTTGCAGACGGGGACGACCGTTAATCGCCACGATCACGTCACCAGGGCGCAAGCCGGCCATCATAGCGGGACTGCCGGCCGCCACCTCGTCTACGCCGCCCAGACCCCAGGAGAAGGAGAGGCCACTATAAGGCAGGCGGACGAGCAAGACGGCCGCCTCCACGACGAAGGCCAGGAGGGCCAGGCTGGCGAGTAACACCCCCAGGCGCAGCAACCGCCGTCGCTCCCCCCAACTGGTCACAGCCATAGAACTCCAGTCAAACCGTGACTATTCAGCAAGAAACCAGGTTTTTCCCTGGCAGAGCGTGATCGTTGGCAACAAAAAAACCTGGTTTCTTCAGAGAGCCTGAATAGTTACGTCAAACTATTGTATGGGAAAGGCCGTCTCCAACAAGGCCAACAACTGCTGCCGGGCCGGGCTGTCTGGCAAGGCGCTCACGGCCGCTGCCGCCTGCCACCGGTAAATCTCGGCCTGTACCAGCGCGTAATGCAATCCGCCCAGGCGCACAATCTCCGCCCGGGCCGCGTCTTCGGCCGTCCTATTCTGGCCCGCCTCCGCTAATAATACTGGCAGAAGGGCCGGCTGTCCAGGGGAGAGAACAGATAGGGCATAGAGGGTGGGCAGGGTATATTTAGCGGCCGCCAGGTCGCTCCTTTCACCGGCGGCAATAAAACCTTCCAGGTCGTCGGAGATTTGCAGCAAAACCCCTAGATGGTAGCCATAGGCCCGGCTGCGCTCGACCTGAACCGCGTCGCCGCCGGCCAGAATGGCTCCCGCTTCACAGGCCCAACCAAAGAAATGGCCGCTCTTACATTGGACGATCTGCCAGTACGTCTCCAGGTCGGCCGCCGGCCCCGTTAGGTCGCGGTGCTGGCCGGCGCACATTTGCAGGAGCATCTGGTATAGTGGTGGCCGCAATTGTCCGGCCGCCCCTTCTGCCTGGCTCTCAAAGGTGTATTGAGCCAAGAAGATCAGGGTGGTCGCTACGTTGATTGCTTCCGGCGCGGCTAGTGGCCCGGCCGGGCCATTGAGAACATCCCCATCCTCCACATCGTCCAGGATGTGCGCCGCCAGGTGGAATAGATTCCAGGCAGCCGCTACCCCAACAGTGGCCTGGTTGATCTGATCGCCAGCCGCCTGGCCGGCCAGGAGAGGCAGCGAAGCAAAAGGCCAGGTTTTTTGCTTGCCGGCCCAGTCACGAGAGACAAACCACTGAACGGTCTCCCGCAGAGTCCCGTCAGCGGGAACGGCGTCTACGGCCGCTTGGAGGGAGCGAAAAACGAGTTCTGACAGGTCGAGTTCGTTACTGCTCATCACCTGGTTGCCAACCCAATGGGCGTGAACCAATCAGGCGGCGCAGAAGGTCCTGGGCGGGCAGTTCCCATAAGCGGCCGATAGAGAGCAAAGCTGCCATCTCTTCACCTGGCAACTCCCCGGCCGCAGCCAGGAGTTTGCCCCGCTCCAGTTCCCAATTGCCCTCGCTATCTGTTACCATCCGGTGGATCAGTTCCTCTAAAGTCGCCACGGCTTTACTCCTTTTGGGCCAGGATTTGCGGCACGATCTCCTGCAAAACCTGGGCCGTCAGTTTTTCCTTCTGAATGAAAAAATCCGCGCCAGCTTCCTGGCTGGCCAGTCGAAATCCCTGGTTGGAGTACGCGCTAAACAAGATGATGCGCGATTCAGGTGTGGCCGCCTTGATCTGGCGCGCAGCCTGGATGCCGTTTAAGTGCGGCATGGCTATGTCCATCAAGATCACGTCGGGATGGTGAGTGGCGGCCAGGGAGACGGCCGCCTGCCCATTGTCCGCGTCGCCTACGACCAGCCAATTATCGTGCGTCGCCACCATCTCCCGCAAGATGGAGCGGGAGGGGGCGTGGTCATCCACAATGAGAAAACGTAAGGTCATCACGATCAGACCTTGACGGCCGTACCGCTGGCGGCGACCATCAACATTCCGACCGACAAGGAGATGTATTCGTAATCTATATCCACCCCCACAATGGCCGTTGCGCCGAGGGCGGTAGCGGCGGCGGCCATTTCGTCGAAAGCAAGGTGGCGCGCTTTGCGTAGCTCCTCTTCGTAGACGTTGGCCCGGCCGCCCACGATGTCCCGGAAGCTGGCTACAAAATCGCGCAGGATGTTGGCCCCCAGGATAGCCTCCCCGGTGACTACCCCCAGGTATTCCACAATGGGGCGTCCTTCAATCGTGGGTGTTGTGGTAATAATCATGCTGTACTCCTTATTGTATACTTGACAAGGTGACAGGGTGACAAGGTGAAGAAAATGTCAGTTTATGACCGTTGGCAGTATAACATCATCAAATCGTAGCGCACGCTTTCAGCTTGCGCGGGGCAAACTGGAAGTTTGCCCTACAGTAGCGCACGCTTTCAGCTTGCGCCGAAATGGGCGGGTGATCAGATGGGCGACGTTGGGGACACGGGCCATAAGGTGTGGGGCGCAGGTTGCGGCTCACGCAGCCGGCCGCTCACCCACAGCCAACCCACCACCACCAGCGTCGGCGGAATCCACATCCATACCGTCTGGGCGTAGGTCGGGTTTACCCCCGCCAGGTAGGGATCCCAAAAGGCCCCCCAGGTGTTGCTGACGGCGTGCAGGAGCATCACCACCACGACACTGCGGGAGGACAGGTACAGCCAGCCAATGATCACCCCTAATAGAACGATGAAGACGATCTGCCCGGCCGCCGCCAGTAGGGGCGGCCCTAGCTCATCGTCTATCAGAAAGCTTGGCACAACGACGAAGGGCAAATGCCAGACAGCCCAGACTACGCTAGAGAGCCACACAGCCCGCCAACGCCCCAACGAGCTTAAATAGTGGAGGAGATAGCTGCGCCAGCCAAACTCCTCGCCAAATAAGATGAGCCAGGTAATGAGCAGGGAGACCAGGTAGCCCACGAAAGCCTGGACGGGGGGAAAGCCGTCGAGGGTGTTGCCGCCGACCAGGAGGCGTAGCAGTACCCCGGCCGACCCCCATGCCAGCGGCAAGAGTATGGCCCACCCATAATAGCGGCCGGCTACTCGCCAGCGCAGACCCGCCTCGGCCAGCCCTTCGCGGGTTACAAAGAAGCGCATAACCATGGCAGCCAGGGCCGGCCCAAAGGCCACACCTACGCCAGCCACGACCGTCCAGACATTGCTGCGCTCAGGGTCGAGGCCATCGAAGACGGCCGCCAGGCCAAAAGCCAGCCAGGCAAAGCCAAAAGCCAAAGCCGTAAAAATGGCAACGGCCCGCCAATGAACTGTTGTTGAGAAGGTAGATTCGTGCATATCTATCACCTATTTGATACGTGATACGTGAAACGTGAAAAGACGCTTCATGTTTCACGTTTCACGCTTCACGTCCCACTAGAAGTAATCTCCTGATTAAGCGATTGCCAGATACCGGCCGGCATCTGGCGGGCGCGGCGCAGCCCCAGGGCGGCCGCATATTGGTACGGCCGCTCATAGCCCACCTGCTTCAGAAAACCCAGGTGGACGAGGGATTGCAGGGCGTCCTCTACGTCAGCCTCACCCTGACTCAAGTCGCGGGCTAACTCGCCAGCGTCTACCTGGCCCAGACGAAGAACGCGAGCCATGACGTGCCGCAAGGGATCGGGCAATTCACTCACGCGGGCCGGATGAAAAGAATCGGCCGCTTCCTGTTCCGCTATCGCCTTTTTCAACCAGTCAAAAATGCCAGTCATGGTCTCTTCTCCTGAGACATCGGATGTCTTGGCCTACTAGGTAAGGGTAGGCATGGCAATTGGCGAGGGCTGTGGTTTGCACACCCCACAATACAGCACGTCGGCCACGGCAATCGCCTTCGGTACCTGGTCATGCCCCACGTAAATCGTCACGATATACGGCATGGAGTGGGCGTCTTCTTTGCAAACGCCCCGGCCGCAAAAACGGCATACTCCTTCAGCTTCACGTTCGCACTGCCAGCACTTCATAACCCCTACCATCCCAGAAACCAGGTTTTTTGCCAAAACCTGGTTTCTACCCTTACCCTTGGATACAATCCACAATCGCCGCCACGCCCCTGGAGAAAGGATGGTTCGGATAGCGCAAGCAGAAGAGGTCGCCGCTGCCCATCTCGGCCACGTCCTCGGCCAGAGGGAGTACGGCCGCCACCCGGCAACCATAGACCCGTTCCGCCTGCTCGCACAGGGCATTGGCGTCCACGCTGCTTACCACCTTGTTGATCGCCAGGTAGGTGTGCGGCACTTCCAGCTTATGGGCCACGTCTACCGTCACGCCGACCCCCTGGTAATCCTGGTGATCCGGCCGCAAAACCAGCAGCAGCGTGTGGCACACGGCAATGGAGAGCAAGGTTTCCTCGTTCAAGCCAGGGTGGGTATCAATGAACAAGTAATCCAAGTTAAAGGCCTTCGCCAGGGCGCGGAAGCCGGCGTTCAGCCGTTCCACGTGATAGCCCTCTTGCAAGACGCGGCTGATGGCCCCCAGGTTCAGGCTGGCTGGGGCCAGGTAGAGCCGGCCGCCGCTATTGGCCCGGCCGTTCAAGCGCGCGCTCACGTCGTAGGCTACCTGCTCAATTGGGCAGCGATCCCACAGGTAATCATTCAACGTGAAGCCCAGCCCCTCCTGAGCTAGATTAAAGAGAACGTGAATACCGGGCGATTGCACGTCGGTATCTACCACCGCCACCCGCGCCCCCTGTTGGGCCAGCAGGGCCGCGCCATTGGCGGCGATATTCGACTTGCCTGTGCCGCCGCGAAACGAATGAACCGCGATAATCTGAGTCATAGACGCGCCTCTCAGAAGGATGAAGGATGAAAAACCCATCCTTCATCCTTCATCCTTCATCATTCACCATCGCCCGCATCCGCCGGGCGCTGCGCTGCAAATAGCGAAAATAATCCGTCTCAATGATTTTGCCCACCTGGTGATCCTTCCTGGCCTCGTCAATTTCAATCCGCATGGCCGCCAATTGCCGCTGGAGGCTTTGCTCGCGGGCGCGCAGTCGCCCGGCCATTGTATTGAACGCCTCAGCCAGCCGGCCGATTTCGTTCTCTGCCTTCAACACAATCTGGTATGACCAATCACCCTGACCAATCCGCTCCACCCCCTGCATAAGTTGGCCCAGGGGGCGGGTAATGTGGCGGGAGAGGACGAAGGCTACCCCAGCCACCAGGCCGGCCATGGCCAGGCTGAAAGCAATGGCCTGGTGACGCATGAGGGCGGCCGGAGCCAGCACCGCTATTTGGGGTACCACGATAGCCAGTCCCCAGTTGGTGTTGGTGACGTGGGCGAAGGCGGCCGTCTGATCGCCTCCTTCGTCGCGGAAGTGGGCCAGGCCCGTCGGTTCGGCCGCCATCCGCTCGTCCAGAGGCGCCAGCGACGGCCCACCCGCTTCGACCAGGGGCATACCGATGAAAGAAGCGTCTGGATGGGCAATCACCTGGCCGGCGTCGTCTACTAAAAAGCCATAACCCCCGTCGCCTGGCGTCTCCACGTCCAGGACGATCTGCGTTAAGGAGGCAATGGCTACGTCTTGAGAGACCACCCCCAGAAAACCATCCTCCGCGTCGTAAACGGGAATGGAAACTGTGACCATCCAACTGCGGCCGTCGGCGTCCAGGTAAGGTGGCGTCCAGACGGCCTGGCGGTCAGGGTCGCTGGCCGGGCTGGCTGCCTGGTAAGCGACCGACTGGCGGGGGTCCCAATCGGCCGGATACACGTCATTACTCACCCAGGGATAGCTCCGCATCATCCCCTCCGCCGAGACCACGTAAACCCGCCGCGTATTCAGGTCGGCCGCCTGAATACCCCCCAAGATCACCTCCAGGGATTCCGTCGTCACGATGTCCTCTTGCAGGGCCGGCGTCAGTTCCACCTCGCGGCCGACAAAGACGTTGGAGATAATCCCGCCAAACAGGTCGCGCCGCATCAGGTAGCTTTCCTCCGGCAACCCCAGGATGCCCCGATCATCCACCTGGTAAGGAGTCATACGCGCCGCCAGCGTCTCCGGCGTGATTTCCAGTTGCAGAACCAGTTGGGCCGCCTGGGCGGCAATCACCGTGTGCGAGCGGATCTGCTCTAACTTCAACTCAATCTCCTGGGCCTTCCCTTCCGTCAGGCGCAGCACGTAGCTTTCCATCTGGTCGTTGAGAGCCTGGCCGCTGGCCTGAATCAGCCAGTAAGCCACCGCCCCTAACGGCAAAATGGCGATGAGCAACAGCGTCACCAGAAACGTGCGGGTCAGTGAGTTTTTGAGCATCGGCTACGAATATCCACGAAGATCACGAAGGTTCACGAAGCCGTTAATCCCGCGCATCCGTGTCCCATTACCCATACCGCACAATGTCATTCACCCTGGCCCGGCTGGCGGCCACGGCCGGGCCGACACTAGCCAGGCTGGCGACGACCAATAGCCCCAGGCCCAGGGTCAGTAGGGTGGCCGGTGGCAAGTAAAATTCCAGGGGGATAAGCACCTCGCTCAAGAGTTGGGTGAACAAGCGGGCGAGGGGATAGCCCACGACGGCCGCTAATCCCCAACTCAATAACCCTAAACACAGCCCTTCCAGCCAGAAAATCTGCACAATCGTCGAACTGGCTGCCCCAAGCGAACGCATGACGCCAATTTCCCGTTGCCGCTCGGTGACGTTGATGGCCAACGTGCCGACCAGCCCCAACGCCCCGACAATCGTCACCAGGGCGGCCATGCCGGCCAGGAAGAGGACAATCACCCGAAAACCGGCCTGGGCCTGCTCGCGCAGGTCGTCCATCGTGCTGACGGTGCCCTGGACGCCCAGGCGGGGCAAGGTGTCGGCCAGGCCGGCCGCCAGTGCGTTGACGTTGGCCGCGTCCCGTTGGTCGGCCTGGATGAGCAGGGCGTCGGCCAGCCCTGTCCAGCCCAGCGTCGCCGCCAATTGTTCGTAGGGGGCCAGGGGAGCCAGGCCCGACTCATTATAGTCGCGGACAATGCCGACCACTTCCCAGGTAAGTGTTTCTTGGCCGACCTGCGCTGTCACCCTGTCGCCCACGCCCAACTGTTGGTCGCGGGCGAATTTCTCTTGCAGGATAATGACGCCCGTCTCGCCCGGTTGAAACCAGCGGCCGTCAGCCAGATTCTTCTTATACAGAGTTGTCTCCACTGGCACACCATTGAGGGTAACGGCCTTCTCGGCCACCTCGGCCGGGGCGTCCAGCCACGTCTCTACCACCGCCGCCGAATCCGTCAGCAGACCGCGCAGATCGGCTGTCGCCACCGGCCGGTCTAATTCCACCAGCACGTCGGCGTTGTAAGTGTCGGTCAAGATGTCCAACGAGTGATTGAGCGACGCGCTGGTGGCCTGCACGGCTACGAAAGCGACGCCGGCCGCCGCCAGTGTCAGCAGCGTCAAAGCCGTCCGCCCCTGGCTGCGGAACAGGCTGCGAAACGACAAAGCCACGGTGAAGGGCAGTCCCCGCCAATGGGCCAGGAAACGTTGGAGGGGGCCGGCCGGGCGGCTGAGGCCATAATTAGAAATCGCCTCGCGCACGGTAATCCGCGTGCCGCGCCAGACAGGCCACCAGGCGGCCAGCAGAGGTGTTACCAGACCAATGACCAGACCGGCGACGACGGCCGCTGGTGAAATAGTCCAGCCGGGCGCGTCCACGTTGGTCAGGCCGGCGATGTAGCCCGCCAGCAGGTTGGTCGCCACCACGCCCAACGCCACCCCCAGGATACTCCCCACCAACCCATAGCCTTCGACCAGGGCCAGGTAGACGCGCATGACCGCCCAGCGCGTAGCCCCGATGGCCTTCATTGTGCCAATTTGGGGAATCTCGGCCGCCAGAATGGTGGCAATGGTATTGATGACCAGGAAGCCGCTCAACACCAGAGCCAATGCCCCCAACAGGCTCATCAGCAGTAAGATAGACTGTACCCCATCGCGGCCGGGGAAATCGTTCGGGTCGCGGGTGGTCAACGAGAGGACAGGGATGCTCTCGGCCGCCAATCGGTCGCGCACCTGGTCGGCCGTCACTTCCGCCTGGGCCAAATCAGCCAACTTGAGCCGCACCACGTTCAGCTTGGCTTGCCCCAACAACCGTTCAGCTTCGGCCAGGCTGACGAAGGCCACCGACACTTTGCTAAAAGAGGCGGGTGGGTGAGTCGCGCTGCGGCCGAAACCACTAATCGCCAGTGTCTCCTCGCCTTGCGGCCCCTGCACCACCACGCTTTGATCGAGGGCGGCCGGCACAATATCCTGGGCTGTCCGTTCGACCAGCAATTCCCCACCAGCAGGCAGGTTGCCCTCGGTCAAGTCCACCTGATCAATCTGGCGGCCGTCGAGGTTGGGGCTGGCCTCGATGACCAATGGCTGCCATTGGCCGTCCCACTGCCAACGGGTGTTAAAGACCAGCGCGCCTTCGGCGGCGGTGACGTTGGGCAACTGGGCCAATTCGCCCACCAGTTCCGGCGCGGCCGGACCGGTGAGAACAACCAGGTCGGCCGGGTTCGCTTCCAGGTAGTTATCTTGCAAGCGGGCGGCCAGCCGGTCGCCCACCCCCAGCACGGTACTCACCCCCAGCACGCCGACGGCGATACTCAACACGACGAGGAGGGTACGGGTCTTCTTGCGCGACAGGTCTTGCCGCACCTTCGTCCAGGTTGCGCTCATGGTTAATTCTCCTGGTAATTGGTAATTGGTAATTACCAATTACCAATTACCAATCACCTGACCTGGGCCAACTGCGGTTCAGTCGCCCAGATAGAAGGATGTTGGCCGTTGCTGGTCAGGATGCGGCCGTCCAACACCTCCACCACCCTGGGCAATTTAGCCGCCAGTCCCCGGTCGTGCGTCACCATGACCATCGTCTTGCCCTCGGCCACGATGCGCTGGAACAGGCCGAAAACCTCCGCGCTGGTTTGCGAGTCCAGGTTGCCCGTTGGCTCGTCAGCCACCAGCAGAGGCGGGTCATTGACCAGGGCGCGGGCAATCGCCACCCGCTGCTGCTGGCCGCCGCTCAACTCGCCGGGCAATTTGTGGGCGTGCTGGACCATCCCCACCAACTCCAGGCAGTTCATGGCCCGTTCTTTCCGCGCCCGGCCGCGCCCCACCTTGCAGAAATGAGCGGGTAGAGCCACGTTTTCCAGGGCGGTCAGAGTGGGTAATAACTGGAAGAATTGGAAGATAATCCCCAGGTGACGCCCCCGCCATTGGGCCAGGCTGTTCTCCCCCAGGTGGTGAATACCCTCACCCAACACCGTCACTTCGCCGGCCGTCGGCCGGTCAATACCCGTGATCATATTGAGCAGCGTAGACTTGCCGCTGCCCGACGGGCCCACGATACCCACAAACTCGCCTTGCTCCGCCTGAAAGGAAACCTCTTTCAGAATAGACACCCGCCCGGCCGGGCCATCGAACTCCTTGACGACTTTCTTGAGTTGAATGACGTTAGACATGACTACCTCTCATTTTGGATTTTGGATTTTGGATTTCACCTGCCACCTGCCACCTGCTCACTTGCTATCGCCACCGATGTAGCGCAATCTGCCAGATTGCGGGCTGGCAAGCCGGCGGCTTGCTCTACAGGTGTGGCGTAATCGGCTCGATTGCGGGCTGGCAAGCCGGCGGCTTGCGCTACATCAAGCCCCATCAAACGCCGGAGGGCAGGCGAGATACGCACCACCTTGATTTCCTTCTCGGTTTGGGTAAACATCAGCGCGTTGGGGTTTGGGGGCAGGTCGTCCAACGATTGGCGAGCCAGCAGACGGCGGACCACCTCGCGCACGTCGTAAGTAAAGCTCTGGGTAATGGTCTTGCGCGTGACCCGATGCTTGATCATGGCATACTTCACGGCCGTATACTCCACCAGGTCAAGCAGATAAGGAGCGTCGGGCCAGCGGCCGTCGGCTATCTCATCCCGCAGGTATTGGCAGAAGTCCAGGCCAAATTGGTTGTTGTAATAATCCTGCGACGCGCTGTTAGCGCATTGATCCTTCCAGGCGATCCACCCGTCAAAGATAGGGTGGAAATCCCCTTCTACCTCCCGCAAAGCCAGCAGCAGGTGAGGAAAAGCGTACACTGAAGCGGAGACCGCTTTGGCCTTTTCCCGATCCATCAAGAAGGTCGGAAAATGGTAGAAGCTGGAGAAAATTTTGGGGTAATTCTCCACCAGGGCCACTTCCTCTTTAGTCAGCAAATAGGTCGAAATGTCCGAGCAGTGGCCGTCGTAGAGCAGTTCATCCTTATATTGGTGGTAGAGTGGACTGCCCACCAGGGGGGCTAAGAGGTGGCATTGCACCTTCTCGACCCCCAGGCAGACGAAGTTCAGCAGCATATCCAGCGTTTCGTACATCTCCTCTTCCGTCTCCTCGGGGAAGGAGATGATGAAGGAAGTGGTCACGTCTATTTTGTTGTCCAGAGCCGCCTGGATGACGGCCGGTACCCCGGCCGGATCCAGCTTCTTCCTCATCTTACGCTGCATATTGGGCGAGCCCGACTCCAACCCAAAGAACATCCCCATACAACCCGTCGAAGCCATCTCCGCCAGCAACTCCGGGTTGACGCAATCGGCCCTTGCGCTACAGCCGAAGCGGATGCCCAGGTCGGCCGCCTTCACTGCCTGGCAAATCTCGCGTACCCGCCGCTGGTCAACGGTAAACATATCATGCACCAGGTCAAAGTCGCGGTGGTCGTACCGCTCGATAATATAGCGCATCTCCATTACCAGTCGCTCCGCGCTCTTCATCCGGTACTTGCGCTTGAAGAACAGGTTGGTGGAGCAGAAAGTACACTCGAAAGGGCAGCCCCGGCCGGCGTCAATAGGGATCAAGAAAAAGCCATTCTGGACCGGATAGAGGTGGTAGGCGGGGATGGGCAGGCTTTCCAGGTCTACCAATGGCGCGTCCAATGTGCGGCGAGCGCGGCCGTCCTCCCGCCAAGTCAGACCAGGAATACTTGTCCAATCGCCGCCATCGCCCAGGCATGAGATAAGCCAGGGGAAAGTCTCGTCGGCCTCCCCGCGCACAATCCAATCCACCCAGGGGAAGGTCTCGATACTCTCCACGTCTACGGCCGTCGCCTGCGGCCCGCCAAAGATGATCGGTGTCTGGTGGTCCAATTGCCGGAAATAGCGGGCTAATTCCACCGTTTGCGGGTAGGAGTTGCACATGGTGGTAAAACCCACCACGTCCGGCCGGCTGTCGTAAATCAGCCGCGCCGCCTCCTGGTAGAAATAACGGTCATTGGTGAAACGCCCTTCCTTGATCGCCAGGGTTTGGTCAATGATTTCCACCTGGCAGCCAACTTGTTCCAGGGCCGCCCCGACGGTCAATAAGCCCAGGGGAATATACGGGTCTGGCTCACGCCCCTGCTGCCAATCCGCGCTCAGACACGTCACCAGGCTAATCTTCATTGGTCACTCTCTTAATCAAACCGCGGAGAACGCGGGAGGATGGTTAAAGGTTGAAGGTTGAAGGTTGAAGGTTGAAGGTCGAAGGTTGAAGGTTGAAGGTTGAAGGTTTTCTAAACTTTCAACTTTCAACTTTTAACTTTCAACTTTTAACTTTCGACTTTCAACCTCTGGATTCTCTCTGCGCTCTCCGCGTCTTGGCGGTGAAGCATAAAAAGCGGCCAGGGCATTCAATACTGTCGCCGCCGTAAAATTGCCATTCACGTCAGGAAAAACGCCTGGGGCCAATCCCGTCGGGCAGGGCAGCCAGGGACGGGTCTGGAAGACGTGCGGCACCTGCTGGTTCGGCACGACCTCCCAGCGGCCGTCCGCCTCCTGCGCCGCCAACAACCATTCCAGCCCTCGCATAACCGCTTCATCCTCACCCCCGCCGGCCTCCAGCAACGCGCCAACGGCCAACGCCGTGCTAAAGGGCGTGCTGCGGGTCAATCCACCATCATCCCAGCCGCCGTCGGCGTTCTGGCTACGCCGCACCCAGGCCGCCGCCCGCCGCACGGCCGCCCACTCGCCCCAGCCGGCCAACGCCTGCACGCAATGAAAGGTCGGAAAGAGCCAGCCGCGCCACCAGTAAGCCAGCCAATAGCCTTCGTCACTCTGGTTTGCCAGCAGGTATTGTCGGAGGGCTTGCACGGCCGGCCTGTCGGCCTCCCAACCGGCCGCCTGCCAGGCCGTCCCCGTCACCCCAGAGACGGAATGGGTCATACTCAACCAGCCACCATAAAATAGGGTGGACAATTGAGGGAAATAAGGTGTGTAACGGGCGACGGCCGTGGCGATGTTCTCCTCCGTATAGGTGTGGATACCCCCCCATTCCGCGTCTTGGTGGTGCAAGAGAGCGGCCAGGCCCGCCTCGATAACCGCCGGCGGCGTCTCCGGGTAAGCCAGTAAAAAGAGCAGGCAATTGGCCGTCGAATCGGTATCCGTCACCACACGCGGGTTCCAACTCCAACCGCCGTCGTGGGTCTGAATGGAGAGCAGCCAGCCAAAAGTACGCCGGAGTGGTTCGTCCACCTCCGGCCCGGCCAGCCCGGCCTGGCATAAGGCGAGCAAAGCCCGGCCGACGTAGCCCGACACCCACCCCGTGCTAGAGAAGCCGGGCAGGTAATCGGCCCAACTTCCTTCGAGAGCCTGGTTGGCCAGCAAGAAACGCACGGCCGCCTGGCTGGCCGCCACGATCCGTTCCTTGATGGTTTCCACCTTAGACAGCGGCATGAACCATCTCCTCTTCGGAGGGGAACTCGTAGGAACTGAAGGAACTGACTGGAGTTCCCTTCGTTCCCTCAGTTCCGGTAGTTCCCAAATTCCCATTTATGGGGTGCGCCATGGTCCCCGATGTTCCCTCCAGCAAAATGTTCATCACACTCTGCACGCGCGCGATTTCCCGCCGGCCGACCTCGGCCCGCACCGCTTCCACCATCACCGGGTCAGCCAGAATGTGGTGGCACAAATCGCAGGTGTTCACGTAGCCAGCCCGCAAACGGCCGCCCGCCCCCGCCTTCTCAATGGCCGGAATGAAGGCGGCCGGGCCTTCACCCATCAGCGTCCGGTACAACTGCCTCTGATGAAAACGCCGCCACAGAACCGCCAACGGCTCTTCCTTCGCATTGCCCAGCTTCAAGTCTGGCGTCCAGCCACTCGGCGAGCAGCAAAAATAAGCGTCGCCCTCCGGCCGGATAATAAAATTCGGCGCCGGGCAGGCCTCCTGGGGGATGCCCGCCGTCAGGAACAGGTCATCCAAAGGGATAAACTGTTGGGCCGCGCCCGTCGCCAGGCACTTCCATTCGTGCGCTTCCACGCCAACGGCCGCCAGCCCCAACTGACCTACCAGGGTCGCCTGCGTATTTGTCTGGCGCGTGATCACCGAGTTCAGCGAAACCTCGATCTCCAACTCCTTTGCTACTTCCAGCGTATAGCGAACGTTGTCCAGGCTGATAAATTCGGTATGGAAGTCATCTGTACTGATGTCCAGGCGATCCAGGCCCGCTTCGCGCAGGGGTTCTAACCGTAAACGGGTCGCTTTGAGGCTAGTCGCCCAATAGCAGGCTGTGTTGCAGGTAATACCCTTCGCCCCCTGGTCGCGGCCGTAGCGCACGATCTCCACCAAATTGCGACGCAGGAGAAATGGCTCACCGCCCGACATCCCCAGGCGACGAATACCGCCCGGCAACTGGCTGGCCTGCTCGATGTACGACCGGGCCTCGGCCAACGTCATCGTCACGTCGCCCGAAAGCTGGTCGCCCCGCGGCGAGCAGCCAAAGCAACAATGCTTACAGGCGGCCGTGCAGCGCGTCGTCACCAACAAACCCAGGTCAATTCCCTGCCGGCGTAGTGTACCCATCTCCTGTTCTGGCTGTGGCCGGTCTCCTGACCGCGCCACCGGACGGTCAATGGTAGTAGGTAGGGGCGCCGGGCACAACGCCCCTACCTGAAGAGAATCGCCTCCGTCAGCGGTCAGGGCGGAACTACGGCCAGGAAACGCCGACAGAGACAACCGCCGAGGGGCTGCCAGCTTTGGAGAGGCGCTCTTCCACGTCCGACAGTAAACCCTCGATCTCTTCCTTATCCAGATTGACCAGTTGATTCACCTGGTCTTCCGATAACTCATAGCCATACTCCCGCACGGCCGCCGCCGGGTCCTCAATCAGCCGGCTGCGGAACTCCTCGTTGGTGATGGCTTCGCCAATGATGTTCTGAATCTGCTCAGTAGATGCCATGATGTGTGTACCTCGCACTTGGTAATTGGCAATTGGCAATTGGCAGTTACCAGTTACCAATTACTTGATCGGAACTGAAGACGGACAGTTTCTTGTTTACGGCCAGCTAACCGAGACGCCGACGACGGCCGAAGGGCTACCCGCCTTCGACAAACGCTCTTCCACGTCCGTCAGCAAGCCCTCAATCTCCGTTTTGTCCAGGTTGACCAGCTGGTTCACCTGCTCGTCGGACAACTCGTAGCCAAACTCGTGGACAGCGGCGGCCGGGTCTTCCAGCAGCCGGGTGCGAAACTCCTCATTGGTGATCGCTTCGCCGATGATGTTCTGAATCTGCTCGGTGGATGCCATGGTGCTTGATCCTCCTTGTTGATCGGATACAAAATGCTATAATGAAATGACCTTGTGTTTGAGGCCGCCGGGCCGGTTTTATGACCGGGTCGGCGGTCTTGCTTTCCCTTACCGTGCGCCAGTCGTCAATACACCCTCATACCCCGTCACCTCCTCTGATCCGCTAATCCTGCCCATCCGTTGTCCGCCAGCCGGCTGAAACGTTGCAACAGCATTTGTTCCCGGCCGTCCAGAACCATTTGCCGGTAGAGCCGGCCGACACTCACCGCTTTATCACACAACATCAGCAGTGGTTCACACTCCAGGTGGACGGCCGCCTGGCGGGCCAATGCCGCGTAATGGTCAGCCCGGTCAAACAACTCAACGACCCGTTTGGAGTGATAGATCGCTTCCAGTAAGTCAGAAATCGTCGGGCTGGATAGCTGGTGACGTTGCCCATCTGTCAGAACCATCGTCAAGAAGACGTTATAGCGGCCGCGCTGCCAATCCTCCCGCCAGTCGCAGAAGTCGTCGAATAGTTGAGCAATGGTGCTGCGAAGGTCCATGACCGTCGCCAGGTGGGGAATCGCCCAATCCCGGCCGGCCAGCAGAGCCAGCCCCGCACAGCCGATTTTCTCTGGCGCGCCCTTACCGGCCGTCAGCCAACGCACCTCCGCCTCCGTGTATGGCTCCAGCTTCAGCCAATGCCGCTCCCGTTCCCAGGCGACGGCCGCCGCCCATTCGTTCAGGTAGGCTTCCAGGTAGCCCCAGAAGGGGGAAGCGGCCGGAAATAGAGTGGTGAAATGGCTGACGCAGCGGGTGTAGAGCAATGGGGATAAGGTCAGCAGGTAGGCGGCCTCGGCCGGTGATACGTCGCCATCCATGCCATCGTTCTGCATCCGAATATAGAGCATCCCCAGGACGTTGGTCAGAGCCATTGTGCGGGCGACGGCCGTCTCCACCCCAAAAGCCTGCCCCAACCACAAGGGGAGACACCACTCCACCTGGGCCTTATCCGGCGACAGGCGTTCCAGGTAACGGTGGGCCAGGTCGCGCAGGGGTGTGGGCAAGGGGTCGAAGACCAGGCCACACTCCTGCTGCACCCAGGCCAGATCAGTGGCAAATGCTCGAACGTAACGGGTTGGGTCAGGTTCAACCATAGCACCCTGTATTTACTCAGCCAGGCCCACCCTCACCCCCTAACCCTCTCCCTCAGAGGGAGAGGGAGCGAATACCTCTCCTCACCC
>JBFMFT010000070.1:0-15541 GCA_040751925.1 Chloroflexota bacterium
GCCTACTCTACCGCGACGCGGTACTGCCCGTCACTATCAGGCTGGCCTGCTGCTGCAACTGTCCGTTGACCCACACCGCCAGGGAGTAGTCGCCCGGCTGAAAACCTTCCTCGGGGTTGAGAAAGATATAACCAGGCCCTTCCTTCCCATAAGCCCATAGTTCGTTGCCTCCACTAACCAGCGTCCCATCCCGCCGCCAGACCCAGGCCCATTCCATCCCGTCGGCCATCGCCTCGTAGACGAAGGTGGCGTAGAGGGTGAAGAAGCCCTCGCCAAAGATACGGCGGGGGTTGACGGCTTCGTATTGGTTGCTGATTTGGGTGGAGAATTGAAGAGGGGTGATCGTCGTATTGTCGTTCAAACCGGCCGTTGGCTCCAGTTTATCATACTCTGTTGGCAAGGCCGGCAGTTGGGGCGATGGTAGGGCGGGCAGGGCTTCGGCCGGGCCAGTCACCGGAGAAGCCGCCGCCTCGTTGGTCGCCCCGTTCAATTTCAGTTCAATCACCTGGGGGTGGTCGGCCGGCGTCACCGCCGTTTGACCGTCGGCCCCTTCTTCTAAAGCAACGTCCAGGGGCTTGGCGTGGGTGAGGATGGCTACGCGGGGCGTGGTGTCCACGGGCTTCGGCCAGGCGTAGGCGGCCGTAGCCGCCGTCAGGCAGATCAGGCCCAGGCTGGTCAGGCCGTACTGTTGCAAGCGGCGGGCCGCCTGCAAGCGCAAGAAGAAGTACGGCGATCGTTTAGCCGCGTACCAGGACTTGACAGTTATTGTAAGAGTCAGGAGGACAAGGCAGAGAAGTCCACCCAACAGCCAGGGTGCTATGGTTCCAGATACAAATATGCCCAAATTTACCCTCTTCCCAAACGCCTCTCTTCCCCAAATTGGAGAATTACCCAAAATACTACAGGTAACCTGGCTAGACTGGCGCCGCCAGACTTGTCTCCAAGCGGGGAGATTATAACAAAGTGAATGGATCGGGCAAGTTTTACAAGCCCAGGGCAAAAATGCCACCTAACTGCCCCCCATCTGCCCCCCGAATCGTGTATTTTTGTGGCCGACAAAGACTGGTTCTAGCCAGAGACAAAAAATGGTATAATGTTTATCCCATGAACGTTATTGAGATTATCGAGCAGAAGCGCGATGGCCGTGAATTGACCACCAGGCAGATAGAGTGGTTCATCCGCGCCTACGTCAACGGGGAAGTGGCCGATTACCAGGCGGCCGCTCTGCTGATGGCCATCTTCATTCGCGGCATGAGCCGGCGGGAGACGGTTGACCTGACCCTGGCCATGGCCCGCTCCGGCGAGCAGTTAGACCTGCACGATGTGGCCTCCTTCATCGTGGACAAGCACTCGTCGGGAGGCGTGGGCGACAAGACGACGCTGGTCGTGCAGCCGGTGGTGGCCGCCTGCGGCGCGCCGGTGGGCAAGATGAGCGGCCGGGGTCTCGGCCCCAGCGGCGGCACACTGGACAAGATGGAATCCATTCGCGGCTGGTCGTGCGACCTCAGCCTGGCCCAGTTCAAGCGGCAGCTAAAGGAGATTGGGCTGGTATTGGCCGGCCAGAGCGCGGATTTGGCCCCGGCCGACGGTAAGCTCTATGCCCTGCGCGATGTAACCGGCACGGTCGCCAGCATCCCCTTGATTGCCGCCTCGATTATGTCTAAAAAGCTGGCCGCCGGGGCCGATGCCATTGTACTGGACGTGAAGGTGGGCAGTGGGGCGTTTGTGCGCGAGGTGGCCCAGGCTCGTGAACTGGCCGAAATCATGGTGGCGATTGGTCAGGACGCCGGCCGCCAGACCATCGCCCTGCTTTCCGACATGAACCAGCCGTTGGGTCACGCGGTGGGCAACGCCCTGGAAGTGAAAGAAGCTATCGAAACGCTGCAAGGGGGTGGCCCGGCCGATTTCTGGGCGCACTGCCTGGAGGTAGCGGCTTATCTGCTGCGCCTGGCTGGTAAAGCCGCATCGTTGGAGGAGGCCAAGAGCCTGGCCACGGCCGCCCGCGCCGACGGCCGGGCCTGGGCCAAATTCCGTACCCTGGTGTTTGCCCAAAAGGGAGACGTGAGCCAGGTCTATGACCCCGGCCGGCTGCCCCAGGCCCGTCTGGTGGAGACAGTAAGCGCGCCCCAAAGTGGCTACGTGGCGGCCATAGACACCCAGGCCATTGGCTGGACTTGCGTGCGTTTGGGGGCCGGCCGCGAGAAGAAGGGTCAGGCCATTGATCACGCCGTTGGCCTGGTGATGCCGGTCAAGGTGGGGGATTATCGGGCGGCCGGGGATACCCTCTGCACGATTCACGCCAACGACGAAGGTAAACTGGCCCAGGCGAAGAAAGAGGTATTGGCGGCCGTCACTTGGTCGGAACGGCCGGTGACTGCGTTGCCGCATTTCTATGGCATTGTCTCGGCAGCGGATGAACAACGGATAAGCGGATAGGTGCCGCTCATCCGTTTTACGCCTACCTCATCACTCATTCATCTCCTCCCGGCTGAACTTGCGGCCGGCCTGAACGTGAGCCAGGCGTTCCATCAGGAGGAGATAGTGGTCTGGCGCAGTCAGTTGAGCCGCGTAACGGGCTAACCACTCCCGAAATAACTCGTTCAGGGTCGTGTTTTCCATAGTGGCCCGTCGCCGCGCCTGCTGGATCAAAACAGTATCGGCCGAGAGGGTAATGTTCCTGTTCATGCGAATATAGTGTACACTATTCTCTTGGGCTACCAATCCTCACGCGGCGGGGTGCGTGATTAAGACCTGCGGGGTTTTCGGAACCCCGCAGGTCTGCCCCCAAACGTAAATGCGCCCGCAGCGATACCAGTTGCCGTAGGTAGGATACGGATTATAATCAGCCTGTCACGTTTCCTACGTGACCTATGAGGAGGAGACATGGACATTCTGGGTGTAGACATTGGTGGAACAGGGATTAAGGCGGCTTTGGTGGACACCCAACAGGGGGAGTTGACCACTGAGCGCGAGCGTATTTTGACGCCGCAGCCCTCTACGCCAGAGGCGGTCATCGCTGTCATTCAGGAGTTGGTCAAGCACTTCAACTATCATGGGCCGGTTGGGGTCGGCTACCCTGGGGTCATTCTCAATGGGGCGACCATGACGGCCGCCAATCTGGATCAGGGCTGGCTCAACTTCCCTGGCGCGCAAGCCATCGGCGAGGCGACCGGCTGCCCGGTTTCCTTGATCAACGACGCCGACGCGGCCGGCCTGGCCGAGATGCGCTTTGGGGCCGGCCGCGACAAGATGGGTGTCGTTCTGATTTTGACCCTGGGGACGGGGATTGGCAGCGCGTTGTTTGTGGACGGCCGGCTGGTACCGAACACCGAGCTAGGCCACCTCCACCTGCCCGGCCAGAAGAAGGACGCCGAGTTCCGCGCCTCCGAACGGGCGCGGATTGAGAAGAACCTGACCTGGCCGGAGTGGGCGGCTAACCTGGACGAGTATTTGCACTACGTCGAGCGGCTTTTCTCCCCCAGCCTGTTCATCCTGGGCGGTGGCGGGGCCAAGAAGGCCCATAAGTTCCTGCCCTTGTTGACCGTGCGGGCGCCCGTCATACCGGCCGCCCTGGGCAACGAGGCCGGCATTGTGGGGGCGGCGATGGCGGCCGAGAGTTGAACAACGGATGGGTAGGATTAGCGGATCAATCCGTCAAATCCTGCCCATCCGTGTTCATTCAAACCTCAACGCCTCGATAGGATGCAGCCCGGCCGCCCGGCTGGCCGGATAGATGCCAAAAAACAAGCCAACGGCGGCCGAGAAACCCACCGCCAGCAGCACCGAGTCGGCCGTCACCGAGGTATCCAGGTCGGGGATCGCCAGGTGGACGGCCGTCGAACCCAAAAAGCCTAAGCCAATCCCCAAGAAGCCGCCCAGGAGAGCCAGGACAACCGCTTCCACCAGAAATTGGCGCAAGATGTCGCGCCGTTTCGCGCCCACCGCTTTACGCAGGCCAATCTCGCGGGTGCGCTCGGTGACACTGACCAGCATGATGTTCATAATGCCAATGCCCCCCACCAGGAGGGAGATACTGGCAATAGCCCCCAGGAAGAGGGTGAGAACGTTGGTCACCGAGCCAAACGCGCTCAAGAAGTCTTGTTGGGTGAGAACCATGAAATCGTCTTCGTCGCGATAGGCAATGTTATGCAGTTGGCGCACAGCCTCGGCCGCATCAATCACCACGTCCTCCACCGCTTCATTATTGACCGCCTGAATCAGTATCATGTCCACCAGCAATTTGCCCGTCCGCTGGCTGCGGGCGGTGAAGAGACGTTCCTGGGCCGTCGTCAAGGGTAGGATTACTACGTCGTCCTGGTTGCCGATGATGCTGCCCCCCTTCTCCTCCAGAATCCCAATGACCCGGAAGGGCAGGCCATTGACCTTGATTTCGGCGTCCAGGGGGTCTATGTCTTCGGGGAAGAGATTGTCCACGACGGCCTGGCCCAGAACGGCGACGCGGGAACGGCCGTTGTAATCCCCCTCGCTAATGAAACGGCCGCGCTTCACCTCATAGCCGCGCACCTGGGCGTAATCGGGGGTGGAGGCGCGAACGTTACCCCGGTAGGCGTGGCCTTCGTATTGCAGGTCGGCCGAACGAAACAAAATAGGGGCGACCCCCACCGCGTCAGGCACGAGGGCCACGTCGCTGAGGGCTTCAGCGTCTTGCAGGGTCAGAGTCGTCTCAAAACGTTCGGGGTCGTCGGTGGGCAGGATGAAGACCAGGTTCGTCCCCAAGCCGATGAACTGGTCGGCCACGAAGCGGGTTACACCGTCGCCAATCGCCAGCAGGGTGATGACGGCCGCCACGCCGATCATAATCCCCAGCATGGTCAGGGCCGCCCGCAGCTTGTTAGCCGACAAGGCGTGCAGGGAGAGGCGGATGTTTTCTCGTAGAGACATGGATTGACGTGAAACGTGAAGAGTGAAACGTGAAGCTCTTTTCACGTTTCACTCTTCACTTTTCACTATTCATACCGCAAAGCCTCAATCGGATTCAACCCGGCCGCCCGGCTGGCCGGGTAAATACCGAAGAAAAGGCCGACGGCGGCCGAAAACAAAATCGCCAGAGCCACCGAATCCCAGGCCAGTTGCGGCTGTAGTTCGTCGGACAACGTGCCAATGAGGGTGGTGCCGGCCGCGCCCAGAGCCAGACCAACCAGCCCGCCACAGAGGGCCAGGACAATCGCTTCTAACAGAAATTGCCAGAGGATGTCCCGCCGCTTGGCCCCCACCGCTTTGCGGAGGCCAATTTCGCGGGTGCGCTCGCGCACCGAGACCAGCATGATGTTCATAATGCCAATGCCCCCTACCAGGAGGGAGATGCCGGCGATCACCCCCAGGAAGATGGTCAGGACGTTGGTCACTTGCCCAAATGCGCTGACCAGTTCGGCCTGGCTGAGAACAGTAAAGTCGTCCTCGTCGCGGTAGGAGATGTTGTGCGTCTCGCGCAGGGCGATCTCAATCTGGCTGATGGCCGCCTCCTGCCGCTCATCGCTGATGGCCTGGGCGTAGATGAGGTCAACGCGCAGCCGGCCGTCGCTGCGGCGAGCCGGGAAAAGGCGGCGTTGGGCGGTGCTGATAGGAATGATGATCACGTCATCCTGGTTGTTAAAGCCGGTGCCGCCTTTCTCTTCCATCAGCCCAATGACCCGGAAAGGCACGTTATTGACCTGAATGGTCTCGCCTACGGGTACTTCGCCATTGGGGAACAATTCTTCGTAGACGCTCTGGCCCAGGACGGCTACCCGCGCGCTGGCCGTCAGGTCTTGCTCGTCGAAGAAGGCCCCGGAGACCGGGTAGAAGTTTCGCACCAGTTGGAAATCGGGCGTGGTGCCGGTGATGGTGGTGCGGGTTTCGTACCGGCCGCGCGTAACCGTCGCCGAGCGGCCGTATTCTGGGGCGACCCCCATCAAATCGGGCGTGCGGAGGGGGTCGGAGAGAGCGGTCACGTCGTCGTTGGTCAGGCTGAGGCCGCCGGCCCGCCGGGGACCTTGCTGGTCTGGCCCCAGTTGGCCGGGGAAGACAAAGAGGAGGTTGTTGCCCAACCCCTGGAACTCAGCGATGACAAACTCCTCCACCCCCTGGCCGACGGAGAGCAGGGTGATGACGGCCGCCACGCCGATGATGATGCCCAGTATGGTCAGGAAAGAGCGCAACTTGTTGGTCGCCAGCCCCCGAAAGGCCAGCCGGATGTTCTCAGTTAGACTCATAAGGAGTAGCAGGCGCCAGGCGTTCAGCACAACTTACGGGCTGATACAACGTACTCCAAAAGCTCCTTCTTAGAATTACGCTTTCTGAGTACCTCGATTTTCACATCCCCAAAGCCACACTGCCGCAAGAGGGAACCATAGATGCTTTCCACAGGTACAAGTGTATCGTAGAATTTGGAGTTACCAACCACGTAGAACACCCTGGCCCCTCTGGAAAGAGTGGGGGGGAGGCTTCTCAGATGTTTCAGGACGTCGGTAAAGTATTTGTGAACATAGTTGGCTAAGACAGGGCTTTGGCTGGCTATCTCCGTAATTACTTTCTCAAAGCCTGGATAAGCAATCACTTCGCCTCCCGGTTGCCATCTTTCCAGCCGGCTGGTTGCTACCCCCCACGTTCCGCCAATGGCTTGCCAATCCATCTCGCCAGCCTCACTGGCTTCCTTCAGATAGCCAAGCCAATACATATAGGGACGGAGTTCGCGGATGTAACTCATGCGATTGGGATAGGGCGGTGACGTAATGACGCAGTCGTAAAGATGATCGGCCGGTTGTGGCACATAGCGCGAATCTGCCTGAATGACAAAGACTTTCCCCTTAATCTGTTCTTGGGCAGCCGTGAGGACTGTTTGCGTCACCTCGACGAAACTTCGAGCTATCTCCTGCGCCTCGTCCAGCAGGCTCAACTGCCCCCCACCATTGGTCTTAAAGGAGATAGATTGATGGTTGAAAGCGGCGTTTGACCAGTGAATAAGGAGGTGGCAAAAGGCCACCAGCAACAAATCCTTGGCCGGAGATGCTTCACAACAGGTCTGGCAAATTTCACGATAAATGCGGGCTAACACGGGTAGCCTGTTTTCAGGCCACCACCTGGTGGGGTTATGGATGGGTGGAACCCAAAGGTCAGCCGTGGAAGGAATACAATCTGCTACTCTGAGGTAAATGTCTCTGGTCCTTTTCTGGGCTTGCAGCAAAACGTTGGGTTCGTAGTTGGCTGTCTTAACCCTGGTCAGCCACACCAGAAAGGGATTGAGGTCCACCAGGTCGCAGCGATACCCGAACTGCCCACAAACAAGCCCGGTCGTGCCTGTTCCAGCGAAGGGGTCGAGTACGTGGCCTACAGTCGGATGTTCCGTGAGTATTTGCTCGACTATTTTGACCGAATAAGCCGGAGTCAAGCGCAGCCAGGCATGGCGGCCGTGCTTCAGGTTGTACTTGAACGTAAGGTCCGCTCTCTGGCTAATCATTGGCCCCGAGGGTGTATTTTTGTTCCCGGCCGAAGGCCGGCCGGTAATTCCTGCACACCTCAATCTGATCCACGATAATCTTCAGATATTTGTCGTTCCTATTCTGGTCAGTGTCCACCATAATACCATACGTTTTTCATCCCAGGGCCGAATTTCATTCCCGGCCGTCTGGTCAGTCATTCATAGTTGGTGTAACTGCCTATAAGCAGTGATCTGATCTCGCAAAACACGTTCCCGGCCGACGGCCGTCCCCACCGGCTCGGACAACTGCTGGCGGTAGACAACCTGGGTGGCCTGGGCCCTATCCTTGACTTCGGCCGCCCGCAAGATGGCTTGCTCACGCAGCGGCTTCACCACCTTCTGGCGCAGGGGTATCTCCTCGCCCTCGCCGGCCAGCCAGACGGCCAGCGGTTGGGCCACGTTGGTGTCCAGCCCATGAATGGTGTTCGGTGTTTCACCGAGCAGGTCAGTCAGAGCGGCCACCACCCCAGCCGCTTTGTCGCCCAGGCCAAAAGGCAGCCACTTCAATACGTCCTGGAACCACTCGCCCAACATGAGCAGAAAGGAGCCGGCCGTCTCCACCGCCTCGCGCAACACATTCTCGACGACGCCATAATAGCCCTGCAACTTGCCCAGGTGATCGGCCAGCCACAGGCGGCCGTTTTCCAGCAAGGGAATGTGACTCTCTAACTCATCCAAAGCCTGGCGGCCGGCGGCCAGGCCTTCGTCCAGGCTGGGTACTTTATCGGCCAGTTCGTCCACAACTGCGCCAACGGCCGCCAGCCCGTTCTCCACCAGCGTGTCCAGATCAACCTGGTCTAACTGCTCGTAAAGGGCCACCAGACCGGCCAGGAGGCCCAGCCGGCTGTTAGCCTCGTCCAACTGAACGTGCAAATCCTGGACGACCGCCCCTTCGTTCCCACTGGCCTTGCCCATCCCTTGTAGCTTGCGGTTGGCCGCGTCCAGTGCCGCTTGCAGGCGGACATTCTCGGCCTGCACGGCCGCCAGCCGCGCCAGCATCTCATTCGCCGTCACCCCCGCGCCGTTCGCTGCCGCAGGTACGGACGGCACAGGGGGGGCCGGGAAAGAAACGACCGCCGCCTCCTTTGAGCCATTCAACAAAGCCGCTCCTGCGCCAGCGGCCGTCGCCACGGCCGCCGTCGCCGCCACCGCCTTCAGGAATCCACGCCGATTAACAACGCCTTGCTCCATCATTGCACCTTACGATTTGCTACCTGCCACCTGCTACTTGCCACCTGCTACCCATAACCAAACCGCTTCACCGCCCGTTCATTTTGCCGCCAGTGCGGTTCGACCTTAACCCACAAGTCCAGGAAGACCTTGCCTTCCGTCAACTTCTCGATTTCTATACGAGCCGCCGCGCCAATTTGTCGCAACTGCTCCCCTTTATGACCAATGACAATCCGCTTGTGGCTGTCGCGCTCCAAATAGATCACAGCGTTGATGTACGCGCTACCATCCTCGCGCTCCTTGAACTCCTCCACCCGCACCACACTCCCGTAAGGCACTTCCTCGCGCAACTGCAAGAAAAGCTGCTCGCGGATCAACTCGGCCGCAATCTCGCGCACGTAGCTCTCAGTCACCTGTTCGGTTGGGTAATAGCGTGGTCCCTCTGGCAGCGCATCCACCAATAGCTGCTGTAACTCCTCACAACCCTGCCCCTTCAGCGCCGACAGCAAAATCCAGGGCGCATCGGGCAAGAGGGCGCGATAGGCTTCGACGGCCGTCGTCACTTTCTCTGGTGGCAACAGATCACTCTTGTTCAGAGCCAGAATAACCTTCGCCTCCCGCAATCCGCGCAACTGCTCGGCAATGATGCGGTCGGCCGGGCCGGGTGGTTCGCTGGCCTCCACCAGCCACAGAATTACGTCAGCGTCCAGCAGGGCCGCCTGGGCCGTTTCCATCATCGCTTCGTCCAGCTTATGGCGCGGCTTAATCAGCCCCGGCGTATCCACAAAAACAATCTGATAAGTAGAGGTGGTCAGGATACCCAACTGGCGGCTGCGGGTGGTCTGCGGCCGGGGCGTGACGATGGCGATCTTTTGCTGCAAGAGGGCGTTGAGCAGGGTACTCTTGCCCACGTTGGGGCGGCCGGCCAGGGCCACAAAGCCCGACTTATGGCCTTCTGGTACCGGTTCGTCTTCGGCGGGGGTTAGGGGATGATGGGATTCCATTCAATGAACTCCTCGCAAGGAGGCCGGACGTGGCTCCTTAGGTTGAAGTTGGTCAAGCTGACTAAACCCTACGAGGAGTATGAGGCCCAGAGGAACGTAAGAAGGCATCCTCTCGATATATCCTTCGCCTTCTCACCGGGAGTATTCTTGCCAATGATTGTAACATCGGTTCACCTGGAATACACGAGCAGCGTGTTCCTTGAGTACGTTAATGGAAACATTACACCCGGTGGGGAACTAGACGTATGCCAAGTATGGGTCGTCGCGGATGTAGGCCAATTGCTGGCCCAGGTAGGGCAGCGGCTCCAGGTGGTGCCACTCACGCAGCAGGTGGTAAGTTGGCGAGGTCAGCAAGCGACAACTATCTACGGCCGCCCGCCATTTGTCATGCCGAATCTCCTCAATCGTCTCCCAACGAGGCAGTACCCCAAAATCCCAGGCGGCGCACAACCGGGCCAGGAAGTCTACCTGCTCATCCACTCCCGATAGGGTATCGGGTGGCTCCACGTCAGGATAAAGAGAGCCATCTAACCACTCGTTATGACTGTTGTTCTTCAGCGGCATCTATAAACCCTGTCTTAAACCAGGCGCGTAATCGTTCCGTCTCAGCGCGGGAGATCGGATCGGTGATGGCCTTTAACGGCCGGTGCCTTTCAATGCGAGCCAAGTGAGTCTGCACCGCTAATCGTGCCCGCTTCAAGTCCACATCACTTCCGGCCAGCTCTTGTCTCTGCTGCCACAAACGCCAACACCGCGTTACCGAGATCAACCGCTCCTGGCAAATCCTAAAAATGTCCAGGAAGTCCCGTGGCGCGCCCCGCTCAACCAAAGCCACCATTTTACTCGCTACCAGGTCGTCAAAACTATCCAGCCACACACCACCCCAGGGAGACGGCCGGAGCGGTTCCAGTTGGGCGGAGCGCCTGGCAATCTGGAAGCTGAAGACAGTCTTCCCCCCAGATTCTAGCTCGACACTGGTGACGTCGCCCCAGGAGCGGGTCTGCACCCGGCCGAAGGGTCGCAAAGTCTCCTCCAACAGGGCGACAACCTGCCGCTGCTCCTCACTGGTAGTAGATGGTAGCCACCAGGCATCTATATCATGAGTAGCTCGAAAGGTAAAGTAATACATCAGGCCAATCGCGCCACCCAGGGAAATCTTATCACCTAATCTACTGGTCGCCAGTGCTTGCAAGCAGATTGCCACGTACTCAGGCGTTCCCTCGGGTAGAGCAGGCGGTAGTGGAGGCTTTGCTTCCATAATAGTTGATAGCTATTTACTGACCAGATCCTCAACGTACACCCGGCTGCGTGTGATTTCCTCGTCACTCTGCTCCGGGTCGGCCCGCATCACCAGGCATTTCAGGCGAGTGCCGGCCAATAGAGGCAGCCATTCTTGCCATTGGCTGTCTAAGGGGGCGCGATAGGCCGGGCTTACCTCGCCCTCGCCGGCCGCCAGGTCATACAGATAAGCCACCGCCAGGCGTTCACTGATTTTCTCCAACCAGTCAGCCAGCGCGCCTCGCGTGACGGCCCGCCGCATGTCCAGGGCGCAGCCAATCGCCAGGTCGTCAGTAATCTTCGCCATCCGTTCGGCTTGGTTAGTCAGGGGCGCGCCCAGCCAATGCTGCCAGTTGACCAGGGCCATTGTCATGCGCCGGTTGACCACCTGCGCCCAGGCTTCGTCAAAACCCTCGATGGTGGCCGGGGCCCGGTCTTCCCGTAAGTACGTCTCGAACTGAATCTCGGTGGTAAAGAGGTCGGCCGGATAGGTGACAAACACCTGCGCCCCCAAGATGCCGGCCGCCCCGGCCGCCTGCATGAGAATATCCTTGCGCGCCCGTTCGTAAAACATCTGCGCCTGGGTCAAGGGTGGCGCGGACACCGACCAGACCGACAAGCCCAGGCTGTCCACCTGCCGGCGCAGTTCGCGGTAAAAGCGGACGTTCGGCTTGCGCTGGTAGCCATAGCCAAACTCCTCGGTTTGTAGATTGACCTCGACGGTGCGAAAACCCAGGCCGGCCGCGCGTTCCAGGGCCAGGGGTGTTTGCTTGCCTAGAGAACCCGTGTTAATAGCAACGTGCTTCATCAGGCTTCAACGAGACTTACCATGTCCGTAAAACGGACGTTATGGGGGCTGGTCACGATCTTTTGCAGCAGTTTTCGCTTTGTCATAGTCTGTGGCCGCTATTTCTGTCTTGCGCGGCATGGAAACCACGCCTACGAACCTATTGGCCTGGCCCCCGATTTTAGCAGGTGAAGTCGGGCGGATCGATCACCAGGCAAATTAACGGCCGCCTTGAGCAGTTCTTCCAGTGGTTGAACCGGCAACTCTCGACTATCCTTTACCCGAAGGTAGCGCACCTGAACAGATTCACCACCCAAAACACCGTGCGGATCAGGCAGAAGTACACCCCACTCAAAAGCCACGTCCACCTGGTCGTCTTTGGGGAAGATACCACAAAAATAACCGACGTGGGAATCGCGGAAGTTGATGCTCCGCCAACCCAGATTAACCTTCTCCTGCGCGGCCGGCACGCAATGCAAGATAATTGAACGTATTTGGAGGACTAGGTCTTGAATCTCAGGATGGTAGGCAGAAATGAGGGCCTGGAGGGGTGTGTCGGAATGGTGGGTCATAGGAATAGAGCTGTTGTATTGCGTAATCCCTAATCCGTTACGATTACGCATTACGCATTACGCAACCTCGTTGACGATCCGCTCCATCTCCCGCAGTGTCAGCGAGATACGCTCGTCACGCAGGAGGGGGAGGCGGGTGCGGGTGCGGCGAATCTGGTTGAGGTCGAGTTCGGCCGTCACCAGGGCCTCTTCATAGTACGGGCCCTGCACCACCAGGTTGCCGTCGGGGTCAAAAACCGTCGCCCCACCCCAAAAGCCCACACCATCCTCAAAGCCCGTCCGGTTGCAGTGGATAACAAAGTTGGTGAAGATGCTGGCGTAAGCCTGGTTGATGTGTTCCACCCAGCGCGCGCTGCCAATCTTCGCTTCGGCGGTCAGGCCGCGCCCCGGCGAAGCCGAGGTCAGGATCAGCACGTCGGCCCCATCCAGCCACAAGAGATAGGGCGGGCTTATGTGCCAGAAGTCTTCACAGATGAGCAGCCCCATCCGGCCGAAGCGGGTATCGAAAGCATGAATGGCATTGCCCCAGGCGAAATAACGCCCCTCGTCAAACATTCCATACGTGGGCAGGTAAACCTTACGGTGCAGGTGGACCATTTCACCGCCGGCCAGGTAGGCCCCGGCGATGTGAAACTGGTTGCGCTCGTCCTGCTCCACAAAGCCCACCACCACGTCCAGGCGGCGGCTGGCCTCCATCAGCTGGCTAAAGATGGGATCATCAGCGGCGGCCCGCAAAGCCACGTCAAAGGCCAGGTCTTGCAACACGTACCCCGTCAGCGAGAGTTCGGGGAAGACCAGCAGTTGCACACCCTGTTCGGCCGCTTCCTCTACCAGCTGCAAGTGACGGGCCAGGTTCGCCCGCACGTCGCCTAGTTTCGGCGTGATTTGCGCCAATCCAACTTTCAGAATCATAACCTCAGTCCCATCCACCTTACTTCAGGTCAAATAACTGCCGGAGACGACGACTGGCTTCGACTTGCCATTTCGGTGATAGTGCGCCAAGTTCACCCCGTACACGCATTGGGCCGAAAATAGGTAAGGAGCTATCTAGTCGAAGCTGATGCTGTTCGTCAACCGTCCCCGTGAGTTCTATTGCAGCCAATGTACCATTCATGTCCTGTCACCTCGCTGCCAGACCACAAATAACAGAAAAGAGATTAACGCTAAGATTATCTCCAAAATCGTGTCTAATCTCAAACGGCCGATCATCGCCACCCCATCACCACGCCACAAACTAACAACGAAACGGCCGTAAGCGCAGGCAGCCAGGTAGCAGGCCAGCCAGCCGAAACTGCTGGCCAGGGCCAACGCGGGGGCCAGCAGGTCGGCGTAATAACCGAAGGAACGCCCTTGCCACCGCAGCCATCCCCACGTTCCCAGGAGGCCAGCTATCAGTACCCCATGATAGCTGAGGCCGCCCCGCCAGACCAGCCCTATCTCGCCGGGGTTTTCGGCAAAGTAGGCCCAATGGGTAGCCATGAAGACGCCCCGGCCGCCCACCAGTCCTACCCCCAACCCGGCCAGAGCGGCGTCCAACCAACCCGGCCAATGCTCCGCCCCCCACCTGCCGTACCTGCCAGGCCGTCAAGCCCAGCCCGGCCGCCAGCCCCAGCCCCATCACCACTTGATAGCTGTAGAGGAAGAAAGGCCCATAACGGCCGAGAATGGGCAGCACACCTTACAATACGCGGATAACGCGGATACACACAGATGCGCGCGGATCCATCAAAAGGATCAGCGAAAATCAGCGTTTATCCGCGTCATCTGCGTTCCATTAGCGGAACAACTCCCGCACCACGATATTGCGTTGAATCTGGCTGGTGCCCTCGTAAATCTGGAAGATTTTCACGTCGCGCATCAGCTTTTCCACCGGATATTCGGCCATGTAGCCATAGCCGCCAAAGACCTGCACGGCGTTGGTGGTCACGCGCATGGCCATATCGGCGGCGAAGGCTTTGGCGAAAGCGGCCGCCGTCGTATTGCTCTCGCCGGCATCCACCGCCCAGGCCGCTTTCCAGGTCAGCAGGCGGGCCGCCTCCACGTCCATGGCCATATCGGCGATCATGTGGCCGACGGCCTGGTGATGCCAGATGGGTTGGCCCATGGCGTTGCGCGTTTTGGCGTACTTGACGGCTTCTTCTAACGCCCGCCGGGCCACGCCGACGGCCCCCGAAGCCACCCCCGGCCGGCTGCGGTCGAAGACCTTCATGGCAATCATAAAGCCAATCCCTTCGCGGCCGAGTAATTGGCCGGCCGGCACGCGCACATTGTCGAAGACGACTTCGGCCGTGTCCGAGGCGTGCTGGCCCATCTTGTGGAACGGCTTGCCCACGCTGACCCCTGGTGTGTCCCGGTCCACCACGAAACAACTCATGCCGTTGTAGCGCATCTTGGGATCCGTGTAGGCGAACACCGTAAAGAAGTGGGCGACGGTCGCGCCGGTGATGAAGGTCTTGCTGCCGTTGAGGACGTAAGAATCGCCGTCCTTGCGGGCGGTGGTCTTGATGCTGGCGACGTCAGAACCGGCCGCCGGTTCGGTCAGGCAATAAGCCGCCAGTTGGCCGTCGGCCATCCGGCCGCCATACTCCCGCTTCTGCGCCTCACTGCCGGCGATGAGAATGGGCAGCCAGGCCAGGCCGTTGACCGAAATAGCCGTACTCATGCCCGAACAACCCCAGGCCAGTTCCTCCCCCACCAGGCACTCCTCAAACAGGCTCAGGCCCAGGCCGCCATACTCCTCCGGCACCGGCATCGTCGTCAGACCCAACTCCTGGGCCTTGCGGATCACCGGCCAGGGATATTCGTGGCTGCGGTCATACTGCTCGGCCGCCGGCGCGATCTCATTGCGGGCAAACTCTCGCGCCAACTGCTGAATCATCTTCTGCTCTTCCGTCAGCCTAAAGCCGACGCTATCATTAGAACTCATAATTCTCTCCTGATTTGTATCCCTAACCTTCTTGCCTAACACTTTAGATCATTTACAATAGTGACAAGGAGGTTCCGATGTCTACTGATTCTACCATGAGTGTCTCATCCGTCACCCAACCGACTGTGGCCGAAGTCAACGGCCGGGCCCGCGACGCGGCCAGCAAAGTGGCCCAGCAGCGACTCACGGTGCTGCAACTGGCCGAAACGCTGGGCAACGTCAGCGAAGCCTGCCGGCGCAGTGGGCTGGATCGGACCAGCTTCTACGAGTACAAGCGTCGCTTCCAGACGCACGGGCTGGCTGGCCTGAAAGACCTGCCACCCATTC
>JBFMFT010000071.1:0-15357 GCA_040751925.1 Chloroflexota bacterium
AGGGCTGTTTGGTAGGCTGCTTCCGCCTGCTCCAATTCGCCTTCGGCCAGGTAGACGTTGCCCAGCGTCAGCCAGGGGGCTGTGCTGGTAGGCAACGAGGCGCTGGCCTGTTGGAAGGCGGTCACAGCCGCCTCGTACAAGCCGACCCGGTTGTAGGACTGGCCCAGGGCCACGTAGTATTCGTTGAGGCCGGCTGGTTCGCGTAGGGCGGCTGCTTGCTGGTACAAGGTGATGGCTTCGTCCGTGCGGCCGGCAAAATGATAAGCGTCAGCCAGTTTTTCCAGCAACGACGGCATATCCGGCTGTCGGGTGACGGCTCGTTCGTAGGCCGAAATAGCCGCCGCCAGTTCGCCGGCCGCCAGGTAAGTGTCGGCCAACAAGACCTGGGCCAGGGCCTCGTCGGGGGCTAGGGCAACCGCCTGTTGCAGACGGTGTAACCCTTCATCGAGTCGCCCCTGCTCGACGGCCGCCTGCGAGAGACCGAGGAGGGAGAGGAAGGTGTCGTCAGAGTGGCAGGTGGCCGGTGGCAAGTGTAGCGCAAGCCGCTGGCTTGCCGACGGCAGGGGGCAAGTTGAGTATTGAGCTTCGGCCGTTGCCCAATCATGCTCTAACAAAGCACTATTGCCAGCCGCCATAACCGAATCCGGCCGTTCACTAGCCACCGCGTACAAGTTATAGCCATTAGCCTCGTAGACCAGAGTGAACCAGGCCGGCCAGTGCGCCAGCTGCAGATTCAGCAGACGGTCGTCCTCGATGAGAATGTATTCCACCTCATAGCGGGTCAAGACACGATTGAACTCGTCGTCCACAAACTCGGCCGCCGCGAATGTATCTACGTCGCGCAGGCGTTGCAGCGCAACGTCGCGCTGCTCGGCCGGGAAGCGACTGAGAGTAGAGACTCCCCGGTATTCCACTACCTTGAGCCAGGGGGAATAGGCCGGAATACAGAAATTGGCCTCGCGGTCGCCTAGCACGATGGTGTTACTTCGCACCTGCCCGGCCAGGTATTCCAGGACAGGGGCCGGCCGCCGGCACTCCGATTTGGGATCCGCCTGGAAGTCGCGTAGGAAAAGGTAGTTCTGGCGGAAGGTGGGCGCGAGAACAGCCACGACGAGGAAGAGAATGATGAATGATGAATGATGAATGATGAGTGACGAACGTTTCTTTCGTCCATCATTCATCAATCCTCGTTCATCATTCAGATAAAGTGCGCCGGTGAGAATCAGCCAGGCCGACAGGTGGGCCGGCCAGGCCAGCCGCCACAAGAGCCAGGGGGTGACGGCCGCGCCAAGCAAGGCGGCCGTAGCTGGCAGGTAAAGGAGCGGCGGAATCAAGACGAGAGGCCCAACTAACAGACAAAGTCGGAGAAACACCGGCTGTCTGCGAGACATCCGCTGTTTGAGAGCGATAATAGGCAAGGCAAGGGCGGCCAGCCAGAACTCCGGCCGCCAGAAGACGGCCGGGTGCAAAATATAGTCCCCGTTATCCAGGAACCACAGCCGGTATGCCCGCGTCGCCAGGCGCACCCGGTCTACGAATTTGGGGTCTACCAACTCGCCGCCGACGGAGAAGGCCACGAAGCTCTCGTCGGTCATCAGATATTGGATGGCCGGCAGGATAGCCCCCACGGCCAGGAGCAGGCCAACGATGACCAACCGCCGGAGCGTCTGGCGGTCGCGCCGGTACAGCCAACACAGCCCGCCCAGGGTGGCGGCCGGTAAGGCCAGCATGACCGGGCCGGAGGGGTGGAGCGCGCCGGCCGCCCAACTGACAGCCCCAAACAGGAACAATGATGAATGATGAATGATGAATGATGAATTCTTCTCTCGTTCATCCTTCATCCTTCCGCCTTCATCCTTCAGATAGTCGTAGAGATAGCCCAGGGCCAGAGGCAGGGCCAGGAAGCGGAGGACGAATTTATCTTGTAAGATGCGTTCCAGTAAGTCGTAGCCGCCGCCGCCAGGCGTCGCTGTCGCCAAGAGAATCAGCACCCACAGGCTGGTCGTGAAAGCGGCGGCGCGGCGACTATGCCACAGGCGGCGACTCAAGTCAAAGAAGCTGATTAAGGCCAGCAGCACGACGAAGGGGCGCAGGGTGGCGTAGAAGGTGACGGGCGGCAGGCGACTGAAGAACTGAACGAGGGCCATGAATAGGGCCCACACGCCAAACTCCTCACGGGGGTTGGTGGGTAGCTCGATGCCATGATAGAGGGATTCGGTGAGAACGTGGTCGGCCGTCTGGAAGTGCCACAGCCAGGGCATGGCCACCCAGTCGTCGGTGACGAGAGGCATCCGGGCGGAGAGGACGAACAAGATCGCCCCTCCCAACAAGAGTGGCAGCACGTAGGGCAAATTTCTAATTTGCCCTATCAGTCTTTCTTGGGCGGCAGCGGATGGGAAGCGGATAAGCGGATGAACGATTGATAACGGATTAGCAGCCCTTGTCCGCTGCGCCGACCATACCAGGCCAGCGGTGAGGATAACAATCAGGGCGACGTAGGCCCAGAAAAAAGTGAGCAGGTTGAGGTGGGCGACCATCACCACCAGCCCTGGCAGAGATAGCAGGCCCATGCTCAGGAGCATGGCGGCCGGCAGCCGCTCGATCCAGCTTTCTTTGGGCAGCAGGCGGCCGGCCAGGAGATAACCAGGGAGGAGAAAGAGGCCGAGGGCCAGAGCAACGAGTATGAAAGACATGTCTGAAGTTGTAGGGGCAGTCAAAGGAGACCGCCCCTACAAATAACCCAACCCTTGCAGCCGCGCGCGCACCGCTTCTTCGGCGGCGGCCGGTAATTCAAGGGGGTGATGGCCGTTAGGAGCGACCGTCGCCACGTGCGTAAAGACAGGCTGCAAACCCTGGGCCAATTCATCCGTAAACAGAGTGGACAGGATGTGACCATCCACGTCGTCGGGAATGGGTACGTCCAACAGGCTCAGGATAGTGGGGGCCAGGTCAATGATTCGCGCCCCGTCCACCTGGTAGCCCGGCCGGATGCCCGGCCCTTTAGCCAACAGGATGCCGTCCATCTGGTGGCCGCCGGTACGGTCGAAGGGCGGCTCTAGCCAGTGCGACGACGGAAATTGCAGCGCGCCAAAGGCGTTGGTGCGGAGGTTGCGGGGGATGAAGAACAGATCAGGCGCTTCGGCCAGGTGCGGGCCGCTGTATAGTTCTTCGCGCCCGTAAACCCGCTCAATGAGGGGCCGGCCGCTCAAGGGGTCTGGCACATTCAGGAGGGTGGCCGAGATTTCCGCCAGCAACTCTTCATAATCCTGACCTGGCTCAACGATCCCCTGCGGTTCACGGCCGCGCAGATTGACGTAGATCGGCCCCACGTTGCCCACTGAATAGGCCCGCGTCCGTTGCCAATCTACGTCGTCAAACGACAGGAAAGCTCGCCCCAGCAGTCCGCGTGTGCGCTGCCGCTGCCGTTTGGCCGTGCGCGCCAGCCGGTCAGCCAGCCCTAGTTCACGCAGCCAACGGTAGGTGTTAAGGGGGGTCAGGCCAGCCCGGAACAGGAGTTGTTTGAGGCGGGCGGTGGGGCTGTTCTGGAAGTGCAGGAAGCCCTCGCGCCACAGCCAGACGTTGACGTGGAAGTAATTTTCCAGGGGGCCAAAGCCATGATCCGACATGACGAACAGGTAGGTTTGGTCGTCGAGTTCAGCCACGATCTGGCCCAGCGTGTCGTCTACCTGCTGGTAGATACTCTGGATGGCTTGGCTGAGAGCCGGGGCGGCCGTCGGGTCGTAGTCGCGGTGAGTGGCATCCATGAAGTGCCAGCAGGCGTGCTGCACCACGTCGGTCGCCATGAAGACCACCATGAAGAAGTCCCAGTCGGTGTGGCCCAGCAGGTGGAGGGCCGCCCGCCGCCGCATATCGGTCATAGCCTGCAGAGCCTCTACCAGTTCAGCCTCGCGGCCTTTGGCTTCCAGGATAGCTCCTGGCTGGATGACGTAATCAGGCACAGCCTGGCGCAACTGCTCGCCGAGCTCGGCCGGGTAACAGAAATCGGCCGCCTCTGGTGGCGTCAACATCCCTGTCACCATGAAGCCATTGACCGGCTCTGGCGGATAGGTCAGAGGCACGTTGAGAACGCCCGCCTTCCTACCGGCCTGGCTCAACAAACCCCACAGGGAGGGGCTGCGCCGCCGGCTGGCATTCACCGAGATGAGGTCGTAGCTGCCCGGCCGCCGGCTAAGGAAATCGTAGATGCCGTGCTTGCCAGGGTTCTGGCCGGTCGCCAGCGAAGTCCAGGCCGGGCCTGTGATGGGGGGGATGACAGTGCGTAACGGCCCCCAGGCTCCCCCCGCCATCAGGTTGGACAAATTCGGTAGGAGGCCGGCCGCTGCCCACGGCCGGATCAGGTTCAGGGTAGCCCCGTCCAGCCCCACGACGACGACTTTGGTTGCTTTAGCATTTCCATTGAGCATATTCGACGCCTCGTTTTGGCAAGTGATGGGTGATGAGTCATTCGTGACTCATCACGAATGACTCATCCCTGTCCTAATTGAGATAACCCAGGCTGGCCAGGCGGGCGCGGATTTGAGCCTCGTCGGCTGTCGTGGCGTAGCCCTGCCCATTGCGCTGCTGCCCATTGCCGGAAACCATCACCCGCTGAATCGGATGGCTTTTTACGAATTGCTCATTCAAGGCTTCGCTCACAACCCGGCCGTCCATGTCCTCCGGCACCGGCAGCCCTAGCAAGTGCAGGGCCGTGGGGGCAAGGTCACGAATAGTCACGTCGCGCAGTTCCAGGCCCGGCCGCACCGACGGCCCACGTAGGAAGAAAATACCATTGGTGCGGTGGCCGCCGGAGATAAAGCCGGTGCTAAAGAATAGGCGATTAGAGAAAAAGTCCACCCCAGAATCCAGGTAAGCCATGTCGGTTGGGTAGAGCAAGATGTCCGGCATCACGTCGGCGTGTTCGCCCCAGTACAGTTCGTGGCGGCGATAGGCGTGCTGGACGTAAGGCTGGTCACTGCCTGGCAGTTTGATCTCCTTCACCTTCTCCACAATGAACTGGCAGAGTTCTTCGTACTCGCGGCCGGGTGCGACGCAGCCGTTGGCATGGTTGCCCTGAACGTTAATGAAAATCTGCCCCATCCCACCCATCGTAAAGGCTTTGGTGCGCGGCCAGTCCACGTCATTGTAGGACAGGAAGATGCGGCGCAAGGGGTTTTTCTTGCCGGTGCGGCTGGGATCCAGCTTGCGCTTGACTTTGGTGTTGAGCAGCTTGAGCCTCACCGCCCAGGGCAGCAAGGCGGCCGGGGTGAAGCCCAGCCGGAACGTAAGCAGCTTGAGTTGGCTAACGGGGTTGCGCTTGATTTGGAGCAGCCCGCTATTCAGCAGCCAGGTGTTCAACATACTGCGGCCGACGGCCGGCCCCGAGCCATGATCCGACATCAGAATTACGGTGGTATGGTCATCCACCAGCTTGAGCAATTCACCCACCGCCTGGTCGGCGTGTTCGTAGATACTGCGAATAGCGTGACCCAGGCGTTGGGCGGCGGCCGGGTCGTGGTAAGGGTGGCTGGGGTCGTGGTACTTCCAGAAAGCGTGCATCACCCAATCCGTCGCCCCAAACAAAACGAAAAAAAGATTCCAGGGCTTGTGCTGCATCAGGTAGCGGGTAGCCTGCAAGCGGCCGTCCAGCGTGCAGTGCAATTCTTCCAGGTAGGCCGCTTCGTTGCCCCGGCTGTTGAGAACCTGGGGAAAGATACGGTATGGTCCAATGTTGGCCTCTAATTCCTCGCGCAGCGCGGCCGGATAGGTGAAATCGGTGGCCGTCTGCGGGGTCAGCAGCCCGCTGATCATAAAGCCGTTGATAGGGTGAGGGGGATAGCCCAGAGGGAAGTTGACCACGCCGACGGGTAGGCCATAGTCAGAAGCGATGTCCCACAAGGTCTGCCCGCGCAGGTCGGCCGAGCTAATGATGGAGAAGTCGGCCGTTTGGGGATCACGTTTGAGCCACCAGATGATGCCGTGCTTGCCCGGATTCTTGCCGGTGGCAAAGGACGGCCAGTTGGGAACGGTGCCAGGCGGTAGTTCGACCTTGAGCGTTCCCCAGGCCCCCTCCTGCATCAGCCGTTGAAGAGTGGGCAGCCGACCTTCGGCCGCCCACGGTTTAATCAGGTCAAAGGTAGCCCCATCCAGCCCAATAATGAGAACGCGAGGGTGGGGATTGCCATTCATATTCATAGTTTTCCTTTTGAGAAGGAACTGAGGGACCTGGAGGAACTCCGCTAAGTTCCTTTTAGTTTCTCTAGTTCCTCAAGAGTGCCATAAGTGTTGCAAGTTTCTCCAATGAGTCCGCTTTGCCACTGGTACGAACGTAGATGCCGTCAATGTGCCCTAGCATCTGGCGAACGAAATCGGCTATCTGCTGGGGGTCGTCTTCCGGCAGATGGGTGCCGAAGGTGGGGATAAGCAAAATGGTTGGGTTGACTGCCCGAATTTGCTCATCCACGTCCTCAATGAAGGGTACCAACCCGGCCGGGTCTTCCCGCAAAAAGGCGTAATTTTGGGTGACAAAGATGTCGGCGTCAGTAGCCAGGTCGGCCGCGTAACGGCGGATCAACTGATAACTTGGCCCCACGCTGTAAACCAGGTCATGCTGGCGGGCCAATGCGCTGGCCTGGCGGTTAGCGGTAATCAGGTCCTCGTTTTCACCGGCCGGGGTCAGCCTCTCTTCCAGGACCGGCCCATAAGCGAACCAATCCACGTCGCCGGCCCACTGGTCGGCCGTTTCCTGCGCCAGAGCCAGGGAGGGTGAAACCCACCAGATGAGAGTCGTATCCGCCGCGTCGGTTATCATGGCCCGCCAGTCAACGTCAGTAGCCCGTTCGGCCGCGAAAGCCAGGCCATCACACGGCCGGGCCAGTTCATTGAAGGTTGTGATGACCGCTTCATACTGTTCCAGGACGACACCGACGAAGATCATCAGGTCGGCCGTATCCTGCGGCCGGCCACGCTCTATGGCCCGGTTCAGACATTCCCGCCCCAAATTGGTCGCCGCTGTGGTAGCCGGTGTGGGAGTAGAAGGGGCCGCGGTAAGCGTGGGAGCGGCCGTTGGGGAGGCGGTTGGCGCAACAGTCAGAATGGTGGTGGGGGTAGCGGCCGGCGGCCGGGCGCAGGCGGTGAGCAAGAGTAGCCATAAGACAAAGCCGTATTTCATACTCCCCTCTCCCGATGCGGCATCCGCCACGCGATGTACACACCCCACACCAGGCTAACGGCCGCCCCCAGCCCCACTGCCAGCGGCGCGCCCAGGTATTCAGCCAATGCCCCGGCCGCCAACGCGCCCAGACGGGTCATGCCCACGAACAGGAGGTTGAAGACACTCATCACCCGGCCGTGATAGGCTTCATCAGAGCGCAGTTGCAGCAGGCTATTGGAAAGGGCCTGGCGGACGATGTTGCCGGCCGCCACCAGGAAAATGAGGACGAGGCTGGCAAAATAGGAGCGCGACAGGCAAAAGCCAATGAGCAAGACCGAAGCCGCCAGGCCACCCCAGGCCAGCCACCGCTCCTGGGTCTCCATTCTGATATTGGCGACGCCCAACGCGCCGACGGCCGCGCCAATGCCAACGGCCGCCGTCAAGTAGCCAAGCCCCTGCGCCCCCACCCCTAATACGTCGTCGGCAAAGACCGGCATAAGGGCCACGTAGGGCAGGGTAAAAAAGCTAGAGATAGCCACAATGCTCATCAAGGCCCGAATGACCGGCGTGCGCCTGATGTACGTGAAGCCGTCAAGCAGACCGCCCGCGGCCGACAACGGTTCTTTGGTTTGTCTGGCGGCCGGCAACCGAATTGCCACCACCGCCCCAATCACCGGCAAATAGGAGAGACCGTTCAAGAAGAAGCATAAGGCTTCGCCCAACCAGGCGATGAGGACACCGGCCAGGGCTGGCCCTACCACCCGGGAAGCGTTGCGAGCGGAGGCGTTGAGAGCCACGGCGTTAGTCAGGTCGTTCCGGCCGACCGTATCCTTGACGAAGGCCAGGCGCGCCGGCTGCTCCATCGCCGCGACTAAGGCGAGGCCAAAGGTCAGGACAATGACGTGCCACACCTGCACGACGTTCAACCAGGTTAGTAGAGCCAGGACGAAAACCTGGATCATAGTCAGGCTTTCGCTGATCAGAATAAGCGGCCGGCGGGGGAAGCGGTCGCTCATCACCCCGGCCAGGAGGGAGAAAGGCACAACCGGCACTAGGGCCACGACGTTGATGACGCCAAGCATCAGAGGTGAGTCGGTCAGCCGGTAGACCAGCCAGCCCAGGGCCACCGTCTGCATCCACGTACCGGTAGAGGAAATGACGTCGCTGGCCCAAAAGAGGCGAAAATTACGGTGGCGCAAAGCCCTGAAGGTGCGCGGCCAGGGTGAGGGTAATTCGGCTGCTGTCATAATTCAATATTCCAATTCCTTCGCCTCCACAACTCCCGCAGCAGCCAGAAGCGGCCATGCGCCCGCCGGCTCAAAATAGCCCGCCGGTCATGGCGATAGGCCGGAAAATGGATGGCCGCCAACAGCAGGGTGAGCAGGGTGAAGGGTAACACGCCCAGGGTATAGGCTGCCCGTCTAGTCCAATCCAAGTCCAGGCCCCATGCCTTGTCCAGCGAACCCAGGCAAAGAAGCGGCACGGTCAGTAAGAACTCCGGCCCCGTCATATTCTTATAAAAAGTCAGGTAACGGTTGCGGTTGACTAGGTAGGCTCGGCGGAGATTGCCCCGATTCAGGTACAGCCGCCGGGAGGGGTGGCGTTCGTGATAAGCGACGGCCGTTGGCACGAACAGCACCTTATAGCCCAGGTTGTTGATGCGTAAACCCAGGTCGGTGTCCTCGTTGTACAGGAAGAAGGTGGGGTCAAAGATATAGGGCAATTCTTCCGACAACGTCCGGTCAATCAAGGCCGAACCACCGGCCAGGAAGAGGGTGGGGAAGGGGTCTTGGGCCAATGAAATCTGGCGGAAGGCCACGCAGCCCAGAGAGTTTAGCTCGGACAAATAGCCCCGTGGAATGAAAGCGTGCCGTTCGTGCTGGCCCTGGCCGTTTAGGGGTAAAGCGGCCGGGTGGCAGGCTTTGACCTCGGGGTCGCTGGTAATCGCCTTGAGCAATGCGCCCAGCCAGTTGTGGTGGGCCACGGTGTCCACGTTCTGAAAGCCCAGGTAACGGCCGCCCGCCGCCTGCGCTGCCCGGTTGTTGCCCTCGGCAAAGCCATAGTTGTGCTCGAAACGCAGCACGTGGACGGCTGGGTAGTGAGCCGCCACATAGTCGGCCGAACCATCGCTAGAACCGTTGTCGGCCACGATGACCTCGTATTCGTCGGCCGGCACGCTCTGATCCAACAGGGAACTCAAACAGGAGTCCAGGTACGGCCGCGAGTTATAGGTCAGGACGATGATGCTGGCGACTGGCTTCACGGCAGCACCCGCTCCTTGATCACTCGCGCCGGATTGCCAGCCGCCATCACGCGGTCAGGAATGTCGTCCATGACCACCGCCCCCCCGCCGATAATCACGTCCTCGCCGATGGTCACGCCGGGCAAGATGACGCAACCACCGCCAATCCAGGTGCGTGCGCCCACTTTAATGGGAGCAACGTATTCCAGGCGACGCGGCCGGCCGCCCTGTTCATCTGGCAAGTAAGCAACGCCGTGTGTAATGAAGGTGTTGCGAATAGAAAAGCCGGCGTCGGCCGCCACGGTAATCAATTCGGGAAAGTCTGGGTCGAGGATGGTGTCCAGGCCGACGTAGACGCGCTCACCCAGCTTCGCCCCCATCGCCCGGTACAAATTGGCCCGTAGGCCGGAGGGCAGGGTGAAACGGGCGGCCAGGAGCAAGACCTTCTGCCAGGCTCGCCGCCACCGGCCGCGCCTAACCTGCTTCTCGTACACGTCGCGGGGCAACCAGCCCGTAGGCAGTGAAGGCCGTCCGTCAGCCGCCAGCGGCCGGGCCGGACTGCCGCCAACGACTGCCCCGGCCGCTACGTCCCGGCTGACCACCGCGCCAGCCTGGACGACAGCATACTCGCCTATTTCTACCCCCGGCAGGAGAGTCGTCCGCGCGCCGACGACCGCCCCCCGTCGCAGGCGGATTGGTCCCACGTGGCCCAGGGATACCTGCTTTTGGCCCACGCGGAAAAGGTCGCCCGGCCCGGCCGCCCCCCCCAGAATGTCGTCGTGGACGATGGTTAGCACTCGCGGTTCTACGGTTACATCTGCTTCCACCTGGGTCAATTCGGGGAACTGGTCGTCCAGAAAGCAGTCCAGGCCAATCGTCGCCCCGTCGCCAACAGGGAGACCCATGCGTCGGAAAAGGGCGACCCGCCAGGCGGCCGAAGGTGTATTGCGAGCGACCACGTGCAGCACTTTATTGGATAGATTCTTTGATCGCGTCTTCTTGACTTGCGCTTCGTACTCGCGCCGGAATATACGTTTCATAGTTCGTAGCTGTTTACCCTCACCCCCCACCCCCTCTCCCTCTTAGGGAGAGGGTTAGGGTGAGGGTCGTCTTCCCTCTCCCTCTTAGGAAGAGGGTTAGGGTGAGGGTCGTCTTCCCTCTCCCTCTTAGGGAGAGGGTTAGGGTGAGGGTAGTTATCCAAAAGGCATCCGTTTCCTCAAATGCGGCCCAATCGCCTCAGTAGCAGCTAATGGTAGATGCCGCCAGACGTTGACAAATAGCCGGTAACGAGCCTCCTCTTTCATGCTGGCCCCGACCGGCGGTGGTTGGTCAATGGTGCGTAAATAGTAGTGCTGGTAGAGGGGACGGGCTTCCGCGCCCCAGTGCAGCTTGAACTTGTACGCGCCAGAGTCCCGCTGGCAACGGCCGAGGTTGACCTGCCGCAAACCATGTTGGCAACTGTATTTGAGGGCCTCCCAATACAGCGCGTGGCTTGGGTGGAGCGGGTAGTAGCGGCGCAACATACCCGACCACAGACAGAAGAGCGTATCCTTGAACAAGGCCAGCGTGCCGCCGCCGACGGTGAGCCCGTTTTGGTGGACGGTGATGATCTTAAAGGAATCGGGGAAGCGATCGGCCACGTTGCAAAAAAACTTGCGGCCGGGGGTAGGCGTGCCTATGTCGCGCATCGCTTCCAGGTAGACTGGATAATAACTATCCAGTCCGTTCTGGCTGATGGCCGCCGCCAGACCGGCTTTGGCGGCCTTGCGCGTATGCCGCTTTTCATCATGCCCCACCAGTTTCCATGTTTGATCCACCGTATCGGGCAGATGCACGATGGCGTCGCAATGCTCGTTGGTGATCACAAAGCCCGGCAGATCCCACCTGGTTGGACTGTCGCGGAGGATCAAGTAGTCGGCGTTTCTGACCCTGGTCAATTCTTGGGCCTGTTCGATCAACCCGGCCGCCACCGCCTCACTGTCCGCGCACAGACCGCCCGGCACACTGGTCAGGTAGTGACCGGCCAACGTACTCTTGACATAGAGCAAAGGCAGGAGGCCCACCACGCGGCCGTTCTCCTGGGCATTCAGGTAAACGGTCTGGTGGCCGAAAGTCCGCTCCATAACTGTTTTCCAGCCCGCCAGGTGCCAAAAGCTGGCCCCGGCCGCCTGTTGGACGTACTCATCCCAAACCTCTTCCTCACCGGCCGACAACTCCGAAATATCCATGATCTCCTTTGCGGGGATTGGGGGATTAGGAGATTCTTACCCCTTCCCAATCCCCTAATCCCCTAATCCCCTAATCCCCGCCATCAACTCACAGATAGGGCCGAAGTTGAAGTCGCCCAAGAGGGCTTGCAGCTTACCGGCTGTACTCCGCAGGTTGTAATAGTGGGTGAAGCGTTCGCGCAGCGTCGGCCGGGGGCGTGGCTGGTCGGGGTCTAAATCCCAGGGATGCAAATACAGAATGGCCGGCCGCCCCTCTTTGTTCAACAGCCGGATAGCCTGCCGAAACAGCGGGTAGGGCAGGAGGCGCAAGTAGAACCCGCCGGCTACCGGCCAGTTGACCCCCGCTACACGCAGGGTCGTCAACGGAAATTCCACGAAAGCAACGTCGGGCAGCGGCCGGTACGGGAAGCGCGGTGCCTCGGGGAAGCCGTAAAGACTATTACGGGTGGGAAAAACACTTGAATCATAGACAAAGCCCAGTTCAGCCAAAACGTTTATCGCCCATAGGTTTCGCTGGTTAATCGAGAACATAGGGGCGCGGTAGCCCATCAGCCGCTGCCCACAGGCGGCTTCAACGGCCTGTAGACCAGCTAGTACATCCTCTCGAAATTGCTCCGGCGTGAGGCGAGTAGCCTGGTAATGGTAATAACCGTGCAGCCCAATTTCGTGACCGGCCGCCGCCACCTGTTGAATCAGGCCAGGGAAGTGGTCGGCCACGTAGCCCAGCACAAAGAAGGTAGCTCGTACCCCGGCCGCCGCCAATACCGCTAACAACTGCTCCGTGTTTTCCACGACTCGATCCTCGAACTCCGACCACCGTTCCACCTGGCGGCCGGTGCTGGTCAAGCCCTGGTACCAATCTTCGAGGTCTATGGTAAGCGCGTTGATCATCTGATGGACGTATTGCGTCATGCGTATTCCGTTTCGTTACGCGCTACGCAATACGCAGTACGAACTACGCCTCCTCCAACTCGTCCTCCAATTGCAGGTCATCTTCTTCCTCCCAGGCCCGCCGTAATTCTTGTACGTCACTGTCCAGGATGGCTAATTGTTGGGTCAAGTGTTTGCTGCGCTCGGTCAGATTGGAAAGGCGGATGGAGAACTGGATGCAAAGGAGGGATAGGAAGAAGAGGGCCAGGAAGGTGAAGGCAGAAGTCGGCCGGGTCGCCCCAATCAGCCGTGCTACCCATTGGGTAAAGCCAGGCACGGCCGCCGTAACCAGGTAGCCGACGGCGGTCAGTAGCCACAGCCAGGAATACTCCTCGCGCAATTTGCGTCGCCGCACCAACTCCAGGACGTAACCCAGGAGGAAGATGCTCGATACCAGGCCAATAATCTGTACTCTATCCATCCTTCATCCCTATGCAGGGTGACGAGGTGACAAGATGACAAGGTGAGGGGGTGACAAGGTGACGGGGTGACAGAAAATCACCCCCTCACCCCTTCACCCCTGCGCCCTGTCACCCCCTCACCCCCTCATCCCTCCCGCAATTGGCGGTCGTCGCGCATCAGGGTCATAGCAATAGACATCATCATCTTGAAGCCGTAATAAAGCGGCTTCAACCCATTGTGCATGGACTGGCCGCTCTCGTCGCGGTACATGGTGACGGGGACTTCGCGCACGCGAAAACCAGCCCGGTGGAGCATGATGATCACGTCGGCGTCTGGGTAGTCGGCCGGGTAGACTTGGCTGCAATAGAAGTTGACCACCGGCCGGGTGAGGGCCTGGAAACCCGTCGTCGGGTCTGTCACCTGATAGTGGGTCAGCCGGCTGGCCAGAAAGCCAAAGAAGAACTTGCCAAACTTACGGAGGAGGCTGGACTGGTAACTGCCTTTCCCCAGCCAGCGCGAGCCTAGAGCCACGTCCACGTCGGCTTGTTGGACGGCCGCCAGCAGTCTGGGAATGTCACGGGGTTCGTGCTGCCCATCGCCGTCCATCTGCACCACGAAATCGTAATCGTAACGTCTGGCGTAGCAGTAGCCGGTTTGCAGGGCCGCGCCATAGCCCAGGTTATCCACCAGGGAGGCAACTTTAGCCCCAGCCAGCAGAGCTATCCTGGCCGTCTTGTCCCTTGAGCCGTCGTCAATGACCAGAATGTCCGCCTCCGGTACGACCTGCCGTACACCCCTGACCACCTTACCAATGCGTGGAGCCTCGTTGTAAGCTGGAATGATCACCAGTACCTTTACTGACGTATTCATTTTCCCTACCTCCATCGCCCGCATAGAAGATGACAAGGTGACAGGGTGACAAGGTGACAAGGTGACAGAAATCACTCCGTCACTCCGTCACCCCCTCACCCCTGCACCCTGTCACCCCTTCACCCCCTCACGTTTCACGTCACGTATCCCAATCCCCGTAGCATCTCCATGACTTGCGCCTCATCCTGGTCAGAGTAGGGCGCGGAGGTGAGGTGACGGCCGCTCTCACCACTCTCCCGATAGGAGAGGGCCTGCCCCTGGCGGAAGGTGGGGGTAAAGAGGTCAAAGAGAACCCGGCCGTCCATGTCCAACGGCACAGGCTGACCCATCAGGTAAAGAATGGTGGGGGCCAGGTCTTGAATGTGGACCTGACCAGACCATTGACCGGGCTGGATGACTCCTGGCCCATACCAAATCATCAAGCCATCCGGCCGGTGATGGCCGAACGTGCCGAACACCGGCTCAAAGACACGGGGCGACGAGAAATCAGACAGGCCCATGGGCTTGTATTCCATCCGGCGGGTAAAGAAGACCAGGTCTGGCCCCTGCTCGGCGTAAGGGCCGTCGTAGACTTCTTCCCGTCCCAACACCCGTTCAATGACCGGCCGGCCGTTGCAGGGATCGGCCAGGGCCAGCAGCCGGCGGGTCAGGCCGGCCAGAACGCTCTCTGCTTCCGCGCCTGGAGCCACGATCCCTTGCGGCTCGCGCCCTCTCAGATTGAGAAAAAGCTGGCCGAAATTGCCCATTGAGTAAGCCTGGGTGCGCGGCCAGTCCACATCGTCCAGCGACAAGAAGAAACGGCGTTGCAGCGCTTCGCGGCGGGCGCGGCCGAGTTCTTTGGCCCGCTTGCCCAGCCCCATTCGCAAAACCAACTGGCCCATCATCGAGTAATTGAAGCCCAGACGGAATAAGAGCGTCCGCAGTCGCGTCGCTGGGCCGCGCTTCAGGTGGAGCAGCCCTTCGCGCCAGAGCCAGGTGTTGACGTTGAAAAAGTGGTGGATGGGGCCAAAGCCGTGATCGGACATAACCAGGACAATCGCCTCCTCGTCCAGGTTCCCCAGGAGGCGGCCGACCGAGCTATCCACCGCCTTGAAGAACTCCAGGATCGCGTCGCCCAGGCTGGCCCGCAGTCGCGGGTTGTGTTGGGGATGGTTGGCGTCCATCAAGTGCCAGTAGCCATGTTGCACCGTATCTGTTCCCAGGAAATGCACCATAAAGAAGTCCCAGGGCTTGTGCGTCATCAAGTAGAGAGCCGCCCTGGTGTTGTTCTCTAGCACTGCGTATTGCTCGCGGAGTGGGGTCCGGAGGTCAGACTGGTGGTACTGCTCATCCTGGCGCAGCCGGTAAGGCTCGCCCAGTTGGGCTTCTAACTCGTCGAGAAGTTGCCGGGGATAGGTAAAGTCGCGCCGGTTGGGGGGAGTGAGCAGGCCGGTAATCATAAAGCCGTTGTCCAACGGTTCGGGCGGATAGGTGAGCGGGACGCCCAGGACGCCAGCGGCCTTGCCCGTCTCACTCAGCCACCGCCACAGGGTTTT
>JBFMFT010000072.1:0-15353 GCA_040751925.1 Chloroflexota bacterium
CCCTAATCCCCTAATCCCCGCCAATCCTCATTATGAAGTTGTTTGGGAGAAGAAACGGAACGGTCAAGAATACGGTCGCGGCCGAGCCGCCGCCGGGCCTGGCCCAGGTCGCGGCCGACGCCAGCCGTTGCGTCCAGTGCGGCATTTGCGGCTACAACTGCCCGGTGGGCATCGAAGTCCGCGAGTACGCCCGCCGGGGGCAGAATGTGACCGATAATCGCTGTATCGCCTGTGGAGCGTGCATCGAGAAGTGTCCACGTGGCACGCTGCGTTGGGGGCCAGCTATTCTGGTGCGGCCGGACCGGACCCTGGTTGTTGACCCCTTGGCCCTACCCCTTTCGCCAGAGGCCGAGATGCAGGGATTAGGCGATTGAGATAGAGAAGAATCCCCTAATCCCCTAATCCCCACCAAAATCCGTTATGGGAACAACGACGAAACCTCATTATCTCATTATTGGCAATGGCGCGGCCGGATTGAGCGCGGCCGAGCTCATCCGCTCCCGCGACCCGCACGGCCGCATCACCATCGTCAGCGACGAACATCACCTGTTCTATTCGCGACCGGGCATCGCCTACCTGAGCCTGGGGCAGATTACCGAACACCAACTCCTGGCCCGCAACAAGGCTTTTTATCAGCAACACCACCTGGACTTACATTTCGGCCACGTCACCGGGCTAGACCTGGAGCGACAGGTGGCCTATCTGGACAAACACAGCCACGAGACCTACGACGTATTACTCCTGGCGACCGGCTCGCGGGCGGTGCGGCCGTCCCTCCCCGGCATTGACCTGGACGGCGTCTTGACCTTCGACACGCTAGAGGACGCCAAACAGGTGATCCGGCACGGCCGGCGGGCGAAGACGGCCGTCGTCGTTGGGGGAGGTATTACGGCGATGGAGTTGGCCGAGGCCCTGCATCACCAGGGCGCGCGCACGGTCTTTTTGCAGCGCGGCGACCACCTCTGGCCGCGCCTGTTCGACGAGCGTGAATCCTCCATTATCGAGCAACAGATTCGCCACCGGGGGATCGATCTGCGCTACAAGGAGGAACTGGCTGAAATTCTAGGGCAGCACGGCCGGGTGGCTGGCGTGCGCCTCAAAAGCGGCCAGGTCGTCAAGTGTGAAGCGGTGGGCGTGGCCGTTGGCGTGCGCCCTAACCTCGACCTGGTTAAAGGACTACCCATCGCCCAGGATCAGGGCATCCTGGTCAATGAGTTCATGCAGGCTCATACAAAGGGCGAGGCGACCGGAGGCGATACGGGTAATGGCGCGAGGCCGGGCCAGCCGGTGGCCTTGCCCCTACCGATATTCGCCGCCGGCGACGTAGCCCAGATTTATGACCGTTGGACCGGCCGGCCGCAACTGGACATCCTCTGGCCCAGCGCGCTCAACGGCGGGCGGGCGGCCGGGGCTAATATGGTGGACGTAGCCTACGGCCGCGCTCCCCAGTTCCCTTACCAGAAGGGCAGCCCCTTCAACGCTGCTTTGCTTTTCGACGTTCACCTGACTGTGATCGGCCGCATCGGGACGGAGGGCGGCCGGATAGAGGACGCTGAAGAGGTAGCCTACCTTTCGCGCGGGGCCAGCCAGGTGTGGACGACGTCCTTCACTTCGGGCTACCGCTCGGCCTGGGACAAGAATGGCCCTAACTCTGTGCGAATCCTATTGGCCGGCGGCCGGATCGTTGGGGCTTTGATTCTGGGCAATCAGGATTTGGCTGACCCCCTGCGCCGCCTGATTAACCAGGAAGTGGACGTGAGCCAGTACGAAGCCGAATTGTTGAACAGTGGGCCTGATCTCCCCCAGGTCATCCAGCACATATCGGGGTGGGTCTAAGACCTGACAGGTTTCGGAAACCTGTCAGGTCTTGCCATTTGTGCTAAACTAGCCTGGACATGACCCAGGCACTCTATCGCAAATGGCGGCCGGGCCGCTTTGACGCCGTCGTGGGGCAGGAGCACGTCACCCGCACGCTGCAAAATGCGATAGCGGCCGGACGGGTGGGCCACGCCTACCTCTTTGCCGGCCCCCGCGGCACGGGTAAGACGACCACCGCTCGTTTGCTGGCGAAGGCCGTCAACTGTCTGGACCCGGATCCCCGCCGGCGGCCGTGTGACACCTGCGCCAACTGCCGGGCCATCGCCGACGGCCGCTTCCTGGACCTCATCGAGATTGACGCCGCTTCCAATACGGGGGTAGACGACATCCGCGACCTGCGCGATAAAATCAACTTCTCGCCCAGCCAGGGACGATACAAGGTTTACGTGGTTGACGAGTGTCACATGTTGTCTACGGCCGCCTTCAACGCCCTGCTCAAGACGCTGGAAGAGCCGCCCCCCCACGCCCTTTTTATCCTGGCGACGACCGAGGAACACAAAGTCCCTCTGACTATCAAATCGCGCTGCCAGCCGTTTAACTTCCGTTTGTTGACGACCCAGGAGATTCAGGAGCGATTGGCCTGGATGGCCAAGCAAGAGGGGTTGGTCGTTGAGCCGGAGGCGTTGACCCTGGTGGCCCAACAAGGCGCGGGCAGCTTGCGCGACGCGGAAAGCCTGCTGGATCAACTGGTGGCTGCGCCGGGCGCAACGATCACCCTGGAACGGGCGCAGAAGGTGTTGGGAACAGCTTCGTCGGCGGCTGTGCGCGCCCTAACCACCGCCTGGCTAGACGGAAATGGGGCGGCCGGGCTGCGGGTCATCCACGACTCCCTGGCTGTCGGGGTGGACGCCCGCCAGTTCGCCCGCCAGATGGTCGCTTACCTCCGCTCACTCCTGCTACTGCAAACGGTCGGGCCGGAAGCTATGGCTGGCGGTTCGGTCGAACAGCAGGCAGCCATGCTGGAACAAGCGCGGCGGGCCGACCGACCGATGCTCGTCGCCGCCATTAAGGGCTTCAACTACGCCGCCACCACACCGGCCACTGGCTTTTACCCACAATTGCCTCTGGAACTGGCTTTCATGGAACTGCTGCCGGTCGTGGGCAGTAATCAGTTAGCCGTAGCCAGTAGTCATTTGCCAGTCGTCGTTAGACCGGCTACGAATGATGGCGGCCGGCCGGCCGGGGGCAGTGAGTTATTAGCTGTCACCAGTGCGCCGCCGGTGGCCGCCGGTGACGGCCGGCCGGCCGTCGTCAATGAACAGCAACCTGTACGGCCAGAAGTAGCAACCATTGACCAGCCTCCGGCCGTTGACCAGCCAATTGCCAATGACCCATTGCCAGTTGCCACTCTGGACACCATCACCGGCCGCTGGCGCGAGGTGATGGCCCGCTTGGGGGAACGCAACAAGAATCTGCCGGCCCTGCTGGCTAGTTGCACACCCCTGGCCGTCGAGGGCGATGTGGTGGTGCTGGGTTTCAAGTTTCCGCTCATCAAGGATAAATTCGAGAGCAACCGGGCGGCCGTACAGGGTATGAATACCGTCCTGACCAACCTGTTAGGCAGCAGTTTGACGGTGCGCTGCGTGATGGCCGCGGAGTACACGCCGCCCGTGACCATCCAAAAAGATGATTTTCGCGCCCTGGCCCACGAGCTAGGCGGCGTAGTGAGAGAGTCATAGCCGGCGAGTGCTGGCTATGACTCCCCCAGGAGGCTTATGTCCAAGAATCGTTCCTTTCGTGGTGGGCCGAAGAAGCCCAAGAGTCCGCTTGGCGGCGGGGGCGGCGGTAATATGCTGGCCCAGGTGCAGAAGATGCAGGAGCAGATGGCCCAGGCCCAGGAATTGCTGGCCCAGGAGACCCTGACGGTGACGGCCGGCGGCGGGGCGGTGACGGTGGTTATTACCGGCCACCAGCGCGTCCAGTCCATTACCCTCGACCCGGAGGCGGTTAATCCAGAGGACATCGAGTTGCTGCAAGAAATGTTGGTCACGGCCGTCAACGCGGCCATCGAGCAGTCGCAGGCGATGGCGGCCCAACGGATGGAAGGGTTGACGGGCGGCCTGGGGCTGGGCGACTTGCTGGGCGGGATATAGCCATGGCTGCCAACGTCCTCCCCCAGCCTGTCCAACACCTGATCAACGAGTTCGCCCGCCTGCCGGGAATTGGCCCTAAATCGGCCGCCCGCCTGACCTTCTATCTATTGCGAGCCACCGGCAACCAGGCCACCGAACTGGCGGCCGCCCTGCAAGAGCTAAAAGCCCGCACCCGGCTCTGCTCCATCTGCTTCAATATCACCGAAGCCGACCCCTGCCCCATTTGCCTGGACGAAGGGCGCGACTCCCGGCTGTTGTGCATCGTCGAAGAACCGTTGGACGTGGTGGCTATCGAGCGGTCGCGGGCCTTTCACGGCCGCTACCACGTCCTGCACGGAGCTATCTCGCCCGTCGAAGGGATTGGGCCAGAGGACTTGAAGATCGAGCCGTTGATACCCCGTATGGAGCAGGGGAACTTCCGCGAGGTCATTATCGCCACCAACGCCACCCTGGAAGGGGACTCGACGGCTCTCTATTTACAACGACGCTTGCAACGGCCGGGGCTGAAAGTGACCCGCCTGGCGCGTGGGCTGCCCATGGGTGGCGACCTGGAATACACGGATGAGATTACGCTCGGCCGGGCGATGGAGGGGCGACAAGAACTGGGGTAACAACTGAAGATGAAGAAATGCCTGAGTACACGATGGCTGACGTCAAAGAGGTGGTGGAGTGAGCAAACCGGGGGAGGTTACGCCGGAGAGATTAAGGCGGATCAGAAGTAAACTGGCGGATTGGCTAATGTAGCCTTGAGGCCGGCCCCGTTGATGGGGCATAGCTCTTTGACTCGACCCGTTTACGACTGGGCGAGGGTAGCCAATTCTTCGTTGGTGAGGGTGGTGATGTGTTCCTGCAAGGTGCGGTGGATGAAGCGGCAATGCGCCCCGGCCGCCACCAGCCAGATAACGGCCGTCAGGCCAATACGCAGGCGACTGGAAGTAAGGCGTAGGGGCATACGCTGATGCGGATTGGCACAATGGGGCCAGTAGTCACCCCTCAGTTATGCTGCTGCACGCTCTGGATCAGTTTGATGGTTGTCCGAAGCCAATCATTGATCAACTTCTGAGTGTCCAGACCCCTTTCTTCAGCCAGCTTATTCATAAACTCATCCACGTCTGGCTCCAGGTAGACGGGAAAGCTGAATATAGCATTCGGACTATAGAATTTACCCCGTTCTCCTTTAGAGAAGTCGTACTCTTTTTGCATCATGGGTTACTCTCTCGATATTGCCGGGCCTCGGTGGCAATAGCTTTACGGGCCGAGATGACACGAATTTCGCAGGTCTCCTTGGCAGGGTCCCAGTCAAATATGTAACGCAAGTCTCACCTTCGCTAAGGGTCTTACCTGGGGACAGTATAAACTAAATTGCAGCGTATTCAAGGAAATCGCCCCAGGCGTTATGCGCCCAGGGCGATTTAACTGAAGGAGGGGGCTATCCGAGAAACCAGGTTTCTCCAAGAAACCTGGTTTCTGCTTACCCTCGGGCCGGATCCGCCAACGCCGCGTGGGCGGCCGCCAGCCGGGCAATCGGCACACGAAACGGAGAACAGGAGACGTAGTTCAGCCCCAGTTTGTGACAGAGGGTGATACTCTTCGGGTCGCCGCCATGCTCACCGCAGATGCCAATCTCTAAGTCCGGCCGCACGCTGCGCCCCAACTCCACCGTCATTTTCATCAACTTACCCACGCCATTGGGGTCAATCGTGGCGAACGGGTTGTCGGGCAAGATGCCGTCCTGGATGTACTGCACCAGGAAGCCGGCTTCCGCGTCGTCGCGGGAGACGCCAAAGACCGTCTGGGTCAGGTCGTTTGTGCCAAAGGAGAAGAATTCGGCGAATTGGGCCATCTCGTCGGCCGTCAGCGCGGCGCGGGGTATCTCAATCATCGTGCCAAACTTATACTCGATGGGGATACCCTGCTCGGCCATAACCTCCTTCGCCACCGCTTCCAGGGCCGATTGCTGCACCTTCAACTCGTTGACGTGGGCCGTGAGCGGGATCATCACCTCTGGCTTAACGTCCACCCCATCTTTGGCGCACTTGCAAGCCGCCTCAAAGATAGCCCGGACCTGCATCTTGGTCAGTTCAGGGATGAGGATGCCCAGGCGCACCCCCCGCGTGCCTAGCATCGGGTTCTGCTCGCGCAGGGCCTCCACCCGCTCCAGGAAGTTCTGCTTCACCCGAATCTCGGCCAGGGCGCGGTCAATCTCGCTCAAGGTATGGAAGTGCTGCAACTGCACCTTCAGGTCGGCCAATTCCTGGATCAATTGATCGTAAGCAGGTAAGAACTCATGCAGGGGCGGGTCAATCAGGCGAATGATGACCGGCAAGCCGTCCATGGCCCGGAAGATGCCCTCGAAGTCGCCGCGCTGCAACGGCAATAGGCGGGCAATGGCTTCGTTCTGTTCCGTAACCGACTTGACCATGATCATCTGCTGAACGATGGGCAGGCGGTCGGTCTCGAAAAACATGTGTTCCGTGCGGCAGAGGCCAATGCCCTCCGCCCCGTAGCTGCGGGCGCGTTGGGCGTCGCGGGGGTAGTCGGCGTTGGCCCACACCCCCAGGCGGCGAATCTCGTCGGCCCAGCCAAGCAATTTGATCAGGTAGGGATTGTTGAAGTCGGGTACGACGGTGGGCAGCTTGCCCAGGTAGACCAGGCCGTTGGTGCCGTCCAGCGAAAGCCATTCGCCTTCCTTGACCACGATAGGGGCCGGCAGGCTGCTATCCTCAATGAGCATTTCGCGGGTGTCCAGGTTGAGGTTGAGCGCGCTGACGCCGACGACGGCCGGTTTGCCAAACTGTCGCGCCACCAGCGCGGCGTGGCTAGTGCGGCCGCCCCGACTGGTCAGAATCCCCTTCGCCGCCAACATCCCGTGAACGTCGTCGGGCTTCGTTTCCGGCCGCACCATGATCACCTGGCGGCCCTCCTGCTTGGCCCATCGCTCGGCCGTGTCCGCGTCAAAGGCCACCATGCCGACGGCCGCGCCAGGGGAGACGTTTAGGCCCTTGGCCACCGGCTTCGCCTGGCCCCCATCGGCCCTGGCGTCCAGTTGGGGGTGGAGGAAAAAGTCAATCTGCTCCGGCTTGACGCGAGCCACCGCTTCTGCCTTCGTGATCAATCCTTCTTCCACCATATCTACGGCAATACGCACCTCGGCCTGGGCCGTGCGCTTGCCGTCACGGGTTTGCAGCAGCCACAACTTGCCCCGCTCAATGGTAAACTCCATGTCCTGCATATTGCGGTAATGCTTTTCCAGGCGGCGGGCAATCTCGTCAAACTCGCTGTACAACTCTGGCATGACGGTCTGCAAGTTGTGGATGGGTTCGGTGTGGCGGATACCCGCTACCACGTCCTCGCCCTGGGCGTTGACCAGGTAATCCCCCTCTAATTCCGGCTCGCCAGTGGAGGCGTTGCGGGACATGGCGACGCCGGTGGCTGAGTCGTTGCCGACGTTGCCAAAGACCATCGTCTGGATGTTGACGGCCGTGCCCAGGTTATGGGCGATGCCGGCCGCGTGGCGATAAGCCACCGCCCGCTTGCCGTTCCAGGACTTGAAGACCGCTTCGGTCGCCATGCGTAGTTGCTCGTAGGGATCAGTGGGAAATTCCGTCCCTGTATGGCGGCGCACGACGTCCTTGAAGCGGGCGGTAATAGCGATCCAGTCTTCGGCCGTCAGTTCGGCGTCGCTCGCCACGCCCCGTTTGTCGCGGTATTCGGCAATGATCTCCTCAAACGGTTCGTCTGGCACACCCAGGACGACGCTGCCAAACATCTGCACCAACCGGCGGTAGGAATCGTAGACGAAGCGGGGGTCCCGGCCGCGATTGAGCGCGCCCTGGGCCACTTCGTCATTGAGGCCAATGTTCAAGATGGTGTCCATCATCCCTGGCATGGAGAACTTCGCCCCGGATCGGCAAGAGACTAGCAGGGGCTTTTGGGGATTACCAAACTGGCTATTGGTCAGGCTCTCCAGGCGGCGCATGGCCTCCAATTCTTGTTCCCACAGCCCGGCCGGAAATTGTTCACCGGCCGCCAGGTAAGCATTGCAAGCCTGGGTGGTGACGATGAAGCCTGGGGGAACGGGGATACCCAGGCGGGTCATTTCGGCCAGGTTGGCCCCTTTTCCCCCCAGCAAGCCCTTCACGTCGCCCCAATCTTTGCCGGTACGGGCCTCCACTTCGTCTATTTCACCAAACAAGTAGACGTACTTGGAGCTAGTCAGGGAAGGGTGAGAATGTTCGAGGTGACCGTCGTTGGACAGGTCGAAGACAGAAATGTTCATTTCATGGGTTGCCACAGGTGTCATGTAATTCCTTTCCTCCTGGTTTGTCAGAGTGCGTCTTACCGCAGAGACGCCGAGAACGCGGAGTTCTCTTTTTCTTCTCTTGGCAGTGACGCTCCGATAATTTTAAGCTACTCTTTTCAGGGAAGCGAGTGATAGATAGCATCTGCCCGCGTGACAAATGTCAGGTGTTCGGCCGCCAGAACTTTTGGAAAACTATCAGAATCTTGGATATACTTGAGGGTATGAATCAGTTACGTCTTCTCCTGGTTGACGATCACGAGGTGGTTCGCCTGGGACTCAAGAGCTTGATTGAACATTACCCAGGTTTTGAGGTAGTGGCTGAGGCTTCCACGGCCAATGACGCGGTGCAGAAGGCTCTACAGCACAAGCCAGATATGGTGCTGATGGACATTCGCCTGATTGGCAGCAGCGGCATCGAAGCCTGCCAGGAGATCACGTCGAAGTTGCCTGGCACGAAGGTCATCATGCTGACCTCCTACGCTGAGGACGAGATGCTGTTCGCGGCCATTCGGGCGGGTGCGGCCGGCTATGTGCTGAAGCAAATCGGCAGCGAGGGCCTTATTCGGGCCATCGAAGCCGCTTCACGGGGCGAAGCCACGCTCGACCCATCCTTGACCCAGCGCGTCTTCGGCGAAATCCGGCGGGCCATCCAAAAGGAAGAAGAAGCCGCTTTCGCCGAACTAACTCCCCAGGAAATGCAGGTCTTGTCCCTCATCGCCGGCGGCAAGACCAACCGCGAAATTGCCGATATTCTCTTTCTGGGCGAAGGGACCGTTCGCAATTACGTGAGTAGTATCCTAGCCAAGCTGGAAGTCTCCAACCGGGCGGAAGCGGCCGCCTACGCCGTGCAGCACCACTTAAAGGACTACCTGTGAAGCGTGAAATGTGAAGTGGTTTTTTCACGTTTCACGTTTCACGTTCTCTCATGCCCGATACACCTAACGTCACCGAACAAGCCCTGACTGCTCTGAACCAGGCGGCTTTAGCCATCACGGGCAATCTGGCTTTGACTAAAGTTTTGCACCAGATCGTGGACTCGGCCCGCACTTTGGCCCAGGCCCGCTACGCGGCTCTGGGCGTGCCAGACGCCAGGGGCCAGTATTTGACGGAGTTTGTCTTCAGTGGGATGTCGGCCGAAGCCGCCAGCCAGATTGCCCACCCGCCCACCGGGCGCGGACTACTGGGCGCACTTCTGCGCGAAGGCCGTTCCATTCGACTACCCCGCATTAGCGATGATCCTCGATCAGTTGGCTTTCCGCCGGGCCACCCGCCCATGGAGAGTTTCCTGGGCGTGCCGATTGTCGCCGGGGGGGAAATCCTGGGCAACCTCTATCTGGCTGACAAGGTGGGGGCCAGAGAGTTCAGCCAGTCTGACCAGGAGTTGATTGAATTATTAGCCGCCCACGCCGCCATCGCTATTCAGAACGCCCGCCTGTATGAACAGGTCAGCCAATTGGCGATCATCGAGGAGCGGTCGCGCATTGGTATGGATTTGCACGATGGGGTGATCCAGTCTATTTACGCGGTGGGCTTGACTTTGGAATCGGCTCGCCTGCTGCTGCCGAACAATCCGGCCGAGGCCAACCGCTTTTTGGGTCAAGCCATCAACAGTCTGAATGACGCTATCCGCGACATTCGTAATTTCATTCTGGACCTACGGCCGCAACGCTTCACCGGCGATCTGAAACTGGCCCTGGCTCGACTGGTGCGCGAATTCCAGGCCAACGCCATGGTGCCAGTGACCATGTCGGCCCGCGACGAACTCCTGGCAAACCTCCCCCAACCCATCGCCCGCACCGTTTTTCTGACCGTGCAGGAGGGGCTGGCCAACGTGGCCCGCCATGCGCGAGCCGGCCGCGTGCTGATCGAACTCACCAACCACGACAACGTGGTTCACTTGAGCATCAGCGACAACGGCCGGGGCTTCGACCCTAGCAGCCAGGCCCAAACTGTTGGGCATGGCCTGGCGAATATGCGGGCGCGGGCCGAAAAATTGAACGGCGCGTTTGGCTTTCGCTCCACCCCCGGCCAGGGGACAACTCTTGAGCTAACGATTCCGCTGTAGAGCGATTTCTAAAATCGCTCGTATCTACTCAGCCTCACCGCTGAGACGCGGAGGCCGCAGAGAAAACTCAGGTGGAGACTCTGCGTTCTCTGTGCCTCTGCGGTGAGCAGTTACAATCGCTCTACTTCTCCCAGCGTGGCAAAGCGATCCAGGAAGTCGGTCACGCTGATAATCCCCACCAAGACTCCCTTGTCCACGACGGGTAAGGCCCCAAACTTATAGGCACTGAGCATTTCGGCCGCCTGGTAAGCCGGCGCGTCTGGGGCCACTGTGATCGGGTTGGGCGTCATGCAGCTTTCCACTGTCGCCGTTTCCAGCAACGACTCGTCCTGCCACCGCTCCCGCAGGACAATGGGCGAGTTCATGGCTAATCGCACGTCGCGGTCGGTGATAATGCCCACCAACGCTCCTTCGCCGTTCAGAACTGGCAACTGGCGGCAGCCCTCGGTTTGCATCAGTTCTACCACCACACGCAGGGGGGTATCCGGCGTCACGACACGCGGATTGACAGTCATCAGGTCATTCACGGTCAACATAGGCCACCTCTTGTCAGGCGCATCGCACTTTCTTGCGGAGTTTAGCAGGTTTCCATAGCCGGCCGCTTGTGGAGAATGTCACGGTTTGCGGGTGACGTTCCTCCTGACCGGCCGGCGGCCCATACGTGACATAGGATCGTATTGCGTATTGCGTGAGTAAGGCCGATACGCAACACGCAATACGCATTACGCGCTACGTTATTACAACCATCCATTTCTTGAGTGACATTTGTTACTATGCCAGAAGAACATTCTGGTTATACAATCTTCTCAGTAAACTATACTCTAGCAGTGGCCGGCCTCAGACCGCGCCAGGCCGGAGGATAGAGTTGTATTGTGTCACGTGCAAGGTGTGGTCGCACACACAATACGCAATACGCAAATGAAGAAGATTCGCTTGCTCATTGTAGACGAACACCCGGCCGTCTGCCAGGCTTTGGCCGCCCGTCTACAATCAACGCCGCACCTGGAAGTGGTCGGAGCAGCTAATACCTTACGGGAAGGGCTGCGTGATGCCCAAACCCTCCGGCCGGATGTGATTCTGCTCGAACTAAAGGGCCAGAACGCACACCGCCTTGATCCCGCCGGCGACCTATCCGGCCACCTGGTAGACGGCCGGACAGGTCTCATCGTCCTCACCTCCTACGCCGACGATCTGGAACGGGAAGCGGCCATCCGCGCCGGCGCCCAGCGTTATCTACTGAAGGACATAGACTCACCGCGGCTGATCGCCGAAATTGAGGCGGTGGCGGCCGAGGTGCGGCACGATGAGAAGCGCTTGGAAATTGGTGATTAGAAACTCACGTGACGGGTGAAACGTGAAACGTGACCGAAGAGTTCACGCCTCACGTTTCACTATTGAGAGGAGATATTAGCTATGAAGCAGGAATTGGTAAAGGATTGGATGTCGTACGACGTGACGACTGTCACCCCAGATACCACGTTGCCCGAAGCTCACCGGCTGATGAGCGAAAAGCGCATCCGTCGCCTGCCGGTCTTGGAAGACGGCCGCCTGGTGGGCATTGTGACCTACGGCGACATTCGCGGGGCCGAACCCTCAGAAGCTACCTCCTTGAGCATCTGGGAATTGAACTACCTGGTCTCGCGCCTGCGGGTGGAAGAGATTATGACCCGCGAGCCATTGACAACCCGGCCGGAGGCGACAGTGGGTGAAGCGGCCCAGGTGATGCTCAAGAACAAAATTAGTGGCTTGCCAGTTCTTACAAGTGATGGCAAACTGGTAGGCATCATCACCGAGTCGGATATTTTTCGCCTGGTAGCTCATGAGTGGATTCGAACGACGAACAATGGACAATGAACAATGGACAATGAACAATGAACAATGGACAATGAACAATGAACAATGAACTGTTGTTCATTGCCCAAAGGACAGGGTATGACGACGAGAGTGAGAGGTAATCGCCAAAGCCGGCGGGTGGCCCATCGCCAGACCAATTGGGGCCTGATTGTGGGTGTAATTGGAGCCGGGGTGCTGGGCCTGTTTGCCCTGCTGTTCCTGGCCCTGCAAGAACCAGGAATCCCTAGCCTGGCTGACTATTGCCAGGCCAATCCAGACCGTTGCGTCGTCAAGGGGGCGGCCGACGCCCCCGTGACGGTTGTCGAGGTTTCGGACTATAGTTGTCCGGCCTGCCGCACCTTCAACGTGGAAACGGCCGATCCCCTGGATGAAACGTTCGTCCAGACGGGGCAGGCGCGTTGGGTTGTGCTGCCCTTTGCCCGGCCGAGTGTGCGGGAACAAGCGGCCCCGGCGGCGGCCGCCGCGCTGTGCGCCAATGAGCAAGGTCTGTTTTTTGAGTACCATCGAACCCTCTTTGATTTGCAGGAAAGCCCAACGGCCCTGACCCGCGAAGGCTACCTGGAGGCGGCCGGGCAGGTGGGCCTGGAAATGGGGGCTTTCAACTCTTGCCTGGATAGCGGCCGTTACGATGAGATCGTGGACGCCAACATTGACGCGGCCATGAAGGCCGGGGTAGACTCCACGCCAACCTTCTTCATCAACGGCGTGAAGCTAATCGGGGCGCACCCCTTCGCCACCTTCCAGCAGCGAATCATGAGTACGCTCGGCTCATGAGGACGTGAAACGCAAAACGTGAAACGTGAGCAGAACTGTCACTCATTACTCATCACTCATTACTCCCTATGCCCAAAGACTGGCAACCCCGCCTGATCCAATTACTAGCCATACCGGGCCTTTTGCTGGCCTACTACCTGTTGCTTTACCACAATGGCGTCCTAACCATCTCCTGCGACACAGGGGGATGGGAAGATTGTGGCAAGGTTAGCGGGCCGGGCGCACCCTACTCGGCCATTGGGCCTGTGCCGGTCGCCCTGGTTGGCCTGCTGGGATACGCCCTCATCTTCCTGCTGGTCTGGTTAAAGGAGTGGCTGGTCTGGGTAGACGATTACCTGCCTGAACTGTTGGTCGGCGCAACCGGCCTGGCTTTGCTATTCTCCCTCGGTCTGACGGCCCTGGAACTGTTCGTCATTCATGCCCTGTGTCGCTATTGCCTGGTGTCGGCGGCCATCGTGACAATTATGTTCGGATTGGCTATTAGTTTCCTCATTAGAGAGGCGGCGAACCGCTCCCCTACTTAGGAAACGGGTTAAGACTATGGAATTTAGTGTACCACGAGAAGTGCGTGACCTGGAGATGCGAGTGGGGTTGACCCCGGCCGGCGTCCTGGCCTTGTCCCAGGCCCAACACGTCGTCTACGTCGAACGGGGCGCGGGGGCCGGGGCCGGCTTTAGCGATGAGGATTACCGGCGGGCAGGGGCGCAAATTGTCCACTCGGCCGCCGAAGCCTACGGCCGGGCCGACGTGGTCGTCAAAGTAACCCGGCCGGCCGCCAGGGAACATCACCTTTTTCACCCTGGGCAAATCCTCTTCTCCTTCCTCCACCTGCCCGTCGCTTCACCCGACCTTTACGAAGCTCTGGTGGACTGCGAGATGACCGCTTTTGCTTACGAGATGATCCAGACCGAGGACGGTCATTTGCCCGTTTTGTTGCCCATGAGTGAGATCGCCGGCCGGATGGCCCCGGTGATCGCCGGCCAATTGCTGATGAATCTGCACGGCGGCCGGGGAGCCCTCCTGAGCGGCATCCCAGGCGTGCCGGCGGCGGCCATCGTCATCCTCGGCGGCGGCGTGCTGGGTTCCAACGCCGCCCGCGCCTTCCTGGGCCTGGGGGCGCAAGTGACCATTCTCGACCAGGACGTGCGAAAGTTGCAGCGGCTAGACGAGCTATTCAACGGCCGGGTCACCACCATGATCGCCAATGAGTACAACGTCAAGCGGGTGGTAGAGTTTGCCGACGTTCTGGTAGGCTGCATCCTCTCGCCCGGCCGCCGCGCCCCCATCCTGGTCAACCGCGAAATGGTGCGCCGGATGCGGCCGGGGTCGGTCATCATTGACTTTTCCATTGACCAGGGTGGCTGCGTGGAGACCAGCCGGCCGACCACCTTGCGCGACCAGACCTTCGTCGAGGAGAAGGTCATCCACCATTGCGTGCCGAACATGACGGCGGCCGTTGCCCGCACCTCCAGCTACGCCCTCACCAACGCCGCCCTGCCCTATTTACTGGCATTGGGCCAATTGGGCCTGGCCGGTGCGCTGACTCAGCAACCGGCCCTGGCGCGTGGCCTCAACGTTCATCAGGGCCAACTGGTTCACCCTGGCGTGGCTGCCGCCCTCGGCCGCGAACCGACCGAACCTAAAATCCAAAATCCAAAATAGTATGAACTGGGAATCCATCTACCGCCGCAAAGTGACCGACGCTGACACCGCTCTGGCTAGTGTGCAATCCGGCCAGCGCGTCTACGTGGGCGGTGGGGCCGGCGCGCCGGCGACTCTGGTGGACGCCCTGACCCGGCGCGCGCCCAAGCTGCGCGACGTAGAGGTGGTTCACGTTTTAACCTTCGTGGAGGCCCCCTACCTGGACCCCCGCTACGAAGGTTCATTCCGCCACAACGCCCTGTTCATCGGCGATAACGCCCGCCAGGCCGTCCAGGAAGGGCGAGCCGACTTCACGCCCGTTTTCCTATCCGAAATTCCCGGACTCTTCCGCGAGGGCGGCACACTGCCCCTGGACGTAGCCCTCATCACCCTCTCGCCGCCCGATGAGCATGGCTTTTGCAGCTTTGGCGTCGAAGTGGGGACGACCAAGCCGGCGGCCGAGGCCGCCCGCATCATCGTAGCCCAAGTCAACCGGCAAATGCCCCGCACCCTGGGCGATAGTTTCATCCACGTCAGCCGCCTGCAATTTATCGTCGAGGTCAACTATCCCTTACCCGAAGTCCTTATGGGCGGCAGTTCAGACCTCCACTTGCAGGTGGGGCAGCACATCGCCGGTATGATTGAGAACGGTTCGACCCTCCAATTGGGTATTGGTAGCATCCCCGACGCTGTTCTCAAAAGCCTGACTAACCACAAAGACCTGGGCATTCACACCGAGTTGTTC
>JBFMFT010000073.1:0-15267 GCA_040751925.1 Chloroflexota bacterium
CATCGGCGGCCTCAACGCCACTTTCGCCAACGCTATGGCCCGGCCGGGCAAAGTCGGCTTCATTAGTCAAAGTGGCGCGCTCTGCACGGCCATTCTCGATTGGAGCTTGCAGGCGCACGTGGGGTTCAGCGCGTTCGTCTCCATCGGCTCCATGCTCGACGTAGGTTGGGGCGACCTGATTGACTACCTGGGTGACGACCCCCATACCCAAAGTATTGTGATCTACATGGAGACCATCGGCAATGCCCGCGCCTTTCTCTCGGCCGCCCGCGAAGTCGCCCTGACCAAGCCCATCATCGTGATCAAGCCCGGCCGCATGGAGGGGGCCGCCAAAGCCGCCGCCTCCCACACCGGCTCCCTCACCGGCAGCGACGAGGTCTTGGGGGCGGCCTTCCGTCGCTGCGGTGTCCTTCGGGTGGATACCATTTCCGACCTGTTCCATACGGCCGAAGTTTTAGCCAAGCAGCCCCGGCCGGCCGGCCCTCACCTGACTATTGTGACCAACGCCGGCGGTCCCGGCGTCCTGGCTGCCGACACCCTTATCACTGGCGGCGGCCAACTGGCCGAACTGTCTGAGACAAGCCTGACCACGCTCAATACCTTCTTGCCCGCTCACTGGAGCCACAACAATCCGGTTGACGTGTTGGGCGACGCTGACCCTGAGCGGTACGCGAAAGCGGTTGAATGTGTCGCCAAAGACTCCGGCAGCGACGGTCTACTGGTCATCGTGACGCCCCAGGCCATGACCGACCCCACTGGCACGGCCGAAGCGGTCAAAGCCGCCGCCCAGAACTCGCGCAAACCCGTTCTCGCCAGTTGGATGGGCGGCCGGGACATGGCCGCTGGGGAGGCCATCCTCAACCAGTCCAACATACCCACCTTCAACTACCCCGACACGGCCGCCCGGATGTTCAACTACTTGTGGCGCTACAATCGCAACTTGCGCCTCCTCTACGAAACGCCGATCTTCCCCGGTGGCGGCGACGAGGACGCTCCCAATCGTTCATTGGCTGACGCGATCATTGCCAGCGTGCGCCGTGCCGGCCGCACCCTACTCACTGAATACGAAGCCAAGCAAGTGCTGGCCGCTTATGGCATTCCGACGGTAGCCACCCGGCTGGCAACCAGCCCAGACGAAGCGGTACAGACGGCCGCCGCCCTGGGCTATCCAGTTGTCCTCAAACTTCATTCGGAAACCATCACCCACAAGACCGACGTAGGCGGCGTCCAACTCAACTTGACCAGTGACGACGAGGTGCGACGAGCCTACCAGTCCATCGAGTCGTCGGTGGGCGAGAAAGCTGGCCCAGGTCACTTTCAGGGTGTAACGATCCAACCGATGGTCAAGGTAGAGGGTTACGAACTCATTCTAGGCAGTAGCCTGGATGCTCAGTTTGGTCCGGTCTTGTTATTCGGCACAGGTGGACAACTGGTGGAGGTCTACCAGGATCGCGCCCTGGGTCTGCCGCCTCTGAATACCACCCTGGCCCGGCGGATGATGGAGCAGACCCGCATTTACGCCGCCCTCAAAGGCGTGCGCGGCCGACCGCCGGTTGACCTGGTCGCGCTAGAGGGCCTTCTCGTGCGCTTCAGCCAACTCGTCGTTGAGCAGCCCTGGATTCAGGAAATTGACATCAACCCCCTGCTGGCTAGTTCCCTCTCGCCGGCCGTAGGTCACGTTTCCAACGTGACCAATCCTTCTCCCCCCCCCCCCAGGGGGAGAGGGGCCGGGGGAGAGGGGGGCCTGGTGGCCCTCGACGCCCGCATTGTCCTCCACCCGCCCGACACCGCCAGAGACAACCTGCCCAAACTGGCCATCCGGCCGTACCCCACCCAATACGTCCGCCCCTGGACCCTCAAAGACGGTACACCGATCAACATTCGCCCCATCCGGCCGGAAGACGAACCGATGATGGTACGCTTCCACGAAGGACTCTCCGCTCGTAGTGTCTTTCTGCGCTACTTCCACACCCTTGAACTGAGCCAGCGCGTCGAACACGAACGACTCACCCGGATATGCTTCATTGACTACGACCGGGCTATGGCCCTGGTCGCCACCCGCCTAAATCCAGACACGGGTGAGCGGGAGATTATTGGCGTCGGCCGCCTGAGCAAAGGTATTGGCACTGACGAAGCTGAGTTTGCCCTGTTGATTAGTGACCGCTTCCAGGGACACGGCCTGGGGACAGAGCTACTCCGCCGGCTGCTGCAAGTCGGCCGGAATGAGGGGGTCGGCCGCATCATCGCCTACATGCTGCCGGAAAACGAAGGGATGCGCCGCATCGCCAAAGGTCTAGGCTTCCATCTCCACCACCAGGAAGGGATGCTCAAAGCCGAACTGGCCTTGTAATCGTGGTTCACGCTCGCTTTTAGCTTGACCAGAGGAGACTTCACGCGCAGAGCGCACCACGATGAATGAAAATCAGCGTTGATCCGCGTCCATCCGCGTCATCAGCGTCCTATTGTCGCAGGAGGTCAAGTTGAAAACGTGACCTACCAGACAGCGAACGGTTCTGGGTGATGGGCGTAGATGCGATCCAGGATTTCTCTCTCCCGCCGGCCGATAACCAGCAAAAATTCTTCCGCCCCACCCATCTGCTTAAAGGCCCAGAATCCTCGCTCCAGGAACTCCTGCAACTCCCCATAGCCGACCACGTGGGCTGGCCCGCGCGCCAGGCGCAAGGTCGTAGCCACCAACGGCCGGTGTACCAATTGCTCCAGCCGCCGGCCAATCTCCACGATCAATTCAATTTGGCGCATGCGCTCCGCATAATTCTGGCAGATTCGGTAAGCCTCAGCATATTGCTCCGGGGTAATTGTGTCTGTCACCCCCAGATCGTCCACCAGGGCCCTTAGCAAGGCTTCGTCCAGATACCAGGTCAAGTCATTTAGCTCAACCACCCGTTCCAGAGAACGAGCTATCTCCGGTGGCAGGACACCGTGCATGACACGGTAGACGCGCTGGATGTCCTCGTCACGCTGCCGAAAATCGCGCGCGGAATACAGGTCTTTCAGAAAGAACTGCCCGGCCGCCTCATAACGGGGGCTTTGCAGCAGATCCGCATAGGTCGTCGCCAGGCGATGCGATTGCCATTGCCGCAACAACCGCATCTCCGGCGATAATGCCCCGGTTTTGTCCCAACCCGAATCATCGGAGCGATCCCGTCGCAGGTGGGTTATATGCCGCACTGTTTCCAGGAGTTTGGGCTGCTCAGTCATAGGGGAAAGCACATTAGGGCCCGTTACAGAACAGCGATCACGTGAAAGCGCAGCGTGCCGGCCGGCGCCTGAACCGTCACGTCATTGCCCGCCTTATGGCCCAGTAAGGCCCGCCCCAGGGGCGATTCATTGGAGATCAGCCCCTTGCCTGGGTCAGCTTCGGCCGCCCCCACAATCTGGTACTTCTCAATTTCGCCGCCCTCCCCCTGCAAGACGGCCGTGCTGCCAATCTGGATCGTGTCCGTCGAATGGCCGGGGTCTATGACCCGCGCCCGACCCAAAATATGCTCCAGGTCATAAATCCGGCTATCCACGAAGGCCAGTTCGTCCTGAATGGAAAGCGATTCCGTATTGTCAATCCCATTACTGCCAAACTGAGCGTCTTCCAACTGCTCCAGAATTTCAGGGCGGACAACGTTGCGTAGGTTTGCTAACTCCGCCTCAAGTTTTGCCATCCCGCTCGGCGTAATATAAATTGGCGTATCAAACATGATCCTTTCTCCTCGGATGTTTTTCCGGCCGCTTGCCCATTTCCTCCGTCCTACGGTATGATCAGTGGATAATTCGTGAAAGGAGGCAAAGCCCATGCAACTGTCAACTGTCCGCATCAAGAAGCCCGACGAAATCAACTTCATCCTCGGCCAATCCCATTTTATCAAAACGGTCGAGGATATTCACGAAGGCCTGGTCACGGCCGTACCCGGCATCCAGTTCGGATTGGCCTTTTGCGAGGCGTCCGGCGCCTGTCTCGTCCGCTGGAGCGGCACCAACCCCGACATGATAGACCTGGCCCGTCAAAACGCCCTGGCCGTGGCGGCCGGTCACACCTTTATGGTCTTTCTCGGTACCGGGTACTATCCTATCAACGTCCTCAACAACGTCAAACAAGTGCCAGAAGTATGCCGCATTTTCTGTGCAACGGCCAATCCTACCGAAGTCATCGTGGCCGAAACGGAGCAGGGCCGGGGCGTCCTCGGTGTGGTTGACGGCTTCTCGCCCAAAGGTATCGAAGGCGACGAGGACATTGCCTGGCGGAAGGATTTTCTGCGGATGATCGGTTATAAGCTCGGCTAGCGATTGCAAACCTGCCAGGTTTAGTCTTGGAGGCTGGTAAGACATTAGAGCAGGAAGCTGTACTGCCGCGAACCATGAATTACCCGACGGATTTGTACAATTCGGCCCTTGATCACGTAAAAGACGAGATACCTGCCAACAACCAGCACGCGATAGCCCAACCGCCGCAGCCTCTCATCTTTGGGCATGTTCCCCAAAAGTGGGTAAGAACTGAGATTGGTTATCGCCTGATCGAGTTGCTGTAAAAGGGAAATGGCCGCCTCTGGGTTATCACGTCCGACGTAACCAACAATGTCCAACAGGTCTTGTTGCGCGGTTCGCAGGTAGCGAACGTCGTAGTGCTGGCTCATCACACCTCCGCCCGTAAGGCGGCCATCATCTCTTCGTGGGTAATGCCTTCCTCGCCGGCCGCGTCCAGTGCTTCAGCCTCGCCAAGTTTTTGGTAGAGTTGAAGCTGGCTGAGGAGTTGATCGTAGTGAGCCAGGCTCATTACAACCAGATCACCGTAACCATTGCGGGTAATGAATACGGGCTGGTTCTCCGTATGGACCAATTCAAGGATTTCGCTGGTGTGATTTCGCAGATCAGACATCGGCCGGATGGCGTGCATATCCTCTCACCTCACTCATTCATCATAAGTCTGACATAATTTTATCACTATTTTGATACACCGCACAGTTCTCCTTCGAAAATAGGACGCTGATGACGCGGATGGACGCGGATCAACGCGGATTTTCATTCATCGTGGTGCGTTGCGGCGCGTGAAGTCTCCTCTAGTTTAGAGTCTTCATGCCCTTGCACGAACTCTTCTCCCGCGCCAGCAATGACCACTGTGTACTCGCCGCGCACCTCTTCGTCTTTCAATCCGGCCAGCAACTCCGACAAACGGCCGCGCTGGACATTCTCAAAAAGCTTGGTCAATTCATTGGCCACGGCCGCCGGCCGGTCGCCCAGCACCGCCAGCGCATCCTCCAAGAAAGCCCGCAGCCGGTACGGACTCTCGTAAAAGACTAGCGTGTGCGGTGAATCTTTGTCCACCGCCAGGAACCGCCGCCTGGGGCCGCCCTTGCGCGGTGGAAAGCCGCGAAAGGTAAAAGAGTGCGTCGGCAGTCCCGATAGAACCAGAGCCATGACAAAGGCCGTTGGACCGGGAATGACCGTGACCGGCGCGCCGGCGGCAATCGCCCGCCGCACCAACGTAAAGCCCGGGTCCGAAATCCCCGGCGTTCCGGCGTTCGTCACCACCGCCACCGACTTGCCCTCCGCCAGCAAGGCCATAATTCGCTCGCCCGCTTTCGCCTCGTTGTGTTCGTGGAAGGATAATTGCGGCTTCTGAATCTCAAAGTGCTTCAAGAGCAGGCCCGTCTTGCGCGTATCCTCACTCGCCACGACATCCACCTGGCGCAAGGTCTCCAGCGCCCTCAAAGTCACGTCGCCCAGATTGCCAATTGGCGTGGCTACCAGATAAAGCATTAGCCCACCTCTCCCAATTCGTGCAGCACCAGAGCCGCGCCCACAATGCCGGCCGTCTCCGCCCGCAAAATCCGCCGCCCCAGGGTGATAACCCGCGCCCCGGCCGCCTGCGCCATCTCCACCTCGCCTTCTTCTAATCCCCCTTCCGGCCCAACCAACAGGGCCACCCGCTCCGGCCGCGCCCCGCCCGCCAAAGCCTCGCGCACCCCACAACCGGTGGCTCCCTCCCAGGCTGCCAGGGCCAGGGGAAAGCGCTCCAGCTGCCCGGCCGCTTCCTGGAATGTCATTACCTCCGCCAACTGCGGCCGCCGGCCACGCCCGGCTTGCTCGGCCGCCTCCTGGATAATGCGCCGCCAGCGGGCCATTTTCACCGGATTCGGTGCCACCTGGACCACCGTTCTGGCCGTTACTACCGGCGCAAACGCGCTCACGCCAATCTCCGTCCCCTTCTGCAACACCCACTCAAACTTCTCCCCCTTCAGCAAAGCCAGAAACAAGGTCAGCGACACGGCCGGCTCATTGGCAACCGGCCGCCGCTTCTTCACCTCGCCCATCACTTCCCGCCGGCCGACTTGCGTCAACTCCACCTCATATTCCCAGCCCGCGTTATCCAGCGCCACAATCATCTGGCCCGGCCGCAGCCGCAGCACATGGGCTATCTGGTGCGCCTGTTCCTCCACCAGTGTTACCTGCTGGTCGTGGACGGCGTCGGGGGAGACGAAGAAACGGTGCATGGTGACGTGAAACGTGAAGTGTGAAACGTGAGAAGAGGGCTTCACGTTTCACGTTTCACGCAGAATACCACTTCGCTGTCAAAGAGCAACGCCGTCACCGGCCACGGCCGCCCGGCCACCAGGTCGGCCATAAAGGCCCGGTAGCGGGCGGTCAGGTTGCGGCCGCCGCGCGCGCTCACCGTCGGGAAAGAGACGACGAAATAGCGCACCGGCGTCTCTTCTAATAGAACCCGGCCGCGCCCCGGATAATTCGGCTCGAAGCGCTGCATCTCCTTGAGAAACAAAGCCACGTCCCCCACCTGGATGGGCGGCCGCAAGGCCACGTCCTGCACTCGCGCCAGCGGCGGCAATCCTCGGAGGCTCAAGTACTGATTCAAGAAAGCGACCCGCCCCTCGTGAATATCATAGGCATAATAAGCTACGTCTGGCGGCAGGCCCATCCAATCCACAGCCAGGGGATTAAGGCCACAGGCGATGTCCAACAACACCTGCGGCCGTCCGGTCACCGCCCAAATCGCCCCGTAGAACTCCTCCAGAATCGGCAGCCGTTCGCGGGTGGAGAGATGGGTCGTCATCAACTCTCGGCACACGGCCCGCCCTCGCTCCGGGTCACGGCTGGCGTAAGCGGCCGTCAACTCGGCCGCCGCCCGGTCATAGTCCGGGTCGCCCAGGTAAGGAGCCATAATACCGTGCAATCGCTGGCGGACGGCTTTGACGGCCGGCTTGACCTTCTTGTGCTGGCGCAAGGCTTCGACGGCCAGGGCGCGTAGGGTTTCTTCGGCTGTGGGGCTGTATTTGCGCGATTGTTTGACGGCCGTTACCACCGCCTCCACAAGTTCAATGTCAGGTGGCTGCATAGCCCCAAGTCTGCCTGACTTTTCGTTTTTGCGCCAGGGCTTGAAGGGCTACCCGACCCAATAGCCTTTGGCAAACATGGCCGTAAACAGGGCCAGGGCCATCAAGGAAAAGGTGGTTATAGCTTTATCCACCCACGGCCGGTCGCCCCAACGAGCCAGGACAATATACGCCGGAAACAGCACCCACATATAGCGGCGCTGGCTCATCAAAAGCCCGGAACTGGCGGGAATTATCGTGCCGAGCAGCACAAACAGCCCCTCGCTCCAGCGCCGCCGATACAGCAGGATGAGGGCCAGGCCCAGGAACATCAGGACGAAAAGGAAGTCCATCCAGTTGTTCAGGTGAATGCGGCCGGTCAGCAGCGCCGGAGTCCAGCCTTCGGCCGGCCGCTGAAACAGGCTGGCAATGGTGGCCAGGGGGGATTGCAGTTGGCGTTCCCAGGCGGCCATGCCGCGCAGGAAAGCCAGGGGATCGCCAAACGCAATGTGCAGGTAGTACATATAGGCGGCCGTACCTAATGGCACCGCGGCCGGAGCCAACAGCGCCTTAACCGGCGGGCGTGTTTCTGGCGGCCGCCGATGGCGCTGCATCCACCATTCTACCAGCAGCGTTGGGGCCAGAATAAGCCCCAGGGTACGCGACAAAGCCGTCGCCAGGCCGAGCAGGGCGGCGCTTTCCCAGTAGCCCCGCCGGAAGAAGTAAAGAGAGCCAATTGCACCCAGCAAGAATAGCGATTCGCTGTAGATGGCCGAACCCAAAAAAGCGGCGGGAAAGATGAGCAGGTACCAGACGGCGCGCCCAGCTACGGCCGGCCCCCACTCCTCGTCAACCAGGCGGTAAAACAGCATCGTCGCCAGCAGCAAGGCCGTGTTGGTGATAATCAAGCCCGCCACCAGCGCGTCGCCGGTAAGCGTTGTTAAAGCCCGGATCATCAGGGGGAGCAGAGGAAAGAAGGCCACCGAGGGTAACTCCACCTCCCGGTAGCGATAGCCCTCCTGGGCGATGCTCAGGTAGAAACCCGTATCCCAGCGACTGCCAAAGACATCCAGCAGGGTGTTGTCCGGCCGGATATGATACGGTGGGGGTGAACTGGCATTTATCACCAGAGGAACAGCCAGGTAAGCAATCAGGACAATCCCCAGCCGGCTGATGGTAAAGGCCAGTAACGGGACCCTTAGCCAGCGCGCCGCACGCAGCCATTCATAGCCTTGGGCCAGGGAGGACTTTTGAACCACCTCTGTCTTCCTGCTCACCAATGCCTTATCTAATGATATTTGAGGAGTGAGCATCTTCAGATGCAAGCCCGCAGTCTCTGAAACTGGCTGATTCCTCAACCGGCACTGTCGAAAAGGGCCTTCAGGAGCTGAAGACCACCGGCAAATAGAGCCTGGCCCCCAGACTGAAGATTGGCCCTTCACCTTCCAGCGGCCGGAAGGGCGCGCCGGGCGACAACGCAATGACGGCCGAGGCCGTAGCATTGGCATCAACGGTCGCGGACACCGTATATGTGGCCGGGAGTGCGCCCCCAGTGTCCAGGATAAAGACCACGTATCCGTCTGAGTCCGTAACGACCGTGCCCAGCGTTTCGCCGTCGATAGCGACTGTTAGCGCGCTATCAGGCGGGTAGTTATTGCCGGTGAAGGTGAAATAGCTACCCGGCTGCCCGTCAGGGTAGTTGACCGTCAAAGTAGCATCGTAGACTCCGGCATATTTCTGCCAGGAAAGCGCTTCGGAAGGCAGATCAATGTAGGGTAATAGCGCCAATCCCGAGAACAGAATCACCAGGGCAATGATTCCCCGTATCATTTTCTCCATGAGTTATCTCCTTTGACACAACAAGGCTTGTTCCTACGCATGACAGCCTCCTGCTCAAAAATGGCATCATGGCCTCACCCCCGCCTGGGTGTGCGCTCCTGTAACTCATAGACCGGGCCGGTAGGCACGGCATTGAAGGAGCGCAGCAAATTGGCCGGAGGGTTGTTGATGTAAACCGGGCGCTGTTGAATTTGCTCCGCAACAAGCAGCTCCATATCGTCGCCGCTGATAAGGAAGCGGTTGATAGCCACGACGTCCGGCCGGCGGCCCTCGACAATTTGCAGGTACTCCACCACCGGTACCGTGTCCCACCAGCCCAGCACCAGGGCGTCCGGCTTCACCGTTTCCAGAATGGCCTCGCCGCGCTCCCTGGCGCTGTAATCACCGGAAAGGTCAACCAGCGGCCAATTCCAGGCCACAACGAAAATGACCAGGCCAGCGACCATGCCCCGCGCTAACCACGTCGGCGTCTGGCCGGCTGCTTTCATCCAGTCGAATAGCGCCTGGTAGCCCACGCCTAACCACAAAGCCCAAATTACGTATGTAGGCAAAAACATCGTGTTCTTGTCAATGACCCGGTAATTAATGTAAAAGACCGCATTGACCAGGAAGAGCATGGCGAGGAAGCCACCAAGCCGCCAGTCGCGTCGCCAGGTCTGCACCAGACCCAAAATCCCAGGCCCCAGGCCCACAGCAAAGAAGGCAGCCCACAGCTGGCCGAAGAAGTTCATCCCCTCACGCCACAGATCCAGGCCCCGATAGGCAAACATCTGGCCAGCAAAGGCCCGGCCGGAAACCAGCCACCACAAACCGGCCGGCGTATGCAGGTTAACCGGCACGAAGATGCCGGCCGCGTTGTAACTGCCCGCGTAATTAAATGCCGGCGCACCGGCGTGAAGGAGAGGCAGATAGAGGTAGATGCTGAACCCCGCCAGCACCGCCGCTACACAGAGGGCAAGCGTACGCGGCCGCAGCGCTTGCCGCCCTCTCACCGTGAATACCAACCACAGACAGGCCGGGGCCAGAAGCACGCTGGCTGCATGGTTGCCCAGGCTAAGGCTGGCGAGGAAAACGGCCGTTACCAGACGGCCCGTTGTGGGACGCTCGCGCCAGCGCAGGCACAGCAGGATAACCCCAGCCATGAGCGCGGTATGCAACGTGTACACTTCGGCCACCAGCGACATGGCCCAGAAATAGGGGGAGGCCGCCAGCAAGCCCAGCGCGCCCAGGCGGGCCCAGGGGCCAACAGGCAGGCGGCGCAGAATACACTCGGCCAGGGCAATGGTCAGCGCGCCATTGAAAGCAGAGAAGAGGTTAAGGCGATAACCCACATCGCCCACCGGCAACCAGACCCAGATGCGCCCCAGCAGCAGGTAAAGCGGGTAGCCGGTAGCCCGGACGATGCCCCGGCTGGCGGCGGCCGTCGTCAACTCGGCGCTGTCCAGGTTATAAATGGTGGGGGCCAGCGTATTTACGTAAAGCAGAAAAGGCAGCATGAAAGCTACGGCCGTCGTAAGTACGCGGCTCTGGACAGCAGGGGCCGCCTTACCCCGCCCGATAAGGCGTTGGCCAAGAGCAACATCGGCCGGAAAGGTAGGAAGATTCAAGGTTGTCCTCACCTGCTAAACGTTACTATTCTCTTCTTCGAGGGTCGGGAAGAATTTACGGCACGCGCTCGCGTTACACCGCAATCCAGACCCCGTCTCAGGTCGCCAGTGATAATCTCGCCCTACCACCCATCCCAACGGCCATAGCCTCCTGCCATGACCTCCTATTATAGGGCATTGATCGCGGCCGCAATATGGACTGATGTCATTAAATTCTCAGACTTTCGTCTGAAATTTGGGCGATCCGCACTTGTCAAAACAAGCGGCCGGCTATGGGGATGACGACGAGGGCCAGGATGTTGAGGGTGATGGCATAGATGACGGCCGCTTTCCACCAGCGGCCGTCCACATGCTTTGTACCAACGGCCGCCAGAACCATGACAATGGGTATGAAATCCAGCGCGTAGCGCTGGGTGTTGACCTGAACCCAGCCGTTGACAAAATAAGTGAGCAGTTGGAGGACGATAATGAATATAGAGAGCCAGGCCGCCCATAAGAGATGGCGCGGCCACCGGGCGGCAAACGCAGCGAAGAGGAAAGGACTGGCAAAGGTAATGGACGTGCCGAAGCTACTCATTTCCAGGCCGCTGGTAAAGGTAGGCGGGGCAAAGTGAATGTCGAAGCCTTGCAAAAACAGATGCACAAAATTAAAGGGGACATAAGCCAGGCTAAACAGGCCATGTCGCTCGACCCTCTGTTGCAGAAAGCCAGGCAGGGCAAAGTAGCCATACCCTGTATCGAGTGGGTTGCCGAAGCGTATCCAGTTGAAAGCCAGGTAGGCCACGATAGCCAGGGTAACCGGAGCGGTGAAAGCGAACACTTTTAGAAGGCGATGAGGGAGCGGCCGATCCGTACTTCTTTGCCAGAGCAAGGTGAGCAGAAAGATGCCCGTAAACAGGTTTAACTGGCGCGACAGGAAGGCCAGGCCAATCAGCAGCCCAACCAGCCAGCTTCGGCCTCCACCTAGCGCTTCGTTTATCGCCAGCAGAACACAGGTGATGGCTATAACGTGGGCGAAGAACCAGACCCCGGCCGTGTTCGCCAGGACGTACCAATAGCCAGTCCCCATAAAAAAGGCGGCCGTGAGCCAGATTGCACTCCGGCGCTCTATCGCCAGCTTGCAGAGGATGCGGCCGAAGATGAAGACGCTCAGAATAGCCAGCAAGACGGCAACGATGACCGGCCGTGTGCCAACTACCCCGAAGACCGCGACGAAGGGCAGCAAGACGACGGCCGGAAAGGGAGGGAACGGGACGTAATAGCGGCCGTTGTAGGTGGCGACATCATAGTGACTGGTGGCGATGTCGGCCTGAAGATGGAGAAAGGCCTGGGCCTGATGGGTATACAGATTACGGTCGCCGCTTTTTGGCAGTTCCGGGAGAAGGGTATACAACAAGGAAATAGCCAGGATAATCAAAGCAATTCCTGGCAGAAGTTTGGAGCGGAGTGAAGAATCGGGCATTGGTACTAATCACTTCTTGCCATGGAGAACCCATATACATTCTACACAGAACAGGTTACTTGATGTGCAACTTTCGCCACCCGTTTCACCTTTTACCCTCAACCCTCAATATTCCTCATTCATCGTCCCTGGTGACCGCAGCTACCCAGAATCCCCAGAATAGCCAGCGCAGGAGGCGCCCCTGGGGCCAGCCCCAACTGTAAAAGTCAAAGAGGTCTATGACGCTCAGAGCCAGCAAGCCGGCCGTCAGCCCCCAGGCCCACAGACTGAGCCGGCCGGCTCGTAGCTCTCTCCAGGCTATCGCCAGAGGGGCCAGCATGAGCCACAGCCACAACCCGCCCCCGGCCAGGCCGAGTTCGGCCGTGGCTAAGAGAGGCACATTATGGGCCGGCTGGGGTTTGACGCTGGCGACCGCATCGGCCAGGGGCATGACGGCCAGGGAGAAGTTGCCCGCGCCAACGCCTCTTAAAGGAGCGGGACGGATAAGCATAAGGGCCGCCTGGTTTAGCCAGGTTCGTTCGTCCAGGGAGCGCGTTTCCATCGCGCTGCCGGCCGGGTTCAGGCGGACCAGCAGGAGGTCACGCCCCAGGAAAAGGAATAGGGCCAGCCCCGCCAGAGCCAACAGGGAGGGCGCAACCAGGCGGCGACCGTAGGCCTTTCGCCACGCCGGCCGGCCAAGAACGCCGGCTACAAACACCATCCCGCCTACGGCCGCGCCCAACCAGGCCGCACGGGAGAAGGTCATAGCCAGACCCGTAAAGCCCACTACCAGAGCCAGGATAGCCAGCCGGTGGCCGCGCCAAGCGGCCGCGCCCACAGGTAAGAGCAGGGCGGTCAGGATACCACCCAGGATGTTGGGGTGGGGCGTCAGGCCATAGGCGCGCAGCCAGACACGGCCGGCGGCCAGAATGGCGCTGGCGTCGGTTGCCAACTGGCTAAAGGGTATCTCCCCCAGTCCAGACCAGCCCAACTCCCGCTGCCGGGTGAACTGAGCGATAGCCACGGCCGCTTGCAGCAGGATACTGGCGGAAAAGCTCACGATCAGCAACCGCCGCCCCGCCCCCAGATTCAAAATAACCAGATAAAGGGCAAAGAGCAGCAAGAGGCGGCCGCTAAAGTAAAATGTCAACGGCATATCGGCCGCCCAGACCGCGCTGATGGCCGAACGGGCGACCAGCAGACCCAGGGGCAAGGTGATAGCCGCCGGCCCCCAACTAAGTCCCATTTGTGCACCGGGTATAGACACGCCAGATCGCTCCTCGCTCCCATGCCTGTCAGCAGCCGGGCGTCTGAGTTGGCGTTCGCCCAGCCGCAGGGCGCTCGTCAGGAGAAAGAAGAGGACGGCCGCGTCGGAGGCGTAGAAGATGAAGGACGTATATTCAAAGTAGATGGGGGGAACCGGCCGTTCTTGCACAACCCAATGCCGCACCAGGGGCAGGCAGAATACCACCAGGAATAAGGCCATTGAAGACAGTCGCGCCAGAAGAGTGCTCATCGCTCATAAATACCGGCCGTCTGGCTATACTTTCGTGATTGTTTGACGGCCGTTACCACCGCCTCTACAATCTCCACATCAGGTTCTTGCACAGACCCCAAGTCTGCCCGACTTTCCCTGTTCGCGCCAGGATTTCAGGATTTTGTCACGCCAAGACGCAAAGGCGCGAAGGTTTCTTCCTTGGCGTCTTTGCGCCTTTGCGTGAGCTTCCTTAACATGAGCAGACGACCGCTTTTCCTGTTCATTGCCATAGCCTTCGTCGTCACGGCCGCCCTGGCCGTCGCCAACCCATCCCGCGTGCCGGTCGTGGCCCAACTGACCGGCCAATACCGCCCCGGCCACAAACTGCCCACGATTACCACCCTGCCCGACTTCCCCGGCATTCCCCTCTACGCGCCCCTCTTGAGCCGGCCCCGGCAACTGGAGTTGATCCAGGCCATGATCAACCACAAAGTCTCCACCTGGCCGGCCGTTTCGTCACGCAGTTACCGGGCCGGCAAATTCACCTCCACGGGCATCTTCGGGGGCTTCCGGCCGACCGAAGCGCAAATCGCCCGTATCGCGCCCAACTACGACAACATCCTCTTTGGCGCGGCTAACAGCGACCTCATTCCGCGCTTCCAGCAGTACAATCCCGACCTCACCTTCTTCATTTACGTGGACAGCGGCCTGAACCCCGGCTTCGAGCAGTCCGACGCCGGCAGCGTGGATGACCAGGACGCCGCCTGGATTATCCAGAATCATCCCGATTGGATTCTCAAAGACCAGGATGGGAATTTCATCCGCTCCGGCGGCGGGCTTTCCAATCCAGGTGAATACTGGCCCGATCCAGGTAATCCTGAATGGCAGGCTTTTTTTGCCGAAAAGGTGACGAAGCTGCTGGCCGACACGGGTGGGCAATGGGACGGCGTGCTGCTCGATCAATTCATCGGCACGGCCGACGGCTACGTCCGCTACGCCCAGGCCGCCCAACAGGTGGCTTACCCCACCGATGAAGCCTTCCAGGCCGCCACGCTCGACTTCCTCACCGCCGTCGCCGCCCACATTCCCGTCCCCCTCATCGTCAACATGGAAGGCGGGACGATTATCCGGCGGCCGGCCTTCGTGGCCGAGGTCGCCCTGGCCGCCGGCGGCGCGGAGAACGAGATTTTCCCCGAAGAAATGCCCAGCGAAGACCTGCGGCCGTACCTGGAAACCGTCCAGGGCCTGCCGCCCGCTATCCACATTCGCATCAACTCCAAACCGGCCGATTGGGCCGGCGACGTGGACGACACGCTCTTTGCCTATTACTGCTACCTCCTGATCGCTGACCGCAACCGCGAAGTCTACTGGACCAACAAAGAGGGGACATCGGACGTCCCCCACTATTGGTACCGCGAATTCGACCTCAACCTCGGCCCGTCGCAGGGCAATATCCACTTTGGCGACTCCATCTGGAGCCGCGAATTCGAGAACGCCCTGGTGCTCGTCAACCCCGGCCAAGAACCGGCCGCCTACGCCTGGCCGGCCGCCCGGCGTTACTACGACGTG
>JBFMFT010000074.1:0-14823 GCA_040751925.1 Chloroflexota bacterium
GGCGCGGGGCTGTAGCCCGAAGCGAAGCGGAGGGCGGAAGCCCCGTCGCCTGCACGCCGTGTTGGGCGGCTGCGGCTTTGTAGGCACTACCTTTCAAATTTGGTCACCTATTTTTGTGCAGTTCGCCATAATATTTGGTGTATATGCCCGTCTTGAGACTTTATATACTCATATGACTTTTGCACGATTTGCTCAAGGATTGGCAGCTCTACATCGCTAAGCCGCCTAATATAAACACAGTATCCAGTAGCGGTATGTCTACCTAACTTAGCCAGCAATTCAGAGTAGCGTACCGTGCCGTCCATCAGGTAGACGGTTATCTTACCTTTTCTTGGATAAAAACCAATAATATGACCGTCGCCTTCGCGCCCGCTGTCGTATTTGTAGTGGTAGGTATCAAACCCGATAGTGCCCACATTCCACATCTTTGGCTCATGCCCGCTTATTCGCTGCATCATTTCAATAAGCACTTGGCAATCTTTTACGGTTTGCTCATCATCAAGTGAAGCAATATAGTTTTTGACTGAGCTGTCGCTTTGAGAAGAATTATCGTTTGTCATTTTACAGCCTCCATTATATTTTTATATGGTGCCCACATGCCCTGGCTAAAAAAGCATTAAGCCTCATGACGAGGTCGCCACGGCTCGCCCACGTGCGCGAGCCAGACCAGCTCGGGGTCGAGCGCGAGCACCCGCAGCTGGCCTTCGGTGTGCGGCTCGTCGAGCTCGCCGAACCAAACCGCCACGTCGCCGACGACGACGACCGGACGCCCGCCAGTCTCGACGACGACCACCTGCATCCCGCGTGTGTGGCCCGGCGCCGGGACGAGCCGGAGCCCGGGAAGCAGTTCGAGCTCGCCGTCGACCGGCACGTACTGCACGCCGGGCGCATCGACCCACTCGCGAATAGTGTAGTCGTCCTTGCTGCGCGCGTCGTCGAGCTCCAGACGCTGGACGTAGATCGGCCTGCCGGCGAAGAGGTGGTTGCCACCACAGTGGTCGAAGTGCAGGTGTGTGTTGACGACGATGTCAATGCCGGCGAGGTCGAAGTCCTGCTTGCTCAGTGGAAGGAGGCGGGGATCAAGATCGGCCGCCGCCGGGTGCAGCTCCGTCATGCCGGTGTCGACCAGCACACGCGCATCGGGATGGTCGATGACGTGCACATAGACCGGCATCCGCTCGCCCTCGGCGAGCAGGTCGGCAACGCGGATTGGCGTGATGGTGATTTTCTTTTTCATAGTAATTCTCCTTCACGAGATTGTAGAACATACGTTCTTATGTGTCAATGTAGAAATAAACTAAATTCCGAACCTATCGAAGCCCCCCAACTATTGGTTATACCGCATGATTCCGTAAAAGATGCCCATTTGGGGTTGTTATACGGCGAGCAGGCAGTATAACAGGCAAATGAGCGGATGACATGGTGTAGCTTGCCGTATAATGCCCCATTGCGTGAATGGCTCCTATCTTCTGCCTCAGCGCAGGAGCAAGGTCGCGGCCGTCTCCCCCTCCGGTGTCTCCAGCCGCTCGCCGGTGGCCGGGTCGTAGAGGCCAGCGCGCAGGCTGTAGCCAGCCAGTGATTGTTCAGGTGGCATTTCCAGCACTCGTTCATCCAGTACAATCTCGCCCGGCAGCCAGCCGGTGGTCGGCCGCGTCCAATCGGCCGGCTCCCCGTCGGACTGGCTGACGATCTCACCATCAGGGCCGACCAGGTGTAGAAAGACGCGGTAGCTGACGGCCGTCTCGCTCTCCGCCCGCCAGATGAGGGTGACAGCCAATGGTTCGCCCGGCCGGGGCGGGTTCGGCCGCAGCGTTACGCCCAACAAAGTCGCTACGTGGCCCAGGTCTACCCCCAGGGCCACGTCTGGTGTAGGGGCCTGCCACAACCGCTCCGGCGCGTTGATTTGCAGTGCGCCCAGGTCGGCCGGAGACTCACAATTCGCGGGGATTAGGGGATTGGGAGATTGTATCCAAAGAAATCCCCTAATCCCCCAATCCCCGCCAACCGGTGACTCTGGTCGGCAGAGTTGTAATTGCCAATGATAAACGCCACTGGTTAAGCCGGCCGGCAGGCGGAAGACGTGCTGCCCCCGCCACACCTCGCCAGCCTGCCACAACGTCGTTGGAAAGTCGGCCCGCGCCGGCGGCAAGTCGAGGGACAGCGCTTCGTTGTCATCCGGGTCTAATAGGGTGAGCCGGGCCACCAGGTCGGCCGTTGGCTTCTCCTCCGCCTGCCAGAACACGGTCAAGGTGAAGGGGTCGCCCGGCGCAGCCTCCGGCCGCCCCAGGTTGTACCCCACCAGGCGCACTGGCGACCCATCCACCTCGACCACATATTGGCGATCCAACTCGGCTAAGAGCGGCGGGTGGGCCGGCCGTCGCAGGGTGACTAGCCCCAGGTCGAGGGCCAATGAGCCGGCCGCCTGGACGGGTAGGGCGGCCAACGTCGCTTTATCAAACAAAGTCAGCCGCAAGGTGTAATCGCCGGGCGGCGCGCCGGGCAGCGGCGTGAGTAGGTGGCTATCCTGGGCGTAGTGGCCGGCCGGCCACAGCGTCGTGGGCGGTGGGGCGCGAAAGTCGCGGGGTAGGGTGGTGCTTTTAGGACTCCATTCCTGCCCGTCGGAGCCAATGAGATGAATGACTGATTGGTAAGCGGCGGCCGGGGTCTGGCGGGTTAGCCAGAATAAGTCCAGCCGGAGCGGTTCACCGGCGGCCATTGTCTCCCCGCTCCGCTCAAAGCCCAGCAGGCTCAAGCCACCCTCAAATTCGGCCGGCAGCGGATTAGACAAGCCGGGCAGTGCCCCGTTTTGCAGCCCCGGCCGGCGCAAGGGGCTATTCGTGCGCGGCAGAACAAAGGTGATGAGGAGAAAGAGGGCTAGACCGAGGGCGTGAAACGGGAAACGGGAAACGGGAAACGGGAAACGTGGAGGAGGGGGCGTAATTTGTAATTCGTCATGCGTAATCCGTTTACGCATTACACCATACGCATTACGCATGACGAACGCCAAGACGACTAGCAGAGTAACGGCCGACACGCCATCGGCTGCCAGGCGCAAGGGCGTCTCGCTGAAGGTGAGGGAGACGTGGTGGCGGCCGGGTGGTAAGGGAAAGGTGATGAGACCGTAGTCAGGACTGGGGGTGATAGGAACGGCCGAGCCATCCACCGCCACCTGCCAGCCGGGATAGGCAAAAATATCTACCGTGATGGTCTGCGCCTGGGTCGTTTCTAGCCAGGCGGCCTCACCCACCGGCCGGGGCTCCTGCTCTAAAACCGTGACACCGGCCGGCAGCGTCTCCTGGGCGAAAGGCGGCCGGGCCGGCCGCTCTGGGAAAAGGACTACCGTGCGGGGCAAGTATTCCCCTTTGGCCGTCGTGCCAATCGTATCTGTCGCCTGCTCGAAGGTCTGAATATCGGCCACTGTCGGCCGCTCCAAACCAGGGCAATAACGTGGATCCAGCCAGAACAGGTCGGCCAGGATTAGGGTGGTAATAGCGGCCACTGGGAGAAAACGATGAATGATGAATGATGAATGATGAACAGAACCATCATTCATCCATTCAATCGTGGCAGCGACTAATAAGGCCAGGCAGAGGGCGGCCGGGCCGAGTAGCCGCCAGGGAAATTGCACGAACTCTAACAGGGGCAGGTGATCCCACAAGGGGCGGGAGGCGGCCGTCATCATCAAGACATAGACCAGCAAGGCCAGGCCAAAGAAAGCCACCTGGCGACGACGCCCACCACGCCAGATGAACAGGCCAGCCAACCCCGGCAGCCCCAGAAGCATGGGAACCAACCCCAATGCGCGGGGAGGGGATGGGTTGATCAGGTCAGGATGAATCGTCTGCGGGGGGGCGATGGTTTCGGCCGGAGACAGAAAGTTATTCCAGTAGACAAAAACCGGCGGCACGAGTAGCCGGTCACTGTGGATGTAACCACGCTCGGCCATGGCCGGCAGCCAGAAAAAGGCGGCCAAGCCCAACCCCAAGACCAGAGCCGCTACAACCCGAAGGATCGCGGGGATTAGGGGATTAGGGGATTTTGGATTTGGAATTTTAGATTTCGGAAGGGAACGACTTGACTCCAAAATCCAAAATCTAAAATCCAAAATTGATTCTTCCCCTAATCCCCTCATCCCGGCCGCTTCGATCAGTCCATAAGCCAGTAGGAGGGGGCTGAAGATGAGGGCAAAGACGTTGTGGGTGAGGAGGACGGCCGCGTAGCTTACGGCCGCTCCCGCCAACCAGCCCCGGCCGCCGCCACGCGCCAACCGCCCCATCGTCCACAGGGCCAGGGGCAGCAGGGGCCAGGCGGCTGACTCGGCCAAGTTGCCCCGGAACAATACGTCGTAAGCCTGGTAGGGGGCGTACATGTAAGCGACGGCCGCCACGAGAGCGGCCGTGTGGCTGAAATGGTCACGGGCCAGGCGGTACATCGCCAGCCCCGAGGCCAGGATGCCCAGGGCGAAAGTGACCCTCAAACCCAGGTTCAAGCCCAGCCCGGCCGCGCTGACGACGGCCGCGCCGTAGTAGGATAGGGGCGCGTAGAAATTGAAGAAGGGAAAGCCATACTCCCAGGCCATTGCCGGGGCCCAACGGCTATAGACAACTCCCTGGCGCAATAGGTGGTCTAGTTGGGTCAAGCGCAGGAGGTGGAAAGCAGCGTCGTCGGTGCAGGGTAGGGTGGATGTTAGGATCGGCCGGATGGCGACCAACCCCAAAGCTAAGACGACCGTAAGGGGTTTTGGATTTTGGATTTTGGATTTTGGATTGGGGACGCTCGCGGAATGAATTCCGCGCCTGGGGTCAAAAACACGTTGAAACATGTTGTTCATAATAGACCGCAAGTTTGCTGCCGTCACTCGTGGACAGGATTATACTTCACTTGCTGCCTGCCACCTGCCACTTGCCACCCACCACCTGCTGCCTTTTTTTGCCCTCGCCCGACCGCTGCTCTATAATGCCCGTGCGTATGGCTACCCAAAACAAAGAACCTGTCCCATCCACCCTCTATACGCAAGAATACTTCCTGACTGCCTGCGAGGGCTACGACGTTTTTCTGGAGTCGGAGGGGCGCGAGTTGTCGCGCCGGCTGCGTGACGCCTTCCGCGTAGCCGAGGTGCGGCCGGGGATGCGCCTGCTGGACGTGGGCTGCGGCCGGGGTGAGATTCTTCGCCACTGTATGCGCCTGGGCGTAGAGGCTTACGGCATGGACTACGCTGAAGTAGCGACCCGCATGACCCGCGAGGTCATCCTGGCTGAACGACGAGCCGACCCGGCCACCTTGCCGGCCGGCGTCTGCCTGGCCGACGCCAAACGGCTGCCCTTCGCCACTCACTACTTTGACCGCGTGCTGATGTTTGACGTGGTGGAACACCTGTATCCCTGGGAATTGCAGCAGGCAATGGTGGAAGTCCATCGGGTGCTGCGGCCGGATGGCCTCTTTATCGTCCACACCGCCCCCAATCGCTGGTATGACCTGTACGCCTATCCACTGGTGCGCCAGGCGCGCCGGCTGATGGGCCAGGGGGCCAACTACCCCCGCAATCCCCGCGCCATCATCCCCGTCAACCAGGACGTTCACGTGAACGAACAGGATATGCTCAGTTTGCGGCGCACGCTCAGGGCGGCCGGCTTCCAGGGCAAGGTCTGGTTGGACAGCCCGCCGCAGAATCGCCAGGAGAATTTGGTCATGGCTGGCTTGCGTCGTTTGGCTTTTGGCGCGCCTCCCTTTCGCTGGTTCTTCGAACGGGAACTGTTTGCGGTGGCGGCGAAAGCGCGTTGATTTCATCTCACGCCAAGGCGCAAAGCCGCCAAGAGAAAAATCCTTTGCGCCTTGGTGTCTTTGCGTGACAAAAGTCTATTAGACGCCAAGAAGGAACTTTGACTATGGCTCAGAAGAAAGTCCGTCGGGTAACCCGGCCGCCGGCCGGGCTGAAGCGACCGCCGGTTGTCACACCGGAAATAGACACGCCGGTTAGCCCGGCCCGGCCGCGCCAGGGCGTGGCAGTGCCGGCGGCCCGGCCGCCCCTGACCCGCCAGGAAGTGACGGCCGAAGAGTTCAAGGCCGAATACGCCTACGTTCTCAAGGACCTGCGGCGGGTGTTCGCGCTGGCGGCCGTAATGTTTACCCTGCTGATCCTGCTCAATCTCTTCTTGCGCTGAATATCTCTCCCATCCCTACTCGGACGTTATTTGTCCTGCTTTCCCCATACCGCTTTCAAGGCTTCTTTGAGTTGTTCTCGCTGCCGGCCGTAGTCCGGTTCGGCTATTTGGCCCGCTTCATAGGCGTCGTCCAGATCGGCAATGGCTTGCAGGAGGGCGTTGGGGTCATCGTCGGCCGACCATTGTTCATCGTTCATTGCTAATTGTTCATTGGCCGATTGCCGCCAGCGACGGATCACGTAGACGGCCGCCGCCACCGTGACCAGCAAAACAGCTCCGCCAATCGCCAGTTCTTGCCCCTGATTGCGGGATAGGGCGGTGTTGCCCTCGGCCGTCGTCACCGCGCGCGGCCGTCCCTCCAGCGAAATCTCTAACATGCTACCGGCCGCCAGCCCTACCTGCGAATAAGTCAAAAATGAGCCTTCGGCCATCGTCTGCTGGCCTTCGGCCGTCCACTGGCTGTCATTGACCAGTCGCACCCCCGCTTCGGGCAGGATGAGGTTGGCCCCGGCCGTCGGGTAGGGGAGAAGGTGGGCCAGGGTGAGGCTGTCTTCGTAGGGCAGTTCGTAGCGCACCAACAACGTCAGGCCATTGTCGCCAGGCTGCAAGGGGACAGTATCGGCCCAACTGGAGTCTATCTCGATGACCTCAGTGGCCGGCACAAACTGTTCAAAAGACCCCAGGCCGCGCTGGAAGGAGGGGCTTTCGGCGGTCGGGGGCAGATTGAACGCTACGGTGCCTTCTTGGGGGTTGCCCGTTGCTCCTACGAAGACGGTATTGCCACTGTTGCGGAACAGGTACAATTCGTTGACTTCCAGGCGGTCTTCGGTGAATTGCAGGATGACATGGACCTGGTCAACCTGGATGGCCGCCGGATCGCTGCTCGGGTCGTAGACGATGATGGGCAGGTCGAGGTCGGGCTGGCGACGGTTCAGTTGCCCGGCCGCGCCGGTGAAGTTCAGTTCGTCGTAGTGGACGGTGGTGATGTAGACCCACTGGGGCGAGACGCCGGCCAGGTCGAAGTGGTAACGTCCGTCCAGCGTCGTCGTGGCCGTTAGGGTCAACGTCACTTCAAAGTCGGAGAAGGCCCGCAGGGTCACCGGCAGCCCGGCGGGTGGGGTTGCCCCGGTCGTGCCGTTCGTCACCTGGCCGCTAACCGTCGCCGCCTCCAGGGGGGCGAAAGCCAGTTGGGGGTCGCTGTAAGCGTAGCTAAATGTGCGGAGATAATCTACCACACTCCAGGCTTCGCCTTCGGTCAAGCCCAGGTCGTGGCCGGCCGTCCGCTGGCTGCCCACGAGAACGTCAAAAACCGCCTGGTTGCTGGTGTTGCTCCAATAGGCCAGGTTGGTCAGGTCGCCCGGTGGTTGAGAGGCTTGCGGCCCATCGCCCTTCCCCTGTGGGCCGTGACAGTTGGCGCACTTCGTCTCGTATAAGGTCTGGCCCTGGGCCACGTTGTCGGCCGGGGTGGCCAGACTGTAGACGGCGGCCACCAGGTTCCAACGGTCGGCTTCGCTGATGGCGTTGCTGCTGGTCGGGCCAAAGGGGGGCATCCCTTGTTGGACCCGGCCGTTGGTGATGGTGTCAAAAAGGCTGGTGGGGACGGCGGCGCGGATGAAGGTGGGGTCGGCCAGGGCGCGGGGAGGGGCCGGCAACTGGGCGGCCATCTCGCCATCGCCCAGGCCCAAGGGGCCATGGCAGGTCGCGCACCGCTCGCCAAAAATAGCCAGCCCTGTTTCGGCCTCGGCCGGAGTGGTGGGTAAGGTGGGGGCTTGGGCGGCCGTTCTGTGAACGACGCCACCCAGGGCAATCCCCCCGAAGAGAACTAAGACCAGCAGATAGACACGGGAAGTGAAGGTTCGAGAAAACAAGGTAAAGGGTCGCTAACTCAGGGTCAAACCTGGCAGGTTTCCGAAGATCAATAGGTTAAACCGGCAAAGTTCTCCGGCCATCGCTGCGCCCCATGAAGGACACGCAGTACCACCACCGCTCCTATTCCATAGTCTATAGTGTAGGCAACGATGTAGGGTGTTTGGCCGATAATCAATTCTCGTGTACCCTCAACGCGGCCGGGCCTTCCAAGATTGGGATGTTCAACCAGCAGTTCCACTCGCTCTCTGACGCGCTGGAACGTGCGCTGGGCCGCTTCTACGTTGCGTTCCAAGAGGTAATCAAGAATGGCGTTTAGGTCGGCTACCGCCAATTCATGCCAAACAATACTCATTGACTAAGCCTAGCCTCAATCCGCCCTTCAAGCTGCTCCACTACTTCACTGTGGGGTATTACCTTGGCTGTGCCATCCTGGTAGCTTTCATAGGCTTCCCGTATGGCTTCGATTTGCCACGCTTGTTCTTCGACGTAGCGTTGCACCGCCCGCTCAATGATCCAGGTTTTGGGTCTATCCATGGCCACTGCCAGGGCTTCTAGTTTACTGTTGAGATCGCTTTCTAATCGCACACTGGTAGCAAACGCCGTCTTGGTTTGTGGTCTTGCTTCCATTTCAGTCAAACCTCTCGTACTTTCGGCAAGTTAATGTAGTGCTTTGTATTATAGCACAATTCCACAATAAAATAACCCCTCAGCCCGGCCGGAGTTGGCCGGTGACGAAGCGGCGGGCGGTTTCGGCCAGGATGGCTGCGCCAACGGGTAGCACCGCCTCGTCAATGTCAAATATGTCGGTGTGGTGGTTGCGAAGAACGCCATCGGGCACGGCCGCGCCCAGGAAGAACATGGCCCCCTTTGCTCTGGCTGTCATGTAGGCGAAATCCTCCGCGCCCATGCCAAATTCCATCTCGGCCGTCACCCCCTCTCCTAATAAATCGCCGGCCGTCTGGCGCAGCCATTGATTAACCCCGGCGTCGTTATACATGGCCGGGTAGCCAGGGTGTATCTTGAGTTCGTAAGAACCGCCCATGAGTTCAGCCATTCGCAGACAATTCTCCACTTCCTGCCAAAGCTGGTGGCGCACGGCCTCCTTGTGCGAGCGGATGGTGCCTCGTAGGTGGACTTCGCTGGGGATGACGTTGGTGGTTGTGCCGCCGTGAATGGCCCCCAGGCTAACCACACACCGCTCCACCGGGTCAATGCGGCGGGAGGGAACGGCGTAAAGGGCGGAAAGAATAGGGACGAGCATAAAGAGGGGGTCGCTGCCTTCGTGGGGGTAGGCTCCATGCCCACCCATGCCGCGCACCCAGGCGTCGAAGGAGTCTACGGCCGCCAGACTATAGCCATCCTGGAAGTAGCACATCCCGGCCGCTAAATGGGAAATGACGTGCAAGGAAATCACCGCGTCCACCCCCTCCAGCGCCCCATCGTCAATCATGGCCGTCGCCCCGCTCGTCCCATCATCGTCGTGAGCTTCTTCGGAGGGCTGAAACAACAGGCGTACCTGGCCTTGCCACTTGTCCTCGGCCAAGCTCTGGCGGAGCAAATGAGCCGCCCCCAGCAAAATGGCGGTGTGGGCGTCGTGGCCGCAGGCGTGCATGACCCCCCGGTTTTGGGAACGGTAGGGCAGGTCGGTTTTCTCCACAATGGGCAAGGCGTCCATGTCGGCGCGAATAGCCAGGGTGGGGCCGTGACCGGAGCCAAGCTCGCCCACGACCCCGGTGCGGCCGACCCCTGTTTTGACCTGAATTCCGCCAATCTCGTGTAAGGTGTCGGCCACCAGGGCGGCCGTGCGAAATTCCTGAAAACTCAACTCGGGGTGTTGGTGAATGTCGCGGCGCAACCGCACCAGTTCACCGGCAATAGTGTGAGCCTTGTCTAACATACTATTCTCCTTTATTAAAGTGGGAGTAACTATTCAGGCTCTCTGGAGAAACCAGGTTTTTGGCGAGTAATCAAGACTGCCTACCAGGAAAAAACCTGGTTTCTGGCTGGATAGTTACAAGTGGGAGCGGGGATGAAGGGACAAGGGGATTGGAAAATGGGCCAATCGCCTGTAGCCGTGAAATAATCCCCGCTCTGGTAAATAGGAAACGCTCGCCTATTATACCAGGTTTTCTTTACGCCAGGCGTTAAGAGAATAGAACGCGGATGACGCAGATGAACGCGAATAGATCTGCGAACATCCGCGCCAATCCGCGTCCTATTCAGAGAACGTCGGCAATAGAGAGGTGGCGGCCGGCGAAGTTGGCGAAGGTAAGGTCGTCGAAGGGCAGGTGGTAGTGGTCTTTGAGGCGGGCCATGAGGGCCAGGTAGTTGTCCAAAATACGGCCGCTCCAGGGCAGACCCAGCCGGGTGGCCGTCACCTTAATCTCCGCTTCTTCCCCCTCTAACTCAACGAAGTGACCGAAAGGCATTTCATCCAGCAGCACCTCGACCGCGCCCAGGCGGAAGGTCTCGCGGTACTTCTCGTACACCTGACGGGGGGTGAAGCCCAGGCGATTGAGGATGAGAACGGCCGTGTCGAAGTCGCTGACCACCACTTCTAACTCTTCGCGCCTTTTGACTTCGGTCGTGGATGGATCGGCGACCACTCCCTTGTAAGTCAGGATGGCCTGGTTATCCTGGCGCAGCCGGAGCAGCTTGCCTTGCCGCCGTAGGTTGTCCTGGTCGTCGTCGAAGCGGACGTTGCGCTCGTAGACGCGGGGAACGTGGAGGGTGGCCCCGGCGGCTAACAGCCGCTCGCGAAAGGCTGGTAGGTCTCCCAAGAGGAACTTGACTTCAGCTTCCTGGTGTGTGGGGGGGAGGGGTGGAGGGGGAGGGCTAACGGTCATTAGAGTTGGTTGAAATCGCGGCTAGGGAGCCAACAGGTCGGCCACGGCCGTATGCTCCTTTTCAACGGCCAGTTGGTAGGGCGTTTTGTCGCTGGCGACGGCCGTCTTATCGGCCCCATATTCCAATAGCAGCCTGGCCATGGCCAGGTTGCCGGTGTGGGCAGCTTCGTGCAAGGCAGTAAAGTCACCTTCCTGTTTGGCGTTCACCTCCGCGCCTTTCTCCAACAAGGCTTTCAGAACGGTTAGATTGCCGTTAGCGGCCGTGGCGTGGATCGGCCGCACACGCTGGCGGTTTTTGGCGACCTGGTTCACGTCCGCCCCCTTTTCGATGAGCCAGAGGGCAGTCGCCTCATGCCCAAAGAAGCAGGCCAGCCCCAGGGGATAAAAGCCATCTACGTTGTACTCGCCTTTCAGCGGCTCCCATTCGTTGACCCACGCCTGCACGGTGTCCAGACGGCCAGTAGCCGCCGCTTCGAAGATGTCCAGTTCCAAGCCGCTGGCGATCAGGGCCTGGGCGGCTTCGGGGTGGCCGTAGTAGGTGGCGATGAGGACGGCCGAAACGCCACTCTGGCTGGTGGCTTTGGCGAGCTTGGGATTGGCCGCCAGAAGAGTCTGGATTTCGGGCAGGCCGTTGGACTGGACGGCGGCGATCATCGCCCGCGCCTGGGCCACCACTTGTCTCACCTCTTCGGCGCGGGCGCGAATGGTGGCGGCGATAGCCACCTGCTCGTCCGCTCCCAAACCATCTGCGCCAAAGGTAGCCGCTTCGACTTCGGCCAGCGCGTTGTAGACGTGGCGCAGCAGGCGTTTGGCCTCGTTGGGCGGCTGGTTGAGCAGGGCCAGCGTCTTTTCGGCCTGGACAGTGTGTTGGCGCAGGTGCATCTCAAAACGGTGGAGGCGGTGGCGTAGGGGGTATTCGATATTCTCCCACCACACCGACTTCCCCTCCAACTCGGCGTCGGTCATGGTGGCAAATTCCCGCAAGGCCCGTTGGTGCAAGTGATCATAAAAGACCAGCATCGGCGTCATGGGCTGGTTCTCCATGATCTCGATGAAGTCGCTACGCGGGCCAACCACCCGGTCGGTCTGGCCATCGGGCAGGCGGGTCGGCCGCTCGCCGCCGTCGCGCTGCCGCTCTAGCCCGTAATGAACCAGGGTGAAGAAGTGACGCTCGGTGGCGGCGGCGTGGCCCAGGACGTAGCGCAAAGGCCATTCGCCGGCGGCCGGTTCCTGGCCGTACAATTCGTCTGTCACGCCCAGCAGGATGGCTTGCAGGTCACGGTAGGCGGCGTGGTATTGGCCGAGGATGCGCTGGGCGGCCGTCGGGGGGCGGCCGTCCTGGGCGCGCAGGTGGGCCAGGCGGGCGGCCAGGTCGCGCAGTTCGTGACAGGTGCCCAGGAGGGCGAAGCGCACGCCCTCCTCGTGCGGCCCCCAGGCCCAGGGCTGGCCCAGGTCGGCGTCGGTCATGGAATGGGTGGCGTGAGCCAGGTCGAAAACGGATTGGGCAAGGGGTGAGGTGTTCATTTATACTCCGTTGAGAATGATGAAGGATGAACAAATGGTAGCACAAACGTTCAGATTATCAAAGGCGGTTTATCGCGAATGGCACGAATGAACGAATGACGCGAATAGCTATTCATTCGCCATATTCGCCCATTCGCGCTATTCGCGGTTCCATCATGATCACAACAAAAGAACGAGAAATCTGGGCGGCCGTGCAGGAGCATTTGACGGCCGTCTACGGGCCGCCTGAACAGTGGCCCGCACAGAACCCGGCCTGGCCGCTGCCCACTGGGTTGGCGCGGGGGAGCGACCCCCACTTGGCCTATTTGACACTGGTCTACGCAATGAGCGGCGGCCGGAAGCCCCGGCCTCTCTGGAAAGCGGCGCAGCAGACGTGGACGGCCGACCCCCAACTATTCGACCCATTCTACCTGGCCCACGCCCAACCATTCGCCCTCCTACCCCGCCTGACCCTGTATGGCCTGTTGCAGAAGCCCAAGACCGAGGCTACGGTCTGGCAGCGGATTGGGCAGGCGTTGGTCATGCGGGCGCAAGGGTCAGTGCAGCAGCTATTGGCGGATTATGACTACCAGGCCGGCCGCCTGCTGGCGATGCTGACCCAGAGCAAGGCGACTTTCCCGGTCTTGTCTGGCCCGCAGACGGCTCCACGCTGGCTCTATGGCCTGGTCTCGGTGGGCGGGCAGCCGATTGAGGGAGCGGCCGAATTACCCGTGCCGGTTTCGCCGGCCGTCGCCCGCGTCCTCCACTCTTTCTCGATAGCGGCCGAAGTGGTTCCGGCCGGGTTGTTTGACGTGTTGGCCGAATTGGACACGGATGGGCGGGATTAACGGATTGAGGCAGTGTACTATTCCATTCCTCAATCTCTTAGCGGGCCAGCCGGCCGAGTTCCTCCTCGGCGACGGCCGCCTCTAGCTTCTTGAACAGTGTGTGAGGCTTGGGCAATTGGCGGCCGGGCGGGATAGGCTGGCGTGACCACTCGCCCACCGCCCCAACGCCATCATAGGTCAGGGCCAGGTGGCTGCGCTGGACTTCCTGGTAGGTCTCGACTAAGGGGCGGCCGAAAAGCTGCCCTTCCTCGCCCAACTGTTCGTGCAACGCCTGGCTGGTGAAGGGGAGGATAGGGGCCAAGAGGATTTTGAGGCCGTTGAGGGCCTGGAGCGCGGTGTAGAGTGAACGGCCGGCGGCCGCCAGGTCGTTTTTGGCCGCCAGCCAGGGGCTGGTCTCCTCCAGGTATTGGTTGACCAGAGTGGAAAGGCGCATGGCTTCCTGGGCGGCGGCGCGGAATTTACAACTGTCGTAAAAATCACCCACCGTCGTAAAGCCAGCGTCTATGGCCGCTAACAGAGCTTCGTCCTGTTCGGTCGGGCGGCCGGGATCCGGCACGACCCCGGCAAAGTAACGCTGGATCATATTGAGAACCCGATTCGCCAGGTTGCCCCAGTTACCCACCAGGTCACTGTTATTGCGCTCCACGTAACCCTGCCAACTCCAATCGCTGTCGCGGGTTTCGGGCATAGTAGCGGTCAGGTAATAGCGCAGGGGGTCGGGATCGTGGCGGGTGAGGGCGTCCAACATCCACACCCCCCAATTCTGGCTGCCGCTAATTTTGCGCCCCTCCATGTTCATAAACTCGTTGGCCGGCACGTCGTAGGGCAGATTTAACCTCTTGTGGGGATCGTCCTCGTAGAGCCGTTGGATGCCCTGCAACTGGGCCGGCCAGATGACGGCGTGGAAGGGGATATTGTCTTTGCCAATGAAGTAAATGGTGCGGGCCTGGGGATTGTACCACCACTCTTTCCAGGCTTCCGGCCGGCCCTGGTTCTTGGCCCACTCGATGGTAGCCGACAAATAGCCAATCACTGCCTCGAACCAGACGTAGAGGACTTTGCCCTCCCAATCCGGTAGAGGGACGGGGACGCCCCAATCCAGGTCGCGGGTGACGGCCCGCCCCTTTAGCCCTTCGTCCACGATGAGGTGGCGAGCGAAGTTGATGACCTGCGGCCGCCAATGCTCCTTGTCCTGCTCAATCCACTTTGCCAGGCCATCTTCGGCCAGAGCCGGCAAGTCCAGGAAGAAATGCTCGGTCTCGCGTAGCTCAGGCACGCTGCCGTCAATTTTGCTGCGCGGGTTGATCAACTCGCTGGGCGTCTCGAACAGGGTGTTGCAATTGTCGCACTGGTCGCCGCGAGCCGGAAAATAGCCGCAGTTGGGGCAAGTACCCTCGATGTAGCGGTCGGGCAGGAAGCGGCCGGCCGTTGGTGAATACATCTGCTCTGTGACCTGGCGGTAGAGGTATTCCTGACTGAGCAGGGTCAGGAAGATGTCTTGGGAGACCCGGTGATGGTTTTCCGTATCGGTGTGGGTGAAGAGGTCATAGCTCAGGCCCAATTGCTGGAAGAGTTGCAGAAAGCGGCCGTGATAAT
>JBFMFT010000075.1:0-14634 GCA_040751925.1 Chloroflexota bacterium
TACAGCCCCGCGCCTGACGCCCATCGCTGGGCGGCACGTTGTATAACCGCATCATCATAAGAGAGACTGGAGGAGCCTTTCGACTCGCAATCAATCAGCAAGGAGAGGCATCATGAGGTTTCTTCTCACTTCCGCTGGCATCAAAAACACGAGTATCCAAAACGCGCTGGTCGACCTACTGGGCAAACCGATTGCCGAGTCCAGCGCCCTCTGCATTCCCACCGCGGTGTACGCCATACCCGGCGGTGCTGGCCACGCATGGCGGTTCTTCAGCGGACAGGCCACTACACCGATGTGCGAACTGGGTTGGAAGTCCTTGGGAGTCCTGGAGCTCACCGCGCTGCCCAGCATCGCTGAAGAGCTTTGGGTGCCCATGATCCAGGAGACTGACGTTCTGTTGGTGAATGGCGGCGACCCCTTGTATCTGTGCTACTGGATGCGGCAGTCTGGACTGGCAGACCTCTTGCCGTCGCTGCGCGCGGTCTACGTGGGACTGAGCGCCGGGAGCATGGTGATGGCCCCCAACATCGGGGAGGACTTCGTCCGCTGGAAGCCGCCCACCGGTGGCGAGGAAACGTTGGGCATGGTTGGTTTTTCGATTTTTCCGCACCTAGATCACGAGATGCTGCCGGACAACTCCATGGCCGACGCAGAAAAATGGGCCGCCGGCTTGGCAGTGCCAGCGTACGCAATTGACGATCAGACCGCCATAAAAGTGACCGACGGCACCGTCGAAGTTGTCTCCGAGGGCCATTGGAAACTGTTTACGCGCTGATAGCGGATAGCGGACGCGCTTCGCTTCGCGCCGCTGAAGCTCACCGCTAGGCATTCGACATAATGTATTGATGAACATTCAGTTCAATGGCAAAATCTGGTATTGGCGTGGGCCCTCCCCCTATTACTTTGTGACCGTTCCGGCCGAGCCGTGCGACGATCTGAAAGCTATCTCCAGCTTTGTAACCTATGGCTGGGGCATGATTCCGGTCACGGTTCGCATCGGCCAAACCGAGTGGAAGACTTCGTTGTTTCCCAAAGACGGCCGCTACCTTGTCCCCCTCAAGGATAGGGTGCGAAAGGCAGAACAGCTTGAGGAAGGTGACGAGGTGGCGGTATGGCTCGAAGTTCGTTGAAATTATTCAATCACCCCCAACTCCCGGCCGACCTGCCCAAAGATGTCCAGGGCTTGTTCCAGGTCGTCGGTGGAGTGGGCGGCCGAGTTCATCACCCGGATACGGGCCTTGCCCTGGGGGACGGTGGGGTAGCCAATGGCCATGGCAAAGACACCCTTTTCGAATAAGCGGCGGCTGAAAGCCTGGGCCAGTGGCGCTTCGCCCAACATGACGGGTACAATGGGCGTCTGGCTGCGGCCGGTGTCGAAACCCATTTGTTTCAGGCCGTCGCGGAAGATGGCCGCGTTAGCCCACAGGCGGTCCACCAGTTCGGTAGATTCCTGAAGGACGTTGACCCCCTCGATGCAGGCGGCTACGTCGGGTACGGTCATCGCACTGGAAAAGAGGAACGGCCGCCCGCGCTGGCGCAGCCAGTCCACGATAATCTGCTTGCCGGCCACCATGCCCCCCACCACGCCAAAAGCCTTGCTCATCGTGCCAACTTCGATGTCCACCCGGCCGTGCAGGCCAAAGTGATCCACGATGCCCCGGCCGCCCCGCCCCAACACCCCCTCGCCGTGCGCGTCGTCCACCATGAGCAGGATGTCGTGCTCGGCGGCCACCTCGCAAATTTTATCCAGAGGGGCAATGTCGCCATCCATGCTAAAGACGCCGTCGCTGACGATCAGCCGGCGGCCGTATTGCGTGGTGGCCTGAATCTGGCGTTGCAGGTCGTCCACGTCGTTGTGGGCATAGCGCACAATCTCCGCCCGGCTGAGGCGCGCCCCGTCAATGATGCTGGCATGGTTCAACTCGTCGGAGAAGATGACGTCGCCCCGGCCGACCAGGGCCGGAATCGTGGCCAGGTTGGCGCTAAAGCCGCTTTGGAAGGTGATGCAGGCTTCGGCGTACTTAAACTCGGCCAGCCGTCGCTCTAGCTCGACGTGCAGGCTCATCGTGCCAGCAATAGTTCGTACCGCTCCGGGGCCAATGCCAAATTCCTCGATGGCTTTGGCCGCGGCCGTCCGCAGGCGCGGGTGGTTGGCCAGCCCCAGGTAGTTGTTGGCGCAGAAATTGAGCAGACGGCGGCCGTTAATCGTCACCCAGGGCCCCATCGGCGATTCGATGGTGCGGATGACGTTGAACAGGCCGGCCTCCTTCAATCCGGCGATTTCCTTCTCCATCCAGGTGGTCTTGGTACTGGTCATGGGTTCTCCTTAATTGGTAAGCGTAAACATCATTTTGTGGGGCCGTTGCGTAGTTCTTCTAGTGTTTGCCCTGTGCGCTCTAATACGACGTGCTCATAGATATTTATCGAGGACCATCCCGCGACTCGTTGCCCCCATGTGTTAATTGCTACGCGCTCACCCTCAAACTCGACGGTATCACCGTCAATAATCCTTGCTGGGCGGTCAGGATGTCGTTTTACATGTATACGATCACCGCCTCTGACTCGTCCAAGAGTTATCATGTCTTTTAGCCGCAATCTGGAACTATTTGGTAATGGGCTTACTTCTTCAGCCTCCACACCATGTTTAGCAACAATCTCCGCGGCTGGCGACAGAACATAGCGTTCAATAAGCTCAAAAATTGCCCGCGCTCTTTCTTTGAGAAAGTCCTCAAAGAAGAAGTTTCGATCCGGGTCATCTATCAATTCTTTTGGAATAAGATGACTTGACAGGCATACGTCTAATCTGGGGTTGGTCTTTTTCTTGAGTTCAGACAAGTAAACTTGAGGGGCTTTCTTGCCGACCTGAATATTGAGCAATTTTGGGATAAGGGTACGATTAACTACGCTATCAACCAACTGTTCTGCCTCGCTCTGATCCATATCAAGACTTGGGCCACTTGTTATATAGGCACGGGGAAAGATGTGGTGGTCTTCTAGCCGCATCGAGGCATTTATCTTCTGTTCGCTACTCCAATCCATGAGACCTTGAGACGAATATCCAAGCAAATTTAATACCCCTCTGTATATCGCACTGGTTTTTTTCGAATAGCTCAGAAGGTCATCCGGGCTTGCAATAAGTGGTCGCATTCGTGAAAAGTAGCCACGGGTGGTTACTTTTTCACCTCTGGCAATTTGAGAAAGCGCCTGACTATCTGCAATTATTACCTCGTTAGATGCAGCACTATAACGATTGGCAAAAATGGATGCCCAGTACCAATATTCGATAAATCTGCGTTGATCTTCTGTGATCCGATCAAATCCCTTAACATACCTTCGGAAAATCATTAGAGGGACAATCATATTCTCTGAGGGTATCCAATCCTGGGACAATACGTAGTTTTGACCTGTAAGATAGTTCATGCTGCCTACGTAAAGATTGCAGGTCTTATCCCAATGAGTCTCAAAATTGTCTGCATCCAGTTTATCTAAGATGGATTTTTTATCAATAGAAGGTGTGGCACCCCGTTCAGTATCAGAAACATATGCAATAGACCGTACAATTATCTCCCGGTTCAGTTTGTATTTATTCTGACCCTCGAACTCCTCAATCTTTTTTCTCAGATTGAAACCATGATAGAGCTTTGCTGCAAGGATGTCGGTAAAATTGAGTTGAATACCTCTGCTGTTACTACGCTCGAAAAATATGCAGAACTTGTCCAAACTCATATCCAACAAATAATACGCCACCATTTTTTGCTGCTTATATAGGTCGGTTAACTTGCGAATGGCTCGTCGGTAGATTTTCTCAGCCGTTCTTCGTTTGGCCTTTGTTTCGTCATCGTCACCGCTCAAGAATCGCCGTGCATATGTAGTCTCTCCGAATCTACGGTTAAAATCCTCATCTTCCTCCAATGCCCCCATTTCCGCCTCATAGGCATCGAATAGCTTAACCGAGATGGCTGTAGGGCTTTCCTCACCAGAGACTTCAACGAAAATCTTTTCCAGAGGTTGCGACTTAATGGAATCCTCGTCTAGACCCTGTGCTAGAACAATATAGACCTTGTCGATTCCCGTAATCGCACGATAAACCGAAGTGATTCTTTGTTGCCCGTCCAAGACGACTCGTAAATTCTCTGTTTGAGTCTGTCGGCGAATCTCTTCTGTCGTGAAATTGTAGGTCTGCAATGATTTGCTGCTACCCTTTCCCTTCCGAGGACGTGTATCAATCTCGCGCAGAGTCATTCCAAATGAAGGCTTTCCATAGATTAGCGTTCCAATGAAAATCTCTCGAATGAGGGAGTCGAAAAGGTCGTAGGTCTGCTCAAGTTCCCAACGGAAGTCGCGTTGAAACTCAGGAAGCATAATCGACTGAGATTGGATACCCTTTACAATGTCAAGCAATGACTCGGTTTGGCTTTGATTATCGTTCATGAAGCTATCTCCCGCAAGTAGGCTCGGTTAACCCATATTCATTATGCTAGACAGACGCGGTGGCCGCCCCGCTTAGTCTAGCCTCAAGACGGCGATAAAGAACGCCGGCTTTGTCCAGTGGTAGCCGATCCACTGCGTGAACTAAAACAAAAAAGGGTTAAATCAATTTGAATCGGCGACTCCATTTCATACTTGCTGTCTGTCGTCGTAAGAGGCGGTAACTTACTTGTTAACAGGGCAATAAGTTAAAAAAAGGCTCTACCGGTTTTAACGGGATTTTCAACGGAGGAGTCAGGCACGCCCACGTGCCGGTCTGTTCGACGACCCGCACCTGGGGGTGCTGGCTCCTCTACAATGTCCCGTCGAATCCGGTAGACCCCAAAAAAATCGCTATCATCCTTATCAAGAATGCGCTGCTTCTGGTCTGAACTCATGGAGCGGATTGTACCTCGCAAATAGGCTACAAGAGTAGGGGGCGCTGCCATGAGACCTGCTTTACCCGGCCATGCTTAAAGGCGGTATCCACCTTTTGCCCAGCCAAATACGAGCTTATTATAGCACAGCCGACCCGATCAGAAAGCCAGGTATCTGGATGCTTGGGAATTCTGCGGTCGTCCGATCCGAACATATCGGACAGGGTTGACAGGATGAAGTCCCTCCCATAAATCCTGTGAATCCTGTCTATTCCCGACAATGTCTAATATATTGGCAACTCTGGCTCGACCTCCTGCGCCCAACGGTTGATGCCGCCCTCTAAATTCAGCAGTTTGCTGAAGCCGTGCTGGCCCAACAGGCGAATCACACTCGCGCTGCGAACTCCTGTGCGACAGTGGACGACTATCTCGACGGCCGTATCCAATTCCCCCATCCGCTCCAACACCTGCCCCTGGGGAATAAGGATCGCCCCCAGGTGGGCCAGGTTAGAAATCTCCCACTCGTGCGGCTCGCGCACGTCCAGGATGAAGGGGCGTTGGCCCTGGGCCAGCCGGCGATGAAGTTCCAGGGGAGTAATCATCGGTACGCTGCCCCCGTTCGCGCTGGCTGCGAATAGGCTGTGGTCGTGGGCCGGCATTCCGCAGAACTGTTCGTAATCAATCAGTTCGGTGAGGGTGGGGTGGGGGCTGCAGACCGGGCAGTTCGGGTTCTTGCGTAGGCGCACTTCGTCGAAGGTCATGCTCAGGGCGTCGTAAAGGAGGAGGCGGCCGATCAACGGCCTACCCTCCCCCAGGATGAGCTTAATGGCTTCGGTGGCCTGGATCGTGCCGATGACGCCGGGCAGAACGCCTAACACACCCCCTTCGGCGCAACTGGGTACCAGGCCCGGCGGCGGCGGCTCGGGGAACAAGCAGCGATAGCAGGGACCTTCTTGGGCGTAGAAGACGCTGACCTGCCCCTCGAAGCGGAAGATACTGCCGTAGACGTTCGGCTTGCCCAATAGCACACAGGCGTCGTTGGTCAAATAGCGGGTGGGAAAGTTATCTGTCCCGTCAATGATCACGTCGTAGGGAGCCAGGATTTCCAGGGCGTTGGCCGAAGTAAGGGCCACTTCGTAAGTGTCTACCCGGATGTGGGGGTTGAGGTCCAGGATGCGGGCTTTCGCGCTGGCAAGTTTCGGCCGCCCCACATCCCTCGTCCCGTGAATGATTTGCCGCTGCAAATTGGTGTCGTCCACCACGTCGTAATCTACCAGACCCAGGCGGCCGATTCCGGCCGCCGCCAGGTACAGTGCCAACGGCGACCCCAACCCCCCCGCGCCGATCAGCAGCACGCTGGCCGCCTTCAGCTTCTTCTGCCCCTTCATCCCCACTTCCGGCATGATTAAATGGCGGCTATAACGCCGGATTTCCTCGTTGGATAGCTCCACCACTGCCTCAGGCGCGATCAATGGTTTGATACTCATCACACATTCACTACCTTGCTCAATTGCCAGTCTCGCCAGTTCGTCATCGCGGCCGCCTGGCCGCATTTTTCTGTACAGCCCTGTCCTCTTGCTTCGTGAAAACAATTCCGTACACACCACCAGAATAGCATAGTAGAAACTAAACAGCAATCCATTGGCCCGCAACGGGTGCGCTAAAAGTTTGTCAGGCAATCTATAGAGACATCATGCGCCGCAGCGCACCACGACAAATGAAAACCCGCGTTCATCCGCGTCCATCCGCGTCATCCGCGTCCTATTCTCGAACGAGTTATCACATTTTGCCCCCTCCCCACCTCGACAAGACCCCTACCCTTAAACACCCTGTTTAACCCCCCATGCTACACTACCCTCAACAAAACAGCGCGTCCCCCCCGGCCGCGCCCACTCATCACTCACCACTCACCACTCACCACTCACCACTCATCACTAACGATGATTAAACCAATGATTAAATCAATTTAAACATCGCCCATGACCGCCATATTTAGCCATTGAGCGGCAAAAACACCCCCTCCCCCCCATATAACGATGATTAAACCCCGAAAAAAAAGTGAGGCCCCTATCCATCGCCCCCAACGCAAGTTGTGACAACTTCTTAGCGCACCCGCCCGCAACCAAGTTGACCATCGTTTCCACAATGCCGCCAATTGTGCTATACTGTCCACGGTCATAGAGTGACATTTCTAGCAGAGGTATCTACTCAGCTTCACCACCGAGACGCGGAGGCCGTCGAGAAGTGTTATGGGATTGCGGGAATTACTGAAGCGTATACGACGTTGGCGGCCGAAGGTCAAGAGCCGGCCGGCCCGGAACAAGCGGCCGCAAGGTCAGGCGGCCGTCCACGGCTACCCCTTCCTGGACGATGAAGAATTACGACGATCTATCTATGGCGAGGAATAGGTCACGTTGAACGTGACTACACTTTCGTAGACGCAGTCTCCATTCTGCGAGGAGACGCATTATAGAAATCGCGGCCGCAGACCAAAACATTGTCTGGCTGCCCATAGAAGCGCGTTACCAATCCGGGTAACGGTCGTCGGCCGGGTGGTTAGTTAGGTTCCTCTGGTCTATGCCATCTGCCTGCATGACGTAAATCTCAAAATTGCCGTTGCGGTCGGAATGGAAGGCGATGCGCGTGCCGTCGGGTGACCAGACCGGACTGTCATCAATCGCCTGGTTATCAGTCAAGCGTCTGGCATCACTGCGCGCCGGATCGGACACGTATATGTCCAGGTTGCTTTCGCCTTCGGCCGCGAACAATATCTGGATCTCGTCAGGGGACCGAACCACGTACCAGTCATTGACCACCTCAGCCGAGGCTCGCTCAAGGCCGGAGCCGTCGGCTTGCATCACGTAAATAGCTTCGACCCCGCCCCGATCTGAGCGAAAAGCGATCTGCCGGCCATCCGGCGACCAGACCGGCAAGAGGTCAACGGCCGCGTCGTTGGTCAGGCGGGTTTGACTGCTACCGTCAGTGTTCATTACGTAAATCTCGGCGTTGCCATCACGCTCCGAGACAAAGGCCAGGCGGCGACCGTCCGGTGACCAGGTCGAATAGTAATCGGGCACGTCGTTATTGGTCAGGTTGAGTACGTTGGAGCCATCAGTCCCCATCGTATAGATGTCCCAGTCGCCGTCGCGGTCAGAAGAGAAAGTGATAAGGCTGACGGCGGTGGGCGTCGGCGGGCTAACGAGAGGCGGCCGTAACGAGCCGGCCAGCCAGGCCGGCCAGCCATCGGCCGCCCCGTGACTGGTCAACCGCTGCGGGTCGGCCGAGCCATCCACGACCCTGGTGTACAGCTCCCAGTTACCCGCTTCATTGGACTCGTAGATGATCTGTGTTCCACCGGCCGCCCAGACCGGATTCCACTCCCAGGCCAGCGTATCGGTGAGCCTGGTCGGGTTAGCCCCATCCGAGGCCATCAAATATAGTTCAGCATTGCCGTCACGATAGGAGACGAAGGCTATCTGGGTTCCATCTGGTGACCAAGCTGGAGCCTCTTCGTCGGTTGGCCCCTCGGTCAAGCGACGCTCGTCGTCACCGTCAGCGTCCATCACGTAAACTTCCCCGTTGCCATCACGGTTACTAATAAAGGCGAGCTGGGTCCCATCTGGCGACCAGGTCGGCTGTTGGTCACTGGCCGGGTGGTTGCTGACGTTCGTCGCTGAAGGGGCACTCCGGGTGGTAACGTAGACCTCGTTATTGCTATCTCGATTAGAGGTGAAAGCAACCAACTGCCCATCCGGCGACCAGGCCGGCTCCTGATCGGCGGCCGGGTGGTTGGTCAGGTTCGTGGGCGTGGCCCCATCCGCCCCTATGACGTAGATCTCCCAGTTGCCGTCCTGGTCAGTTGTGTAAGCGATCTGCTGTCCATCGGGCGACCAAACTGGCGACAGGTCATCGGTCGTATTGTTGGTCAGGTTCACGGGATTCGTTCCGTCGGCGTTGGCCACGTAAATATCCCAATCGCCATCCCGATCAGAAGCAAAGACAATCAGGTCGGCAGTACTACCCGATGAAGAAGGGGGCGGGGTAACCGCCGGCGAAGCGGCCGCAGTGGAGGCCAGCGTGGCGGCGGCCGTTGGTGTTGGCCTGTTGGCTGCCTCGGCCGGCGGGGTAGGGGAGATGCACTGGCTTGTATAGACGCAAACCACCTGATACTGACCAGCCTGCGCCTGGGCCAGAGTCGTCGTGTCGTCGCCACACTCACTTGTTTCGTCACAACTCAACGTTCCGGTTAATCCCTGAAAACCCTGCGTTTCTAACAGAGCGGCGCGTAGAGCCTGTCGGCCGATGTGCAGCGTGCCGTCCGCTTCTACCACGACGACCTTTCCCATCGCCGCGAAGATCAACTGGGCCGCGTCGTAGGCGTGGGCGTGGAAAAGGTGAAGGGGGTCCTCGCCATATTTGGCGCGATAGCGATCCACAAAGGCTTCGTAGTCTGGGCCGGCCACGAGGGCCGGTTGCGTCACGTAGAGGCCCTCGGCCACGTCACCGGCCGTCAAGAGAAAATCACTCGTGGCTAAGGCTTCGGACGCGATCAGGACGGTGTTCTCCAGGTCAGGTAAAGCCCTGGCCGCCTCGAGAATGTAAGCCCCCACCAGAGTCGCTTCCTCAGCCACTGCCACCGGCACGTAGAGAGCCTGGGGATGACCCGCGGCCAGCCGGGCCAACACCTGACTCAAATCACTCTCGGCATAGAGCGCTTCCTGCCCCGTCACCGTCCCCCCCAATTCCGTAAAGGCGCGGGCAAACTCTTGCTGCAAAGTCTCGGCGTAAACGTCACTGTCATACAGCGTGGCTACCTGGCGCAGCCCCAATTCTTCGTAGGCGAAGTGGGCGGCGACCCGCCCCTGCCGGAGATAGTCACGGGCCAGGCGTAAGTAACCCACTGCCCCCGGCAGAGACCTGGTCGTAGAGGGAGAGAGTAGAGTCAGGCCAGCCCGGCTCAGAACCGGCGCTGCCCCGACCGCCTCGCTAGAGCAACTAGGCCCAATCACAGCCACGATGGTCTCGTCGGCCGCCAGGCGAGCGGCCGCTGCCTGACCGTCCACCTCATTGCAGCCGCCATCTTCGCCTACCAGTTCAATGGTATGGTTCAATAACGTTCCCTGGTCTTCGATGGCGATCTTAATGCCGCGTAGGGTATCCAGGCCCAGGTCAGCGTTGTCGCCCGATGTGACCAACAAATAGGCCAGGCGAATAGGGTCGTCTGGCCCTACGGTCACACACCCCAGCGCGTCTTGACAGGCTGAACGGCTGCGGCAGCCAGCCAGTGCCACTAGCAGCAGAACCGCCACCGCCAGCGGCTTATAGGGGGACACCACCATTCTTGACTTCATGGACATTGCACTCGTTGGGGATCAATCCATAAAGAAAACGAAGTTGCCCGGGCCTCGCGTCCGAAACCCGACGAATAACCCGTCCACGCGATAAAGGAATGTGCCCCACCCCACAGGTGCGGCCGGTTCGTGCGCCAGGTGAAATCGCCACGATGGCGATCCACGATCTTAAATTCTGGGCTTTCCTTAGAGTCGTCTATGTAGAAAGAATAAACACCGTAACCTCCTTCGGCGTTCAAGAAGAATTCCAACGTGCATTGGCCGTTACCAATCGGGGTGATACTCCATAGGTCAACCGTTAGCTTGAGATTGCCCAACCAGGGCTCGTGGGCCGGTGCGCCGCCGGTAGCCCCCGTTCCTCCCGTTGCCGGCCGGGCACGGGTGGGGGTCGGTCTGGGAGTGGGGGCCATAGCTGCCACCAACCGGGGCGGCCCCTCCCAACTAACCGAGGCCCAGGACGGAAAGCGGTCGTCGGCCGGATGCCGGGTCAAATTGATGGGGGAGAAACCATCGGCCCGCATGACGTAGATTTCGTAATTGCCATTGCGATTGGAATGAAAGACGATGCGCTGGCCGTCTAGCGACCAATCCGGGTCATCGTCGTTCGCCGGATTCTCCGTCAGGCGATCCTGGTCTGACCCATCGCTGTTGGTGACGTAAATCTCCGGGTCATCGTCCTCGTCCGACATGAAGGCCAGTTTCTCTTTGTCTGGTGACCAAGCCAGGTACCAGTTAGAGGCAACCTGATCGGCCAGCGGTTGAACGTCCGTCCCATCAACGCGCACCGTATACAGCGCGTCTTCACCAGAGCGGCTGGATTGAAAGATAATCTGCTCCCCGTCCGGCGACCAGGCCGGGAAGAGGTCATCGGCCGGGTCGTCCGTCAGGCGGGTTTGACTGCTACCGTCAGCATTCATCACGTAAATCTCGGCGTTGCCATCCCGGTCGGAGACGAAGGCCAGCCTTTGGTGGTCGGGGGACCAAACAGAATAAAAATCCGTTGCTATGTTGCGTGTCAGGTTAGTCAGGTTAGAGCCATCGGCGTTCATGGCATAAATGTCCCAATCACCGTCCCGGTCAGAGGAAAAGGTGATGAGGCCACTCGGAAAGGTGGATGGGGTGGATATGGCGACGATGGGTTGGCGGCCGCCATTGGTCCCCCAGACGGCCGCGCCCTCCTCAGCTGCCAGGAAGGTCAGGCGCGTCGGCACTGTGCCATCGGCGGCCATCGTGTAGAGTTCCCAATTGCCATCGCGGTCACTGGCAAAGACGAGGTGGCGGCCATCGGGCGCCCAGGCCGGCTGCCACTCCCAGGCGGCCGTCTGCGTCAGGTTGTGCGGCCCTCGGCCGTCCGGTCGCACCAGGTACAATTCCGCATTACCATCTCGGTAAGAAACGAAGGCGATCTGGGTCCCATCTGGCAACCAAGCTGGAGACTGGTCATCCACCTGGTTATTCGTCAACTGGCGTGGCTGCTCACCAGTCACGGTCACGGTATAGATTTCCCAATCGCCATCGCGGTTAGAAGTGAAGGCCAGTTGTGTTCCTTCGGGTGACCAGGTAGGGTTTTCGTCACTGGCCAGGTGGCGGGTCAGGTTGCGCGCGCCGGCCCCCCTGTCTCCCATCGTATAGATTTCGAGATTGCCGTCACGGTCAGAGACAAAAGCCAGATGGTTTCCATCAAACGACCAAGCCGGCTGGCGGTCGGCGGCTGGATGGTTGGTCAGGTTGACCACATCTGTACCCTGGGCGGTCATGGTGTAAATCTCCCAGTTGCCGTCGCGGTTGCTGGCAAAGGCTAACCGGCGGCCGTCCGGCGACCAGGCTGGCGTCTGGTCGTCGGCCAGGTTGTTGGTCAAATTCACCGGCTGGCTACCGTCAGGGTTCATCAGGTAAATGTCCCAATCGCCGTCCCGGTCCGAAGCGAAAGCGATCAGGCCCGGCCGCCCGGCCGCCAGCGTTGGCACCGGCAGCCCGGTTGGCCCCGGTGGGGGGGTAGGGGTAGCGGCGGCCAGCGGTTGGGGAGTGGGGGTGGCGCAGGAACGGGCGTAAACACAGACGACCTGGAATTGGCTGGCTTGGACTTGGGCCAGGCTAATGGTCGCGTCGCCGCACGCTCCGCTTGCATCGCAATGAAGCCGTCCAGTTAGGCCCTCCACGCCTCGCGTACCCCACAAAGCGGTGCGGAGAGCCTGGCGGCCGATGTGCAGCGTGCCGTCCGCTTCCATCACGGCCACCTTTTCCATCGCCGCGAAGATCAACTGGGCCGCGTCATAGGCGTGGGCGTGCCACAGGCCACGGGGAGCCTCGCCATACTTCTGCTGATACTTGCCCAGGAAGCTCTCGTAGGCCGGGCCGGCGATGAGTTGGGGCTGGGTGACGTAGAAACCCTCGGCCGCGTCACCAGCCACTGCCAGAAGATCACTGTTAGCCAATGTCTCTGAACCGATCAGGGCGACGCCCGCCAGTTCCCGACTCGCCCGAACAGCCAGGACCAGATCAGCCCCCGTCAGGGTGGCGTCTTCCGTCACCGATACCGGCAGGTACAAGGCATCCGGCCGGCCCTGGGCCACGTTAGCCAGGGCCGATTCGAGATCGCCTGTCTCGTAGAGGGTGGCCTGGGTGGTAATCGTTCCCCCCAGGTTGACGAAGGTGTCGGCAAAGGCTTGCTGGAGGGCGTCAGCGTACAGGTCGTTAGGGTACAAGGTGGCGACCTGGCGCAGGCCCAGTTCCTGGTAGGCGAAGATGGCCGCCGCCTGGCTTTGCCTCGTGTAATCGTTGGCCAGGCGCAAGTAGCCTCTGTCCAGCCCCGTGACCAGCGGCCGGGTAGTGGAAGGGGAAACCAGGGTTAGCCCGGCCTGGCTGAGAAGTGGCACAGCTTCGGCCGCCTCACTGGAACAAGAAGGGCCAATGACAGCCACGATTGTTTCGTCGGTGACAAGGCGGGCGGCGGCGGCGGCGGCCGTCTCCGCATGGCAGCCAGAATCCTCACCGATCAAAGTAATGGGGTGGCCGCGCAGGAGCGGCCGGTCGTCTATGGCGATTTCGATGCCGCGCCGGGTGTCCAGGCCCAGGTCGGCGTTGTCACCGGAGGTAACTAGCAGGTAGGCCAGGCGAACCGGGGCCCCTGGCTCCACCGTGACGCAACCCAACTCATCCTGGCAGGTGGCTCGCGGCCAGAACAGGACGATGGCCCCGGTGATGACCAACAGCAGCGCTATCCATCCCCAAACTGGTACGCGCCGATAAAAGCCGTGCATGGGCGCGCCCTCCTAATCGGCTGAACCAATCCCACGAAAAACCTGACAGGTTTTAGGAAACCCGTCAGGTTTTTCGTCGTTCAACTAGGGCCAGTTCCAGCTACTCCAGCTGTTGTAAGTAGGCATGTAAACCGGCGTGTATTGCGGCGTATAAGTCCACGATGTGTACGAGGGTGTGTACGACCAGGTGGACCGAGTGGGCCGTGGAATATATGGCCGCTCATATCCGCCATACGTTTCGGTGATGTGGGTAATCCGCACCTCGCGGAAGGGCTGGTTGACGTCAAAGAGAAAAGATGGATAACGCTGCATAGCCACCCGCTCGACCCGATTGGCTGGCATCGTTTGTTGGAACAGGTGACGTTGGGTAATGTTCAGGTTGGCGTCACGGTACGTCCAGGTGTTATCAATGTACGTGTTGAAGTGGTCAGGGCCGATGTGAACGTACCCGCCGGCGGGTAAGGGGCTTATCATCTGGGCCGCGGCCGCCACCCGGTTGACTGTGTCGTCGAAGACCTCCAACCCCTGGGCCAGTGTCATACCCACACTCATCACGTCGTAGGTCCGCAGCAGACGTTGGGTATTGCGCCAGGCAGCGTCGGCCGGCAGCCAGGTCCGCACACTGCGGGATGAATAGCTCAAGGGCCGTATAGCCCATTCAGACGAGGTAGCTGCCCACAGACGGCTAGAATAGTTGAGGGCACGGCTCTCGGCCAGGCGCGAGGTGATGTTCACACGCTGGGCGCGTAAGGTGGCGAGTTCGAGCCGGCTATTGGTGACGTGGACATAGGAGCCGGCGGAGGGGATCCCACCTTGGGCGAAAATCTCGCGGCCGATAGTCCTCTCGTAATAGCTCATGGTGGCCCCAAAGTCCACCAGACTATTCCGCACGAAATCCATATAGTGGTCAGTCGCCACATCCGCCAGAATGTCTGGCCAGGGGTTCATGGCCTCCCTGAAGGCCTGGGGCAGCGGCCGGTCGGGGCGGTAAAAAGACGAGAGGTGCTGCTGGCGAGCCATGGCCGTCGCAAAGTATTCGTACTGTTGCAACGGCTGTGACCGTATGAAGTAATTCATCGGCTCCGGCCGATAGATCTGCGTCCGCATGGCGTAGTTCATCGGCTCCGGCCGGTAAATCTGCGGCCGCATCGTGTAACTCATCGGTTCCGGCCGGTAAAT
>JBFMFT010000076.1:0-14592 GCA_040751925.1 Chloroflexota bacterium
CTCGGCCAGGGGCAGGTTGAATTTGAGGATGAGACGGCCGGCGGCCGGGTACTCCTGGCCGATAAACTCACCCCGCCGGGCGACGGCCAATTCCATGAGGACGCCGTAATACTCCTCTGGGGCGAAAAGCTGAACGCTCATCCAGGGTTCACGGATTTCGGCAATAGTGCTTTCGTCGGGCAGGTCGGCCGGGCTGTCAATCAGCATCACCTCACCCGTGTTGGCCTTCACCACCTCATAGCGCACGCTGGGGGCGGTGGCGACGATGTCCAGGTCATATTCCCGCTCCAACCGCTCCTGCACGATTTCCATGTGGAACAACCCCAGGAAGCCGCAGCGAAAGCCAAAGTTGAGGGCATTAGACGTTTCCGGCTCGTAGACCAGAGAAGCGTCGTTGAGTTGCAGCTTCTCCAATGCCTCTTTGAGCAGGTGGTAATCGTCGTTTTCGACCGGATAGAAGCCAGCAAAGACCATCGGCTTGACCATCCGGTAGCCGGGCAGTGGTTCGGCCGCCGGCCGCTCGCGTAGAGTAATGGTATCGCCTACCCGGCACTCGCGCACCGTCTTGAGGCCGGTGGCAATGTAACCCACTTCACCGGCCGTCAACTCCTGAACAGGCTGCATCCCCGGCCGGAAAATGCCAATCTCTACCGGCTCGGCCGTGACCCCACTGGACATCATCGTAATCACCTGGCGGTCGCGGATCGTCCCCTCGAAAATACGCACGTAGGCGATGACCCCCTTATAGGGATCGTAGTGGGAATCGAAGATGAGGGCGCGTAGGGGCAACTGGGGATCGCCGGCGGGCGGCGGCACGCGCTGAACAACCGCCTCCAACACCTGGTCAATGTTCACGCCCGTCTTGGCGCTGATGGGAATCACGTCTTCGGCCGGGATACCTGTCAGGTTTTCGATTTCCTCCGCCACTTCCTCCGGCTGGGCGGCCGGCAGGTCAATTTTATTGACCACCGGGGCCAGTTCCAGGTCAGCGTCCACCGCCAGGTAGAGATTCGCCAGCGTTTGCGCTTCCACGCCCTGAGTCGCGTCTACCACCAGAATAGCCCCTTCGCAGCTATGCAATGCCCTGGACACCTCGTAAGCGAAGTCCACGTGGCCGGGCGTGTCAATGAGGTTCAATTCATAGCTTCGGCCGTCGGCCGCCTTGTACTCCATGCGGACGGCCGAAGCCTTAATCGTAACCCCCTTCTCCCGCTCCAAGTCCATACTATCCAAGACCTGCTCCTGCATCTCCCGCTCGGAGATCGTGCCAGTGGCCTGGAGCAGCCGGTCGGCCAGGGTAGATTTGCCGTGGTCAATGTGGGCAATAATACAAAAGTTCCTGATACGGCTTTGATCCATGATTAGCTAGTATATCAGAAGGAAGCTTGAAACGTGAAACGTGAACGTGAAGCGTGATCGTTACTTGACAGAGGAAGTGAGTGGGGTAGAATAGCGCGATTGTACGTTCGTTCACAATCACTCAGTTTGGAGGACCCCAAGGCGGCCAGATGCCTTGGGGTTTAATTATTCAGGCATCATGACAAATCAAGAACCGTCTCGTAGGCCACGTGTTATTGCCGATAGCGAACAATTAGCCAAAGTGACCCGACACCGCTCGGCCGGGCCCGGCGCGGCCCTGTTCGCCCTGGGTCTCATTGCCGTAGGCGTTGCCGTAGCCGTTTTTGCCAAGTTGACTCCAGTGGCCGCCTCCAACACGGCCGCCCAGGTTGACCTGCTGTTTAACACGATGTTGGGTATTGCCGCCGCTATCTTTCTCCTGGTGGAAAGCTCGCTGATCTACTTCGCCTTCCGCTACCGGCGCAAGGCGGGGGAGATGGGGGACGGCCGCCCCATTCACGGCAGCAACCGCCTGGAGATCGCCTGGACGATCATGCCCGCCCTCATTGTTCTCTGGCTGGGTACCTACAGCTATCAGATTTTGACCAACATCCGGCAGGCCGCCCCAGGCGGGGGCATGACGGTTGAAGTGACCGGCCGCCAATTCCAATGGGAGTTCTTCTACCCTGCTTACAACGTCCGCACGGTGAATGATTTGCGCCTGCCACGGGGCGAAGCGGTCTCCTTGAAGATCGTGGCGACCGACGTGCTACATTCCCTGTGGGTGCCGGCTCTACGCATCAAGCAGGATGCTGTGCCGGGCCGCCAGAACGCCATGAACTTCATAGCCGAAGCCAACGGCGTCTTCCCGATTCGCTGCGCCGAACTGTGCGGGGCCGGCCATAGCCGCATGATCGGCTCTGTCACCATCCAGGAAGCGGCCGATTTCCAGGTGTGGGTGGCTGAACAGCAGGCTAAACCGGCCGCCGACGCGCCCACCCTCATCACTCAATACGGCTGCCCGGCCTGCCACACCTTGACGGCCGTCGGCGCGGCCGGCCTGGTTGGCCCCAATTTGGATGGGCTTGGCGCACGGGCGGGTGAAGCGGTAGAGGGTTTGTCGGCCGAAGATTACATCCGCCAATCTATTACCGACCCCAACGCCCACGTCGCCGAGGGCTTCCAGCCAGGCGTCATGCCCCAGGACTTTGGGACGCGCATGACCCCCGAAGAACTGACCACCCTGGTGAATTTCTTGTTAGAGCAAAAGTAGCTGTTTCCCAGAAACCGAGTTTCTCCCAGAAACTCGGTTTCTCAATAGAGAGGATGTAGGGAAGTTGTTATGAGTGAAAACACCCACGCAGCACCGACCAGACGAGGCATTGTCCGGCACGGGGCCATCACCTGGCAAGATTACTTTGTCTTCAACACCGACCACAAGGTGATCGGGATTCAATACCTGGTCACCACCTTCATCTTCTTCTTGGTCGGTGGCCTGCTGGCCCTGTTTATCCGCTACGAGTTGCTCACCCCGGCCGAGACCTTCGACCCGGCCGCCTATAACTCCCTTTTTACCGTTCACGGCTCGATCATGATCTTCCTGTGGGTCATTCCGGGCCTGGCCGGTTTTGGCAATTATCTGATCCCCTTGATGGTGGGGGCGGATGACATGGCTTTCCCACGCCTGAACGCCTTGAGCTACTGGATGTTGATGGTCGGCGGCTGCGTGATCGTGTCCGGTTACTTCGTGGGTGCGGCCAGTTCGGGCTGGACAGCTTACCCGCCCCTCAGCTTGCAATCGCCCTACGGCCGGGCCTTCGATGGCCAGACGTTGTGGGCGATAGGCGTTATCATCCTGGGTTTCTCCTCCATGTTTGGGGCAATCAACTTCCTGGTCACGATTGCCTTCATGCGCGCGCCAGGGATGACCCCCGGCCGCCTGCCCCTGTTTTGCTGGGCGATGATTGCCACCTCCACGATGGTGATAGGGGCCACACCCGTTCTAGCCGGGGCGATGATTGCCCTAACCCTGGAACGCACCCTGGGCATGACCTTTTTTGGCCCGGCCACCGGCGGCGACCCAATTCTCTGGCAACACCTGTTCTGGTTCTATTCCCATCCGGCCGTCTACATCATGATTCTGCCGGCCATGGGCCTGATTTCTGAAGTGCTGCCCGTCATGGGCCGCAAGCCCGTCTTTGGCTACAAGGCTATCGCCGCTTCCTCGATGGCCATTGCCTTTTTCGGCTACCTGGTGTGGGGACACCACATGTTTACTACGGGCCTCAACCCCTGGTTGCAAACCTCCTTCATGGTCGCTTCGATGACCATCGCCGTACCCACTGGCATCAAGATATTCAATTGGCTAGGCACCATTTGGGGTGGCAAGCTAGACCTAAAGACACCGATGCTCTTTGCTATGGGCTTCGTGGGCCTGTTTGTGATTGGCGGCTTGAGCGGGGTGACCCTGGCGGCCGTGCCGATTGACCTACACGTTCACGATTCCTATTACGTGGTGGCCCATTTACACTACGTTTTGTTCGGGGGAGCCGTCACGGGGTTGTACGCTGGTCTCTATTTCTGGTTTCCCAAAATTACCGGCCGGATGCTCGATGACCGCCTGGGCAAGCTCCATTTCTGGCTGAACTTCATCGGCTTCAACCTGACTTTCTTTCCCCAGCACTGGCTGGGGCTGATGGGGATGCCCCGCCGCATTGCTTCCTACGCGCCGGAGTTTCAGTCGGTGAACATTCTTTCCAGTGTGGGCGCGTTTCTATTGGGAATTTCGGTGCTGCCGTTCCTCTATAACGCCATTACCAGTTGGATCAAGGGGCCGAAGGCGGCCGATAACCCCTGGGGGGCGATGAGTCTGGAATGGCAAACGTCGTCGCCGCCGCCGCTGCATAATTTCCATAGGCCACCCGTGGTCACGCATGGCCCGTATGACTATGGACATGGCACAGGGCCACAGCCGCAGGAGGCGCTGGCCGCCGGGGATTAGGACACGGATGTGCAGGATTTACGGATCGTAGAGGAAAACTCTGATGACTGAACATTCACCAACTTCTACCAAAAGCAGGAAGACGGCCGCCTTTGGCCTGGGCGTGCGTATCTTCGTCTGGCTGGCGATCTTGACCGGCGTGGAGTTTGGGGTGAGTCTGGCCACCGATGGGTCGGCCACCTTGCTGCTCATTATGGCTGTAGCCAAGGTGGCTTTGATTGTTTATTACTTTATGCACATTTATAGCCTGTGGCGCGAGGAGGGACACTAATGACGGCCGTTGCCAGCCACGTCGTTCACAACCGTACCAAGTTCAACCGTCTGGGTCTGTGGTTATTCCTGATCACCGAGGTCGCCATGTTTGGCTCCTTCCTGGTGATGCGTTTTTATTATTGGGGCAATACGCGGCCGGATTTAGACCAGACCATCGGCCTGATTGTCACCTCTGTCCTGCTCATCAGCAGCTTCTTTATGAACCGGGCCGAGGTGGCTATCGCCCACAATGACCGGCTTAACTACTTCGTCAGCCTGCTCATTACCGGCGCGTTGGGGACAGCTTTCTTGTTGGGTGTCGTCTTTATTGAATGGGGGCTGGCTTTGCCCCCGGCCGAACGCCACCTGACACCCCAATCCGGCCTCTTCGGCTCCATCCTCTTTCTGATGACCGGGATGCACGCCCTCCACGTCTTGACCGGCCTGATCTTTATCCTGGCCATTATCATCAAGGGCTTGCGGAACAAGTACACGGCCGAGTCCCATTGGGCCGTCGAGTTTACCGCCATCTACTGGCACTTCGTAGACGTGGTGTGGGTCTTCTTCTACCCGGCCCTCTATCTCATCGGCCATGCCACGCACGTATAGTAATTGGTAAAAGGTAATTGGTAATTGGCAATTACCAATTACCATTCACCAATAACCATTCACCCATGGAAGTCACAACTACACACGGAGCAATCCAGGCCAGCCCGGCCGATACCATTGTTGTCAATCTATTCGAGGGGGTCACGACACCCGGTGGGGCAACCGGGGCCGTAGACCAGGCTCTGGGCGGGGCCATCAGCGACCTCGTCGCTGGTGGCGACTTGAAAGGTAAAGAAGGCGAAGTGGCCGTCCTTTACCCACGTGGGGCGTTGGCAGCCCGGCGGGTGCTGGTGGTGGGGTTGGGCAAGGCGGAACGCTTCGATCTAAATGGCGTACGTAAGGCGGCGGCGACGGCCGTCAAGCGCGCCCGCGACCTGAACGCCCGCACCGTAGCGACGATTGTGCATGGGGCCGGGATTGGTGGCCTACCGGTGGCTGCGGCCGCCCAAGCTACTGTCGAAGGCAGCCTGCTCGCTCTCTACCGCTACGACGCGCCCAAACAAGAGAAAGAGAAAGAAAATGGGATTGAAGAACTGACGATCGTGGAGTTTGACCAGGGGAAACTGGCCGAGGTACAGGAAGGGGTCAGGGTAGCCCAGGCAGTAGTGACGGGCGCGACTCTGGCCCGCGACCTGGTGAATTTGCCTCCCAACGTTGCCACCCCCACCCGGCTGGCGAAGGTAGCCCAGGAGATGGCCCAGGCGCACGGAATGAAAATTACCGTCGGCGACCGGGCCTGGGCGGCCGAACAAAAAATGGGCGCGTTCCTGGCCGTAGCTAAGGGCGCGGGTGAACCTCCCCAGTTTATCGTCCTGGAACACAACGCCGGCCGCGACGACCTGGAGACGATTGTCCTGGTGGGTAAGGGCATTACCTTCGACACGGGCGGAATTTCCATCAAGCCTAGTGAGAATATGGGGGCGATGAAGTCGGACATGGGTGGGGCGGCGGCCGTGTTGGGTACGATGAAGACGGTGGGCCTGCTGAATATCCCCTTGCGGGTGATTGGCATTACCCCCTGTACTGAGAATATGCCCGACGCCAACGCCTACCGCCCGGCCGACGTGATTACGGCCAGCAACGGCAAGACGATTGAGATTATCAGTACGGATGCTGAGGGGCGAATGGTCTTGGCCGACGCCCTGGTTTACGCCTCACGCTACCAGCCAAAGGCGGTGATTGACCTGGCGACGCTGACCGGGGCTTGCGTAGTGGCCCTGGGGTCAGTGGCCGCCGGGCTGTTCTGCACCGACGACGGGCTGCGCGACCGCCTGGTGGCGGCCGGGCAAGCCACCTTCGAGCGGGTGTGGCCTTTGCCCCTGTGGGATGATTACAAGGAAGCCATCAAGACGGACGTGGCGGACATGAAAAACAGCGGCGGCCGGACGGGGGGCGTCGGCACGTCAGCCATATTCCTCAAGGAATTTACCGATTATCCCTGGGCGCACCTGGACATCGCCGGCATGGCTCTGGCGGAGAAGTCGCCGCAGCCCTACGTGCCGGCCGGAGGGACGGGCTATGGCGTGCGCCTGCTGACGGAGTTCCTACGCGGTCGGTCGTCCTAGTAACCGGGCTTTTACCCAGAGCCTGGCTTCTTCCCCCAAAAACTAGACTGGCCGGCCGGCGCTGCGCGCCTCGGCCGACTTTAGGAATGCAGCCACCTCGTTGTAACGCTTATCCTGGTTGGCAAATTCCACGTAGTTCCGCGCCCGTTCCAGCCAATCTAGCGTGGTTGGACGCAGGCTTGCACGCCCTGTTTCCAGATAATGCATCGTCAGTGGTGCTTCCCCACCCGTTTCTAAAGCCTCATCTATCGCCTGATCTATAGCCGCGTCCACCAGCGCGCGCAAGTCAGCCCCGCTGAATAAGGGAGTCGCTCTAGCTAATCGCTTCAGGTCAAGCCGCTCGGTAGGAATTCCAGTGAGCATGATTTGTAAAATTCGCTCGCGGGCGGGCGCGTCGGGCGGCGGCACAAAGAGACGGCGGTCGAAACGGCCGGGCCGTAGAAGGGCATCATCCATATCCCAGGGGGCATTGGAAGCAGCCAGAACCAGCACACCCTTGTTCTCAGCCCCTATAGCGTCTAGTTCCTGCAACAACTGGTCAACCAGCCCGTTGCCGGTGGTAATAGCCCGTTTGCGCCGGGCGAAGGCTAGGGCGTCCAGCTCATCCAGAAAGAGTACGCAGGGGGCGTGGGCGCGGGCGTGTTCAAAGGCCAGGTGGAGGTTGCGCTCGCTTACGCCGATGAAAGGATCCAGTACGTCTTCGATACGGACGTTGAAGAAGGGCAGATGGCACTCACCGGCTGTGGCGCGGGCCAGCATTGTTTTACCACAGCCGGGTGGCCCGAAGAGGAAGACACCCCCACCAGACTGACGACCGTAGCGCCGGTAAACGTCTGGCCGTAGCAAAGGTAGGATAATAAGCTTGTGGATGGCTTTTTTCACTTCCTCTAAGCCGCCTACTTCGGCGAAAGTCAGGGCAGCCTGTTCTTCCGTAGCCGAGGAAGCGGCCGGGCCTGGCGCATCTACTGTCGGCAGCACGACCCGTAAGTAGCCTTGTTCGGCCAGTTTGGCGTCCAACTGGCTACGCAGGCGGGCGAGACCCTCAACGACACCGGCTTTCAGGGCTGCATCCAGGCAGCGGGAAGCGAGGTCGAGGTTATTGACCTGAAGAGCCAGTTCGCCAGTAGGGACCAACTGTTCGCGGCCGAGTTGGTTTGCTCGCAACAAGGTGTCGTATTCAGCAAGAGCTTCCTCCAGGCGGCCGGCCGCCTGCAACAACTCAGCCAACAGGAGGCGCAAGGGCTGGTTGTCCGGTGTGGCTAGTAACACCTGCCGTAGAGCTTCAATTCGATCCGCACTCATTTGAGCCTCTGTCGTTGGCCCTCTTCTTGCCAGTTCTTAAGCATAATTGGCGCAAGTAAGGTATAGATAACATAGAATATGTAGAAATAGAGTACAGTATCAGCTACACGCGGTTGATCAAACTCAAGTAGGATTACGATTAGGACTATGAACGCCATCCAAACGTGGACGGCGCTAATGCCTTTAATGGGATGCAGCGGCCGGAGTAACCAATGAGTTAGGAAACGGTTCTGCCGGGTGAAGCCAGTTACTGCTTCGTTCGTCGGCTCCATGCGCGCAGCCACGTTCAAGCGTGGATTGGCGCCTACAGGCTGCCGTTGAACGGACATCAACGCACCCAACATATAATGGCCGTGGAAATCGTCCGGGTGTTGCGCTAGGTTTTGTTTGCTGACTTCTATGGCCTTTCGATCATGTCCTCGCAAATAGGCCAGATCTAATTTTAGCCGGGCAGCCGGCTGATACTCAGGAGCAATCTGGATTGCTTTCGCCATGAGCCGCTCCGCCTTGTCCAGTTGTCCGACTTCGGCGACGAGCCGGGCGTAGCAACATAGCAGGTTAGGGTCTTCGGGCGCCCGCTGTAAAGCCTTGAGAATGGCTCGCTCGGCCGCCGCCAAGTCGCCGCGTTGGGATTCACAATGACGCAGTAAATGGAGCAAATAGATTGCTTCGGGAGCCAGCGCCAATCCCCTGTGTACCACTTCGGCCGCCTGGTCTGGCTGTTTTAACTGTTCGTGGGCCAGGCCAAGCAAATACCAAAAGACAGGATTCTCCAACTTCCCTGAGCCAACTCTGGTTAGGGTAGACAAAGCACGTTCAGACTGCCCAATGTCCAAATAGTGCTTGGCGAGGAGAAGATCAGGATCACGTATTGGTAACTCTACCACAATCCCTCAAGCAAAGTACGGGCATCGAAAACCAACCAACTCTGCACACGGGCCAGGGCAATAATTAGTATCCAAGGCACAACAAATGAAGCGTGTTCCGTTGCTCTATAGAAGCAATGGGTACGATAATCTGACCGTTGAAGCCGAACTAGAAAAAAGTAGCTGATCAGAGCGATTGCCTGACTGAGCAGACGATACTCCATTCCCGCCGATTCCCTGATGGGCGAATAGAAGGGCGGGAGTTGTCCCAGGTGAAGCAACTGGGCGGCCAAGAGAGTTGCTACAAAACCCATCGCTCCGATGATGAGGATCAGGCCTTGTCGGGCGGCCGTCAAACCTAATCTCCTTCCGTTCAGGAAGGCTAGAATGGTTATGGCCAGACTGCCACCTAATAAAGCTACCCATGCCTGGACTCCTAGGCTCCAAGGCTTGGCGCGAGTGGCATACCAGTGGGTATCGTAGGTCTGCAAGGATGGCTGGAAAAGCAGGCCACTAAAACCTGCTTGCTCCAGCCCGGCCGCGTTGCCTACTTTTCTATTCACGAGACGTTGTAAAGTCTTGAAGTGACCTGCCCTCATCGGTATCCTGGTCGCTGACGTTGAAGCCACCATTTGAGCAGGGGTGGCGCAACCCAACTGTAGACACAATATACCAGATAGACCGTAGCCAGCGTGGTGGTCAGCTTGGCAAAACCAAGTTCCCATAGACCAAAAATTACGACAATGGCGGCTAGCCAAATCTTCATGGGTCCGAAGCGCTGAACCGGCCGCAAGGGCCACAATAACCAGTGAGCTATCAGGCGGCTGTGGCGGGTGGTCGAAGTGATCGCCTCATTCAGTGGGTCCAGGCGGGCAGCCGTTCGCAAATAAACGTCGGCGTCACCCACGCGCCCCTCGGCTGCCAGGGATACACCCAGCATATATTGACCATAAATGTCGTCGGGGTTGCTCAATAGAGTACGTCGGCTTGCTTCGGCCGCCTGGCGATCATGGCCGGTGAGGTAAGCTAGCGTCGCCTGCGTTCTGGCGATGGCTGGATGCTCCGGGTCAAAGCGGGCTGCTTCTTCCACTAGCTGTTCAGCCTTATCCAGTTGCCCCCCTTCCGAGACCAGAATGGCGTAGCGGCACAACAATTCGGGGTCTTCAGGCGCCTGTTGCAAAGCTTTCAGAAGCGTTCGCTCGGCCGCGGCCAGATTGCCTTGCCTGGACTGACAGTTACAGAGTTGGTAGAGCAAGAATATGGCTTCGGGCGCGAGAGTCAAGCCCTTGTGGACGGCCTGGATGGCGCTATCGAACTCCTCTAGGTCATACAAGGCCTGACCACGCACATACCAGAAGAACGGATTGTCTGTTTGGTCAGCATTGGCTCTGTCCAGGTGGGTCAGGGCACGTTGGGGCTGACCGGTTTCCACAAAATGCAAAGCCAGAGTAAGGTTCGGGTCGCGTGGTTCCATAGTAGTCTTAGGGGAGCAAAAGGGGGAGCAGGTTCAGGATAATCCAGTTTTGCACGAAGTTCAGACCAAAAACGGCCGTCAGACCAGGTCCCCATAGGGAGGCAAATCCCCCCTGATTTTGGAAAGTGTAAATACGCTCTCCAGACCTCTGCGCCCGGTAAAGGGCTAAGTAGGTGATTACGGCAAGCACGCGGGCGAGAACTCGAAAACCCGTTGATCCCGGCCGCCACGTGGGCGCTATGTTGAGGAGAGTCGCCAGGTAAGCTGCCAGGAGCGTGACTACGAAGCCCAACACGCCTATTGCCAAAGTCATGCGCTGTTTGGTGGTCGCCAGGGGCAGTCGCCTGCTGTTGAGAATCGCAATGACCGCAATTGCCAGTGCGCCGCCAAAGAAGGCAACGTACATTTGGGATGATAATCGCCAGGGTTTCGGGCGAGAGGCTATGATGTGAGCATTGTAGTCTTGCAACGATGGTGACAACAAGCCTTTAGGCGAACCGTCTGACGTTACTTTGGCATTAGAGTCCCCAATCATATTTGATTTCCTCTGCCGGCCGCCACCAGTGGTTGCCCTACGAGAAGAGAGAAATCCAGTTGTAGCAACTCGGCGCGAAATACACTTTACTCCTTCAGGCTGCAACCCACTTATTATGACATAGTACACAAAAACCGCAAGCACTGTAGCTTTTCCGCCACCCGGCCGCCCATCATTGGAAATCACGCCCACTATGTTATAATGGGGTAACGATTAGACCCCACCGGCCGCCGCGGCCGGCGGGGTTTGAGACTATGAGAGGAGGAGATGAACGATGGCCGTGCCGGAAGTCCCCCTGACCCTGGGCGTCGAGGAAGAATACCAGATCATTGACCCTGTGACGCGCAATCTTCACTCTTATATTTCCGAATTGCTGTCGCAAGACCTGCGCCGCCCCACCCGCCTGAACATCAAGCCCGAATTTATGCAGTCGCAGGTGGAAGTGGGCAGCAACGTCTGTCGCAACGTCAAAGAGGTGCGGCAGGAGCTACGCCGTTTGCGTCGCTCGGTAGACGAAATGGCTCGCGAGAATGGGCTGCGCTTTGCCGCCGCTTCCACTCACCCCTTTGCCAAGTGGGAGGAGCAATCTATCACCGAGGGTGTCCGCTATAAGGAACTCCTGGACGATATGCAGCGGGTGGCGCGGGGGTTGCTCATTTTTGGGATGCACGTCCACGTCGGCTTTGGCGCAGACCTGGACTCCAAAGACTTGATGATTGAGATTATGAATCAGGCCCGCTACTTCATTCCCCACCTGCTGGCCCTTTCCACCAGTTCCCCTTTCTGGCACGGCTACAACACCGGCCTCAAATCCTATCGTAGCGTCGTCTTCGAGATGATGCCGCGCACAGGCATTCCTCATTCCTTTACCTCCTGGGCTGAATATAAGAGTTTTGAGGCCACGCTGGGCAAGGTGGGGGCTTTTGGCAAGGCGGACACGAGAGCCAAGATATGGTGGGACATCCGGCCGCACCCCAACTTCGACACGCTGGAATTTCGCATCTCCGATATTTGCACCAAAGTCGAGGAAGCGGTGTGTATCGCTGGCCTCTTTCAAGCAATCTGCGCGAAATTGCTCAAGCTGCGGCGGAACAATATGTCCTGGCGGCGCTATCGCCACATTCACGTCACCGAGAACAAGTGGCGGGCGGTGCGCTATGGCATCCAGGGCGAACTGATTGATTTTGGCGTCGAGGAGTCGGTGCCTTATCCCCAACTGGCCGAAGAGTTGATTGAGTTTTTGGACGACGTGGTGGATGACCTGGATAGTCGCCAGGCAGTGGAGTACGTTCGCACGATTCTGGCAACCGGGACGAGCGCCGACCGCCAGGTAGCCGTTTACAAGCAACACGGCGGCGACGATAACCGTGAGGAGGCCCTCAAGGCAGTCGTAGATAACCTGATTGCCGAGACGGTTGAAGGCGTCTACGATTCACAAATGGACAAAGGACAATGAACAATGAACAATGCAAAGCCGCTCATTGTCCATTGTTCATTGTTCATTGTTCATTGTTCATTGCTTAGGGTCAGCAGCCATTCTGCGAGGTGATCGGCCGCCCGATGAACCCCGGCCGTCGGGCGCGGAAAGCCGATCTCATGTAGTTGGAGAGCCATTTGCCCACCCACTCGCCGGCGAATCGAGAAGCCCAGGCGTTGATTCATCGCCTCACCTGTAACGTAGGTCTCTATGAGCAGTTCTGTCTGATGTTGGGACTGGTATACGTTGAGGAATTTGACGTGAATTTCGCCTAGAGTGAACTGTTGCGGCCGGAAGCGTTCAATAATCTCAGCCAGGGTGAGGGGTGTTTCCAACAAGACGTAGGGCATAGGCAATTCCTGGGGAACGGGAAAGTCGTTGGGTGGAGGGAAGTCGTTGCGCCGCCACTTGAAGTAGTAGCAGGTACGGCCGGCAGCCAGAGCCAACTGTTCATACTTGGTGCGGAGCCGGTCGGTATCTTCTGTTAGATAGACGGCCGCCACCTGACTGGCAAAGTACGGTGACTGGCCCAGACAGTCGGCGATGATCTGGGCATAGTCGGCGTCGTCGGTGGCGATTGCCAGTGGGCTGTTGGGCCGCAGGCGCGTGGCGACCAGGTCGAGGAAGCGCAGGTTAATCAAGCGTCGCTGGTGATGGCCGCTTTTGGGCCAGGGGTCGGGAAAGTTCACGTACAGCCCACTGATCGTCCCTGGGGCGCACAATCCCCATAACGCTAACTGCGCGTCGGCGTGGAGCAGGCGCACGTTAGCAACAGCCGCCCGGCCGATGCGCCGGCCGGCCTTTCGCAAGGAGGGAGCGGCAATTTCCACGCCCAGGACGTTGGCTCCTGGATGCCTCTGGGCCAGGTCGAGCAGGAATTGTCCACCGCCAAAGCCGATTTCTAAGAGCAGGGGGGCGGGGCGGCCGAAGATCTGTGACCAATCGGCCGGCCAGGGTAAACGAGGGCCATACAACACCTCCGGTGACACAGCTTCGTATTATAGCACGTGGTTGAATCGCGAATGGCGCGAATAGACAAATGGCACGCCCGTAGCAAGACAAGCCGGCGGCTTGTGCTACACGGTTGAATCACGAATGGCGCGAATAGGCGAATGGTATGAATGAAGGCAAGTCTGATTCGCGCCATTCGCATCATTCGTTTAATTCGCGATTCCAGTTTGCCGATGCGCCCAGGATGGATGAAAATAGGCGCATGAATGGAAAAGGAACTGTGCGCGTGATTGGTGTGCCGATGGATCTGGGTCAAAACCGGCGAGGAGTGGATATGGGACCGAGCGCGGTGCGCTACGCTGGCCTGGACGCCCGATTGGAGCGGCTAGGCTATCACGTTCACGACGAAGGCAATATCCAGGTACCCAATCCCGAGGAAGAAGTGGCTGAGACCGGGGCGAAACGGCTGAAAACAGTCACGGCCGTTTGCCAGACCGTTTACGAAATGGCCCGTAACTGCGTGACGGCCGGCGAATTTAGCGTCTTCCTGGGCGGCGACCACAGCATTAGCATTGGCACGGTGGCCGCGGCCGCCCAAGATGGGCCCATTGGCCTGATCTGGGTGGACGCCCATGGCGACTTCAACACGCCGGAGACCTCGCCCAGCGGCAACATTCACGGGATGCCGGTGGCCGCTCTGATTGGCGACGGGGCGCAACCGCTAGTGAACGTGGGTTATCCAGGGACCAAGCTGCACCCGGCCCAGATTGTCCAAATTGGCATCCGCGACCTGGACAACGAGGAGCGCGCCCGCCTCAACAAAAGTGGTATCCACGTCTTCACCATGCGCCACCTGGACGAACTGGGGATGGCGGCCGTCGCCCGCCAAGCCCTGGAACGGCTGCGCCACCTGCCCCGTCTGCATGTGAGCCTGGACATGGATAGCCTGGACCCCGACGAAGCCCCAGGGGTAGGCACGCCCGTCCCTGGCGGCTTGAGCTACCGGGAGGCGCACCTGCTCATGGAAATCTTGGGCGACAGCAGCCGGGTACATTCGGCCGATGTGGTGGAGATTAATCCTATCCTGGACAACCACAACCGGACGGCCGAACTGGCCGTCGAGCTCCTGGCTTCCTTGCTTGGTCAACGCATATTATGAAATCGCGGGGATTAGGGGATTGGGGGATTGATAACCTTGCTAAATCCCCTAATCCCCTAATCC
>JBFMFT010000077.1:0-14563 GCA_040751925.1 Chloroflexota bacterium
GTGGTTAGCCCAGAAGGTGGCTACTATCCGACTCTTCGAGGATGAGGCGGGCAAGCTCAACCTAGCCCTGGCCGACGTAAGCGGCAGTGTGCTGGTGGTCTCCCAGTTTACCCTCTACGCTGACGCGCAGAAGGGGCGACGGCCGTCCTTCACCCAGGCGACCCGGCCGGAAGTGGCCGAACCACTGGTAGAGCATTTCGCCCAGGAGTTACGACGCCTGGGCCTACCCGTCGCCACCGGCGTTTTTGGGGCAAAGATGTTGGTCGAAATTCACAACGACGGGCCGGTGACGGTAATGATAGAAAAGTGATGAGTGCTGAGTGAGCGTGACAAGTCAATGACTCACTCGTCACTCATTACTAACGAGACAGATAGCATGGGTACCTTGCTGGTTAAGAATGTGGCCGTCTTGGTGACGATGGACGAGGGGCGGCGAGAGATTGAGGGTGGGGGACTGTTTGTGCGCGATAACGTGATTGAGCAGGTAGGGCCGGCCGAGACGTTGCCGGTAACGGCCGACCAAATACTGGACTTGACCGATCACGTGTTGTTGCCAGGGATGGTCAATACCCACCACCACCTCTACCAAACCCTCACCCGCGCTTTGGCCCAGGACGCCGACCTCTTTACCTGGCTCAAGACCCTCTATCCCATCTGGGCCAACCTGACCGACGAAGCCATTTACGTCAGTACGTTGGTTGGTCTGGCCGAACTGGCTCTATCTGGCTGCACCACCAGCAGCGACCACCTCTACATTTACCCCAACGACTGCACGCTGGACAGCCAGATACGGGCGGCGGCCGAGATGGGTTTACGCTTTCACGCCGCGCGCGGTTCGATGTCGCTGGGCGAAAGCAAGGGCGGCCTGCCGCCGGATCGCGTGACCGAGGATGAGGCGTTCGTTCTGCGGGATAGCCAGCGATTGATTGAACAGTACCACGACGGCCGCCGCCATGCCATGTTGCGAATCGTCCTGGCCCCCTGCTCGCCTTTCTCCGTTACCCCCGACTTAATGCGCCAATCGGCTGAGTTAGCCCGCGCCTACCACGTCTGCTTGCACACCCACCTGGCCGAAACGGTGGAGGAAGAAGAATTTTGCCTGGCGACGTTTGGGCAGCGGCCGGTAGCCTACGCCGAGTCATTGGGCTGGACGGGCGACGACGTGTGGCACGCCCATTGCGTCCATTTAAGCCCGGCCGAAGTGGCCTTGTTCGGCCGCACCCGCACCGGCGTAGCTCACTGCCCTACCAGCAATATGCGCCTCGCCAGCGGGATTGCCCCGGTCAGGGCTATGCGCCAGGCGGGGGTGAAAGTGGGTTTGGGGGTGGATGGATCGGCCTCCAATGATGGCTCTCATCTGCTGGCCGAAGCGCGGCAGACCATGTTGTTGCAGCGAATCGCCCCAACCCTCACCCCTACCCCTACCCCTGGGAGGGCGAGGGGAATGGCTGGCGATCCGGCGGCTATGACTGCTCGCCAGGCGTTGGAGCTGGCGACGCGGGGTGGAGCGGCCGTCCTGGGGCGCGACGATATTGGCTATCTGGCTCCTGGCATGAGCGCGGATTTCATCGCCATTAACCTGAACCGCCTGGAGTACACGGGCGCGCTGCGCGACCCGGTGGCGGCCGTTCTCTTCTGCCAGCCGCGTGGGGTGGACTGGTCGGTGATTAACGGCCGGTTCGTGGTCGAGGAGGGCCGGTTGGCTACCCTGGACCTCGAACCCATCCGCCACCGCCACAACCAGCTTGCCGCCGCTATGATCCGGGCAGAATAGAACGCGGATGACGCAGATTGATGCGGATAATTGGCCTGAAAATCAGCGAAAACCTACGTTTGTCTGCGTTCATCCGCGCCCCATCCTATAGAGGGCCACTTGAGAATAGGCGCAGAGGGCATTGTAGTCAACGAAATGGGGGAGGTTCTGCTGATCTTGCGCGACGATTCGCGCACCTGGGCCGCCCCCGGCGGCAGCCTGGAAGCCGGCGAACTGCCAACCGTTGGCGTAGCCCGTGAAGTAGCCGAAGAAACCGGCATACAAGTGCGGCCGGTACGCCTGGTGGGGCTATATCACCGGCCGGACGACTACCTGATCCTCAGCTTCCGTTGCCTGGCAACTGGTGGTCAGCTAACCCCGTCTGACGAATCGCCCCAGGTCGGCTTTCATCGGGCCAACGACCTGCCCAAACCGATCTTTGCCCTGCACCGCGAACGGTTGCAGCGCGGTCTGGCCCACGACGGCGGCCGACCGCATTGGGGCCAACAGCGTCTTCCCTCCTCCGTCGTCGCTATGCGGGCTGCCGTCTACGCGGTGAAAAACGTGCGGCGACTCTTACGAGGTGGTGGCTGGTACCAATCACCGGCCGCCTGGCAGGTAGCTGCTAACGTGGTCATCCACAATCAGGAGGGGGCCATCCTGTGGGTGAAGCGAACTGACCACGACCTGTGGAATCTGCCCGGAGGTGGCTGTGAACGGCGGGAAGCGCCTTGGCAGGCCGCTATGCGCGAAGCGCGAGAGGAAACCGGCTTGCACGTGCAGTTAACCGGCTTGAGCGGCGTCTACGTCAAGCCAGCCAAGCAGGAGATGATCTTTGTCTTCACCGCCGGCGTAATCGGCGGCCGGTTGACCACTGGCCCTGAATCGGCCGCTTTTGCCTACTTCCGGCCGGGGGAGGAGCCGGCCAACAGTCTGCCTAAACAGGTGGAGCGGGCGGTCGACGCCAGCCGGCCGGTGAAGGACCCACTCTTTCGCGTGCAAGAGAACACTGTTCAATGAAGAATGAACAATGAACAGAGAACAATGAACAATGCCCATTGTTCATTGTTCTAAGGTACAACCTCAAAGGTGTCGCAGTGGTCCGGCCGGAACAGGCTGAAATGACGATGATCCAGGCTAAGGATACGCGTCACTTTCAGCCGCTCGGCTACGGCCGCTATCACGCAATCCACGAAGTCAATCCGGCTGTCGGCATAACGACTCATCATCTCCGTCGCCCGCGTGTAGTCGGCCGCCGTCGCCATCACCAGGGGTGGAGAACCAGCCAGCACTGCGTCCATAAAGCGCAAGAACGGTTGGTAGCCCATGTCGCGGACAATCAGATAGGCCAGTTCTGGCAGGATCACGTTAGGCACGAGCGGCTCTGGCTCATGATCCAAAGCCATCGCGCACACGTCGTGCAAATGGTCATTACGGGCCAGGAGGGCCAGCAGGAAATCGGTGTCAAGGAGTGCGGTCATCGTTCGAGGTTCCAGCCACCTGGGGGCTGGACTTCCAGTTCCAGAATGGTCTCCACGTCGGCCGAAGCGGTGGGGCGGCGCGTTTGGCCCACGCCGATAAAGGGGTAACGAGGCGGTCGGGCGGCCGGCCGGCCGCTCTGCGCTTTGGGTCGGATGATGAAGTTATCGGCCGCGTAGACTACTTCTACCTCATCTACGCCAGATAATAAGGAGCGGGGGATAATGACCCCTTCGGCCGTCACGCGAACCGAAATCGTCTTCGTCGCCAATTTGTCACCTCCGACCTTGAATCATACCACGTTATGGTACAATGGCCGTGCAAGTTGAGCAAGAGCAATTCAAGACATCCCATGAGCAACGCCCCGTTCATTCCGGCCCTGCGCTATCACTTCTTGACCCCTCTTTTTGACCCGGCCATGCGCTGGATCATGCGCGAGGAGCGTTTTAAGCGGCCGTTGCTAGACCAGGCTAAAATTCAGCCTGGTCAGACGATCCTTGACCTGGGCTGCGGCACAGGTACCTTGACCATTCAGGCCAAGCGCCACCAGCCCGAAGCAGAAGTTTTCGGACTGGACATTGACCCTCGTATTCTGCAACGGGCGCGATTAAAGGCACAGGCTGTCAGAGTTGCTATCACTTTTGATCAGGGGGCGGCCGACCTAATGCCTTACCCTGATCAGTTTTTTGATCGTATTCTGTCCAGCCTGGTCATTCACCACCTGACGACCTCCCAGAAGCAGCAGGCCATGAACGAACTCTACCGCGTCTTGCGGCCAGGTGGGGAATTGCACCTGGTAGACTTCGGCCGGCCACGCAGCCTCTACGCCCGCCTTCTGGGTTGGTTCATTGCCAGCCAGGAGGAAGCGGCCGACAACATTCAGGGTTTACTGCCGGGGATGATGGAGCAAGCCGGCCTCCACGACGTAGTAGAAACCAATCAGTTCACGACTATCCTGGGCGGCCTTTCCCTCTACCGCGCCCGCAAGCCAGAATGATTGCCCCAGTGCGTTACACTTTCCGGGCAGTTTCAATCAAAGCGTCGCCGGCCGATCACCGCCGACACGCCAACCCACACCATGATTCCCAGAACGACGGCCGCTACGACGGCCGCCAGCGAAAACGCCGATGGGCCATCCTGAACAGGTGGGGTGGGCGTTGGCGCGGGGGTAGGTAGGGTCGTTGCGGTTGGGGTAAGGGTGGGGAGCGGGGCGGCCGCCACGACGGTGACCGCCGGCGGTACGGGCGTCGGCGTATCCACGACCATCGTCGCTGTTGGCGTAGGGGTGTCGGGCGGCCAGATGCGGAGTTCGTCGCCGGGGTGTAGGAGCGTATCGGCCGCCAGGTTATTGTAAGCCAATAGTTGTTCCAGGGTTAGGCCGTAACGAAGGGCAATGCCCCAGGCCGTCTCCCCGCTCTGGACGACGTGGGTAGTAGGCGGGGTGGGCGTAGGGGGCAAGGGTTGGCCTTCCAGCCAACGGATAATGAGTTCCTGCCCTGGCCTCAAAATAGCGTCTTCGCGCAGATTATTGAAGAAAAGCAAGTCGGCCAGGTTCAGGTAATTGCGGGCGGCAATCGTCCATAGCGAATCCCCTTTCTGCACCACGTAGGTCAACGGCGGCGTCGGCGTTGGTGGCGGAGCCTGCCCCTCCGCCAACTGCACAATGATCTCGTCGCCCGGCCGCAAAAGCGATTGGTCGTTCAGGTTGTTGAACAAGTACAGGTCGCTCAAACTCACCTCGTAGCGCGCCGCAATCGCCCAGAGCGTTTGTCCTGTCTGGACGGTGTGGACGATGGAGCCATCTTCGCCGGGGGCGGCCAGGGTGATGGGAATGACGATGAAGTTCTCGTCCGGCGTGGTCTGGCCGGCGACCGACAGGACGGCCGGCGGGCTATCCGACGGCGCGCCGACTACCAGGACGTAGAAGTTCTGGTCAAGGCCGGTGGCAAAACCCGCGCCCACGTCCATGTAGCGGGGAGAGATCATGGTGTTGAAATGGACGTTGCTGTTCTCCCACCAGGTGACACCCTGCCCCGGCGTCAGGGCAGTCCCGCCGACAATGTTCTCAGTGGCGTAGCCGACGTAGCCGGCCGCCGCCGCCCGGCTTTGTGGCGAGGAACCATTAGGCCAGTAGTGGCTATAGATGCCATTGGCGGCCAGCCAATCAGCCTGAACTTGAGCGGCCGCCATCAACGCGCCATTGATTTGATAGGGCGGCAGACCGTAACGGCCGCGCACCTGGTTCACCAGGTCAATGATCTCGTAAGCTAGGCCGCCTTGCCCCGCCACAACCGGCATCGGAACGTTCTGTGCCGATAGCCATAACAGCCAGGCGCTCCAGGCCAGACCCCAAAGAACCCTTCGCCACATATTCAACTATAGCAGATCGTGGCTATCGCAAGAAATGAGGCGTGAGCGATGAGAACATTACTCATCACTCATCACTCATCACTTCTTAATGGACGTGGCCGTGTGCCAGTTCATCGGCCGACGCCGGCCGCAGCCCCACCACCTCTACCTGGAAATGGAGCGTCTCGCCGGCCAGAGGGTGGTTAAAGTCCAATACGACGCCATCAGGCAGAATTTCGTCCACCAGAGCTTCCATCGGCTCGCCAGTTTCCGAATCCAACAGCCGCAGGCCCAATCCCTCTGTTAGTTCTAGATCGGCCGGGAATAGGTCGCGTGGCACCAGCCGAAAAGCCTCCGGGTCCAGGTCACCATAACCCTCGGCCGGTTCGACCACCACACCCTTCCGCTCGCCGACGCCCAGGCCATAGAGGGCGGTTTCCAGGCCGGGGATGATCTGCCCCAGGCCCTGGATGAATTGGAGTGGCTGGCGGCCGTCCGACGTGTCGAAGATTTCACCATTGTCTAGGCGCAGCGTATAAGCCAGGCTCACCACCACGTCATCAGCCACTTTCAAGTTTGATTTTTTCACCATACACCTTCCTTACAAGCAAAGTATCTACTCAGCCAGAAACCAGGTTTTTCTCTGGATAACCATCGCCATTTCCCGCAAAAAACCCGGTTTCTACAAAGAGCCTGAGCAGTTACCAAGCAAAAAGCCCGAACCAGGCCAGTCCGGGCTTTCACCTAGTTGCTATTCATTACCAATAAGTGAATCAAGCATACCCCACATTCTGGCTATGGTCAAACGCCAACACGGTGTTGGAAAGACCTGACAGGTATCAGAAACTTGTCAGGTTTCCAAGCTGGTGACATTCGTCGCCCTGACTCATGACATTTGTCACTACCGTCAATAGGATGATTGTCCTATCATAATCCAAGAGGTGGGCTGTCTTTCCAACGGCGGGGGATGCTGGAAGGTCGGAGAATGATGCCGCCCGGCCGTTTCCTTGACCAGCTCCCTCGGCCCTGTTTTACTTCCTGATGATGGGAAGGGAGGTCCAACATGCGCCTGTTCATAGGTCTAACTTCTGGCGGCGGCCGGGCTGTGGCTTTTTGCCTGCGCCACCGCTTTGTTTTCCTGTCTCTCTTAGTTCTAACCATACTTCTCCTGATGATACCGCCTATCCTGAGCGGCCAGTCGCCGGATCCCAGCTTCTCGGCCCGGCTGGTCGAGCAAGAGGTTCACGGCTATGGATTTCCCCTGGGAAGTACAGTGACCATGACCATAGACGACCCAGGCAACGGCCCTGGCGCGGACTACACGGACAATGTGACCGTCGTTGATGCCCCCTGGGATCCGGGCAACAATACCTGGGCCCAGTTCCAGCTACAGGGGGTCTTTACCCTGGCGGCCGGCCAGGCGGTGACCCTGACCGATGGCCTCTCCACACGGGCGACCATTGTCACCAACCTGGTCGTCACCGGGGCTGATCCCGACCTGGATACCGTGTCAGGCACGGCCGACCCCGGCAGCGAGGTCTGGGTGGATGCCTGCAACCCTGGCGGCTGCGCCACGCGCCACGAAACGGCCGACGCTTCTGGCAACTGGACGGCCGATTACTCTGTCTTTGGCGACGAGGACTTTGAGCAAAACACCCTCGACCTCGCGCCGGCCAGTAGCGGCGAGGCCCGCCAGCATGACCCGGACGGCGATAGCACCCAGTATGGCTGGCGTATCCCCCAGCCGCGCTTCAACACTTCTTACCTCAATGACTGGGTGAACGGCTGGGAGTGGGCGGCCGACAGCAGTGTGACCATCGCCATTGACGACCCCGATAATGGCCCTGGTGAGGATTACACGGCCGTCGCGCCCACCGACGCCTGGGGCAATTTCGGCCACAACACCTGGCCGGCCTTTGACGTGCAATCCGGGCAGACCATCACCGTTACCGACGGCCTGAATACCAAGACCCACTGGGTCACGTACCTGGCCGTGACCGGCATGGACGTAGACGCGGATACGGTCTCCGGCACGGCCAGCCCTGGCGCAAGAGTTCACGTCTGGGTGGGTGACGCCCATCGCCACGAAACAGCTTACGGCGTCGGCTTCTGGACGGCCGACTTCTCTGTGCCAGGTGACGAGGGCGACGAACAAACCCTCTTCGACCTGACGCCAGGGGTCAACGGTTCGGCCGAAGAAATGGACGATGACGCCGATGGCACGCAATACGACTGGCACGTACCCCAACCCCGCTTTAGCGTGACCGTCAACAACAAATACGTGAACGGTTGGGAGTGGGCGACCGGCAGCTACGTGAACCTGGCCATGGATGACCCCGGCAATGGGCCGGGGGTGGACTACACGGCCGTGCAGACGGCCGACGAATGGGGAAACGTCAACTTCGACCTGCAACCCGCGCCGGACATTGTGCCAGGGGCACTCTTCACTGTGACCGATGGTACCAGCAGCAAATCCCACGAAATCTTGACTCTGTCTGTGACCGACATTGACCTGGACGCGGACACGGTCACCGGCACGGCCGGCATCGGCCGCGTCGTCCACGTGTGGGTCTGCGGCCCCTCTGGCTGCGCCGACCGCCACCCGGCGGCTGACGCGGGCGGGGTTTGGACGGCCGACTTTGCCCATCCCGGCCCCATGGGCGACGAACAGACCATTTGGGACATCGTGCCGGGCAATGGGGGCGGCGCGGCCGATTCTGACTTAGACAACGACGTTACCCAGTTCGACTGGTACGTCCCCAATCCCCGCTTCAACGCCTCCCACCAGTACGATTGGGTCAATGGCTGGGACTGGACAGTGAATAGTTCCGTCACCATCCAGATTGATGACCCGGCCAGCGGCCCAGGTGTAGACTATACCGGGACAGCCACCACCGACGCCTGGGGCAACTTCGGCCACAACACGCAGCCATCTTTCGACGTGGTTGCCGGGCAGACAGTGACGGTAACGGATGGTGTATCTCTCAAAGTCCATGTGATCACCAATCTGGCTATCACGGGTCAGGATGAGAACACCGACACCGTCTTCGGCACGGCCGACCCTGGGGCGCGTATTGACGTGTGGGCCTGTGATTCGACTCACTGTGTCAACCGGCATGAAACGGCCGACGGCAGCGGCCAATGGACAGCCAACTTCGCCGTACCCGGCGACGAGGGCGATGAACAAGACGTGATAGACCTCGTGCCAGGCATAGGCGGCTCCGCCCAAGAGCTAGACGCCGACGGTGACGGTACGCAATACGACTGGCACGTACCTAATCCAACTTTCAGAGTTTCACCCGACGGCAACTGGGTCAATGGTTGGGACTGGCAGATGAATGGCACCGTTACCATCACCTTTGACGATCCGGCCAATGGTCAGGGTGTGGACTACACCGGCATAGCCATGACCGACGCCTGGGGCAACTTTGGCCTCAACACCGGGCCTTATTACGACGTCACGGCCGGGCAAACAGTCACCGTCACCGATGGCTATTCCACCAAAGTCCACCTCATCACCGGCCTGAGCGTCACCAGCGCGGATAAAGATACGGACGTGGTCTCCGGCACGGCCGTCCCCGGCAAACGGGTAGACATCTGGGCCTGTGACCCGTACCAGTGTGCCAACCGCCACGAAACGGCCGACGGCAGCGGCAACTGGGCCGCCAATTACGCCATTCCCGGCGACGAAGGCGACGAACAGACCACGCTCGACCTGGTGCCTGGCACCGGCGGCGGCGCGGCCGAAAACGACGACGATGGCGATGGTACCGAGATCGGCTGGCGCATCCCCAATCCCAACTTCCGCGTCGTCCCCAACCGCGACTACGCCCACGGCTGGGAATGGCCAGCCAATGCCACGATGACCTTCCTGCTGGATGACCCCGGCAATGGGCCAGGGGTGGATTACACCACCACGACGACGGCCGACGAGTGGGGCAACTTCAACTTCAACCTGTCCGATGCGCCGGACATTCTGCCCGGCTTCCTGGTCACCGTGACCGATAGCCTCTCCGCCAAGTCCCACGCCGTCTTCTATCTCACCGTGACGGCCATGGACGTGGACCTGGACACGGTGAGCGGCGCGGCCGACCCTGGCGCGGCCGTTCACGTCTGGGCCTGCGATCCGGGCAATTGCGCCAACCGCTACGTCGTCACCGACCCGATGGGCCTGTGGACGGCCGACTTCGCCCACCCTGGCCCCCAGGGCGACGAACAATTGACTATGGACATCGCGCCGGGCACCTGGGGCGGTGCGGAGCAGTTTGACGAAGACGGCGACGGCACCCAGTTCGATTGGAACGTGCCTGACCCACACCTGGGCACGCGGCCGAACGAAGACCGCGTCGAGGGCTGGGGCTGGACGGCCGGGGCCAACGTGAGCCTGACCATTGACGACCCTGGTAATGGGCAGGGTGTGGATTACACGGCCGTGCAGACGGCCGACGACTGGGGCAATCTCAACTTCGACCTGCGGCCGATTGCTTACGACATCGTGGCCGGCATGGAAGTCACCCTGACCGAAGGCAGTGAAGTCCAGGCTCACGTCGTTACGAATCTGATGGTCACGGTCGTAGACATAGTTAGCGACACCGTCTCCGGCACGGCCGACCCCGGCACCAACGTAGATGTATGGACGTGTGACTGGATGGGCTGCGCCAACCGCCATGAAACAACGGATGGTAGTGGGAATTGGACGGCCGACTTTGCCCACCCCGGCGACCTGCCCGACGAGCAGGACATCCGCGACATTACAGTGGGGATGGGTGGTGACTCCGGCCAGAGCGACGAGGACGGCGACCAGACTCGCTGGGGTTGGGGCCTTCCCCTGCCCAGTTTCAACGTCTGGCTCAACCCAGGCCACACCGAGGTACACGGCTACCAGTGGACGATGGGGGTCACTGTCACGCTCACGGTAGACGATCCCGGCACCCCAGAGTCGCCTGACTTCACAGATGCACAGGCCGTTCATTACGATCCCTGCTGTGGCCCCTTCGTCCAGTTCATTCAACCGCCAGAGTTCCAGATTCAGCCAGGCTTCCTGGTGACCATGAGCGACGGCCAGATTACCAAGACCCACACGGTCAGGGGCGGCCTATCGGTGACAGCCATAGACGTGGATGCGGACACAGTAACAGGTACGGCCGAACCGCTGACCGATCTATGGGTGGGAGTTTGTTGGCCTGGTTACTGCAACAACCGTAACCTGATGGCCGACGCTGACGGTAACTGGACGGCCGACTTCTCCGTTCCTGGCGACGGCAACCCGGCCTACGACATCAAACCAGGAGATAGCGGCAGCGCCAACCAGAATGACGAGGATGGTGATAGTACAGCAATCGGTTGGAACGTACCCAATCCCAACTTCACTGTCCGGCTCGTGGATGAGCAGGTTCACGCTAACGAGTGGCCGCTGGGGGCGACTCTGACCATGACCATTGACGACCCAGGCACGCCGGAGTACCCGGACTACACCGATACGGCCGTCGTCGTGGTGGCCGACTGGGACCCCAACCAGACCTTCGCTTACTTTGACTACCGTGACCGCTACACGATGCAGGCCGGCCACGTGGTGGAGCTAACGGATGGCACGACCACCAAGACCCATGTGGTCAGGGAACTGGCGGTGACGGGTTATGACCAGGACGCCGATACGGTCTCTGGCACGGCCGCGCCCGGCAGCGACGTAGACGTGAACGTCTGCAACTGGATCAACTGCGCCGACCGCCACGAGGTAGCTGACGAGTTCGGCAACTGGACGGCCGACTTCTCCGTACCCGGCGACGAGGATTGGGAAACCGCCACCCACGACTTGATCCCTGGCAGCGGCGGTGAAGCCCGCCAGAGTGATGAGGATGGCGACACCACCCAGTATAGCTGGTGGGTCTTCAACCCCAACTTTGGCGCGCGCCTGGTCGAAAATCAGGTACATGGCTATCAATGGCTGTTGGGGATTACCGTCACCTTGTCCATTGGCGATCCCACCAACGGCCCTGGTGTAGATTACACGGCCACGGGCATACCGGAGCCGGCCGAGTGGGACCCGAACCAGACCTTCGTCCTGTTCGATTTCGGTGAGACCTGGACGTTGCAGGCCGGGCAGGTGATTACCCTGACCGACGGCGACACGGCTAAAACCCTGGTTGTGACCAACCTGGTCATCACCGCTGTAGACTTTGACGCCGACGTGATCTACGGCACGGCCGACCCTAACAGTGAAGTCTACCTCAACGTCAACGACGGCTCCTTGTGGGTCGGCCGCCGCGAATGGGCCGACGACCTCGGTAACTGGTCGAGCGACTACAGTGTGCCGGGCGACGAACCTTGGGAGTGGCAGACCCTCGACCTGGAAACCGACCAGTACATCGAAGCCAACCGCAACGACCCCGACGGCGATTTCACCAATTACTACTGGCAAGTACCGCCCTTTGACTGTAGCGGTGGCTTGACGGTGAGCGGGACGGTCCTTGAGGCCGATGCCCGGACGCCGCTCGCTGACGCCCACGTGCAGTTCGACGACTTCAACACAGGTGAAGCCCTGTTCTACACGACCACCGACGGCGACGGTAACTTCACCTGCGGCTTGCCCGACGGTCAATATCGGGTGTGGGCTAACTGGTGGTCGGGCGGCCCCGGCGTGAACCTGGGCTTCTCGCGGGAATACTTCTCCGAAACCATCCTGGAGAATGCCACGGCCGTCGAGGTAATCGGCGGCGTCGGCCGGGATGACCTGATCTTCACCCTGGACACCCCCGGCTTCCGCTACGACTACCTGAGCTTCAACCTGCTGAACCCCATCCTGAGTGACACGCAAGTGCGCCAGGCTATCATCTACGGTACCGACCGGGCGGCCATCATCGCCGCCACTTACCCGGCGTCACCTTTGCTCGACAGTTACCTCCCGTCGTGGCATTGGGCTTACACGGGTGAGGGGCTGCCGGACTTTAACTTCAACCCGCAACTGGCAAGAGACACCCTGACGGCCGCCGGCTGGGTAGACGAGGATGGCGACGGCGTCCGCGAGAAGGGTGGTGTGCGTCTGCACCTGGTGCTGGCCGTTCCCACTGGCATCTGGGTGCGCGAAGCGACCTACCCGATCTTCGTCAGCAACATGGCCGACCTGGGCATCGAGGTAGAACTCAATCTCATGGACTGGTCTACCTTCCTGACGGTGATCTACGACCAGCACGACTTCGACCTGGCCCTGTTGGGCTGGGCGATTGACGTGAACGACGACACCGGCGCGGACGATCCCTGGAACGCCTTCGTCACCGATGCCTGGGCCAATGCCGGCCAATACAGCAACCCGGCCGCCGACGCCCTGGCCGCCCAGGCTACGGCCGCGCCTACCCGCGCCGAGAAGATACCCTTCGCCAGTGACCATCAGGAAATCGTGATGAACGACCTGCCCATCCTGCCGCTCTTCCAGGGCTGCATCTGGCCCGATGAAAACTGCGACGGCCGGATAGACGTGGCCTATGCCTGCCCGGCCGGCACGGACGTCATGGGTGCGGTCTACGCGGCCGATGGCCTGACGCCGGTAGCCGACACGACCGTTCACTTCGACGACTTCTTTACTGGCGAAGAGCTGTTCATCACCTCCCCTGACGGGAGCGGTCACTATAGCTGCGACCTGCCCGAAGGGAGTTACCGCCTCTGGGCCGATGGCGGCGGCTACTCCCGCGAATACTATGAGGAGACGATCTTCGAGAGCGCGACCGAAGTGGTGGTGGCGGCCGGTAGCACGATAACGGTTGACTTCACGCTCGACTTGCCCGCACCCATCTACGACCACCTGACCTTCAACATGGCGGATCCCATTGTAAGCGAGGCGGCCGTGCGCCTGGCCATTGCCTACGGTACGGATCGGGCAGCCATCATCGCCGCCACCTACCCATCGTCGCCTATCTGGGACAGCTACCTGCCTTCCTTCCACTGGGCCTACGCCGGTGATGGGTTGCCACAGTATGGCTACGATCCGCAACTGGCGCGGGACATCCTGGAACTGGCCGGCTGGGTGGACGAAGACAGCGACGGCATTCGTGAACGCGATGGCGTCCGGCTGCGTATCACCTACTACACGACCGACTCGGAGTTGCGCCAGGACATCTACACCGTCTTTGTGGCCAACATGGCCGACGTGGGTATCGAGATCGAAGTCCACGCCCTGCCGCCGGAGGAGTTGTTTGCCGACGACGGCCCCCTGTTCGGCACGCACGAGTTCGGCCTTGCCCAGTTCGCCTGGATCACCGACGCCAACTCCGACATGGACGTGGGCTCCATGTTCGACTCCGGCAACTCCCAATGGAACGCCGGCCAATACAACAATCCTATGGCCGACCTGCTGCTCGACCTGGCCGGTCTTTTCGGCACGCGGGCGGCCAAGCAGCCCTTCCTGGCCGATCACCAACGGCTGGTCATGCTCGACCTGGCAACGCTCCCCCTACTACAGCGGTGCGACGCGCCCGATAGCGACTGCGACGGCGTGACCGACACCGTAGACGCCTGCCCACTGGACAACCATCAGGGCTACGACGCCGATGGCGACGGCTGCCTGGACACCTTCGACGGCTTGATCGCCTTTATGGCCTCGCTGCCCGACGCCGACCTAGATCCGGCCCTGGAAGCCAAGCTGGTAGCCAGGGTGGAAGGTGCGGAAAGCGCATACGAGCGCGGCCGCACGGCCAGGGCCATCAACCTGCTGCGTGGGGCCATTAACCAGACGGACTTGCAACGGGGCAAACGGGTCTCCGACTGGGCGGCCGACGTGATCACGGCCTATCTGGAGAACCTGATCACTCTCGTCCAAATAGGCGGCTTGCCCAGGTAATTCGGCCGGGATAAGGCGATAATAAACCTGACAGGTCTTTGGAGACCTGTCAGGTTTTCTTTTCCACTCTCGGCGGCCGGCTCCGGTGTTTAGGGCGATCCTCTGCTCTCTTGTAGATCAAAAGGCAGTTTGTCCAAAATGTACGGCCGCAG
>JBFMFT010000078.1:0-14351 GCA_040751925.1 Chloroflexota bacterium
TCCTGCTCCCCAGCTCCCCCGCTCCCCTGCCCTCCTGCTCCATCTCCACACCGCTGGTCGGCCGTTTCAACGTCTACAATATGCTGGCGGCGGCGGCGACGGCCGTCGGTTTGGGGATTGGGCCGGCGGCCATTCAGACTGGCTTGCAGGCGTTACAGCAGGTGAGCGGCCGGATGGAGCGCATTGACGGTGGCCAACCATTCCTGGTCATGGTAGACTTCGCCCACACGCCCAACGCCCTGTCCAGAGTCATCGAAGCGGCCAGGGGGATGGTCCACGGGCGCATCATTGCGGTTTTTGGCAGCGCGGGTAAGCGCGACGTGATGAAACGGCGATTGATGGCAGAGATTGCTGCTCGCCAGGCGGATTTAACGGTGCTGACGGCCGAAGACCCGCGCACGGAATCGCTGGCGGAGATTCTGGCGATGATGGCGGAGGGTTGCCGTTCGCAAGGTGGAATCGAGGGCGAAACCTTTTGGCGCGTGCCGGATCGGGGGCAGGCCATTTACAAGGCCCTGACGTTGGCCCGGCCGGAGGATTTAGTTCTCGTCTGCGGCAAGGGCCACGAGCAATCTATGTGCTTTGGTACCATCGAGTACCCCTGGGATGACCGCCAGGCTACTCGCGCCGCTCTCGCCGCCTTTCTGGCCGGGCGGCCGATGCCCGATCTGGGTTTACCTACTTTTGTAGGACAATTTTAGAAAATTGTCCTACAATAACCCGTTGGAGGTATCTATGCTGCGAGACATCTTAAGCCGGACGCGCCGGAATCACGCCCTGGAACACGCCACGATCCACGTTCTGAGTGAGCATCATCGTGGCTTCAGCGCGCAGGGCAATTCTACCCCGCAGGGGTTTTTTCTGAACATCTATGGCAATTTGGGCGACGAGGCGATTATCGCCGCCGTCGAAGAGGCCTATACCCGCTTGAAAAAGGGAGAGCATCACCTGGCTATTCACCCCAATTGTGGGACAGTGTTGCTGACGACGGCCACGATGGCCACCCTGGCCGCCCAAATGGCCTTTGGCCTGGAACAGCGTCGCCAAAAGCGCGGCGGCACGGACGCTTCGGTGTTTATCAACGGGCTGCCAGGGGCGATCCTGGCCGCGTTGGTTTCGCTGATTGTCTCGCGGCCGGTGGGGATGGCCCTGCAAGCCAAAGTGACCACCGACGCCGAACTGGGCAATCTACAGGTGCGGAGTGTGCGGCGAATTCCGCCGTCGGCCGTGACCCGTCTCTTTCAATTCCTGCTGGGCCAGGGGAACGCAGTGAAGGTGAACGCCTATCAGGTGGAGACAATGGAGTAGTGGAGGCGCAACCTATGTCTACCCCCCAACCCACTTTGCCCGTCCACGCCGGCCGTCCATTTCCTACCGGCGTAGAGTTACTGCATGACCCTATTCTCAATAAGGGGACGGCCTTCACCAGAGAAGAACGAGAAGCCTTCCATTTGCGCGGCTTATTGCCCCCGCACGTATTGGCCCTGGAGGAACAAGAGGCCCGTATCATGGAGAATTTCCAGAAGAAGCCGACCACGCTGGAAAAGTATATCTTCATGGTCAGCCTGCAAGACCGCAATGAGACCCTCTTTTACCGCACGGTGATTGACCACCTGGAAGAGATGATGCCCATTATCTATACCCCTACTGTCGGGCAGGCCTGCCAGGAGTATGGGCATATCTATCGCCGGCCGCGCGGTCTCTACCTTTCGGCCAACGACCGGGGCCAGCTTGCTCACCTGCTAGGGAATTGGCCTTACGACGACGTGCGGGTGATCGTGGTCACCGACGGCGAGCGCATTCTGGGGCTGGGTGACCTGGGAGCTAATGGCATGGGGATTCCGGTGGGAAAGCTCTCGCTGTACACAGCCTGTGCGGGCATTGACCCGGCCCTCACTCTGCCGATCACCCTGGACGTAGGCACGAACAATGAGACGCTGCTAAATGACCCGCTCTACATTGGCCTGGCCCAACGGCGGTGGCGGGGGGCGGCTTACGATGCCTTCATCGAGGAGTTTGTCACGGCCGTACAAGCCCGCTTTCCCCAGGCCCTCATCCAGTTCGAGGATTTTGGTAATACCAACGCTTTCCGCCTGCTCAAAAAGTACCACCAGCGGGTTTGCACCTTCAATGACGACGTGCAAGGGACGGCGGCCGTCACCCTGGCCGGACTGTACTCAGCCTTGCGCCTGACGCACAACCGACTCAAAGATCACACTTTCTTGTTCCTGGGGGCGGGTGAAGCGGGCATCGGCATTGCCGACTTGATCGTGGCGGCCCTGGTCGAAGAGGGGGTGGCGACCGAGGCGGCCCGCCGCCAGTGTTGGTTTGTGGATTCGCAGGGATTGGTGGTCAAGGGCCGGGATAACCTGGCCGAACACAAGCTCCCTTACGCCCACGACTATCCCTTCCTGCCGAACCTGCTCGCGGCCGTCGAAGACCTTAAGCCCACGGCTCTCATCGGTGTATCGGGGCAGGGCGGCACTTTTACGCAGCCCATTGTGGCAAGAATGGCGGCCTTCAATGAGCGGCCCATTATCCTGGCTCTGTCGAACCCGACGTCTAAAGCGGAGTGTACGGCCGAGCAAGCCTATAGCTGGACGGCCGGCCGGGCGATTTTCGCCAGTGGCAGTCCGTTTGAGGCGGTTAGGCTGAACGGCCGCACCTACGTCCCTGGTCAGGGGAATAACGCTTACATCTTCCCTGGCATGGGCTTGAGCGTGGTGGCCTGTGGCACGAAGCAGGTGACGGATGAGATGTTTATGGCAGCGGCCAAAGCCCTGGCCGGGGCGGTCACGCCTGACGAACTGGCCCAGGGGCGCATTTACCCGACCCTCAGCCGCATCCGCGAGGTGTCGGCGGGGCTGGCGGCGGCCGTCGGCCGGGTGGCCTACGACCAGGGTTTGGCGACCACGCTGGAGCCGGATGACCTGCTGGCGGCTATGCGGGCCCAGATGTATGAGCCGGTTTACCGGAGTTACCTTTAGATGACGATTGAACTGGCCGCTAATGGTTTGCCCCGCTCAAGCGAGTGGCTTTTTCCCGAATATGATTTCGAGGAGATGAACCTCACCGAGTACGCCGGGGTGGTCATCGAGCGGATTCTCGAACGGGGGTCGTGGGCCGAAATAAACTGGTTGTTTGAACGCTATGGGGAAACGCGACTGGCGGAGTGGGTCAGGCGACATGGTTTTCGTTTGCTTTCCCCTCGTTCATTCGCCCTGTGGCGACTTTATCTCAACGTGCAGGATTTCGTTGCGCCTGAATGGGCGGTTAGAACCAAAGCATGGGCAATGTAAGGTTTTACGAAGAGGCGATTACGGCCGAGTGCCGTGAGGCCTTAGGAATCCTCAAAGGTCAGTCCGCTCTGAGTGACTTCTATTTAGCTGGGGGGACGGCTCTGGCTCTACAGATTGGGCATCGCATCTCAACTGACCTGGACTGGTTTTCTTTCACCAGGCATCTGGAAATCGAAGAACGTGACGCCCTGCGTTCTGCTTTGAGCCAAAGCGGCCGGTTCGAGGTGCAACGTGAGCAGGATGGCCAGTTGTTCACACGACTGGCCGGCGCGGACGTCAGCTTTATCTACCAGCATCACCCGCTGCTGCAGCCGACCGTGAACTTTGACGGTGTTCCATTAGCCTCACCTGTAGATATAGGGGTAATGAAATTAGCTGCGTACACCTCGTCGTAATCCGTAATCCGTTCTTTTACGCATGACGCATTACTTTTAGGGCGTCGCCGGCACTTTCAGCAATACACCCACCATGTAGCCAACCAGTGCGCTGACCGTGCCGATGACAGCCATTTCCAACCCACTCTTGCCCGGATGGCCGACGGTCATGCGGGCCTTATAGGCCCCCACCACGAACAGGGTGACGGCCGCCACCAGGATAGAAGCCCACATCCCCAGGATTACAGGCAAGACGACGAAGGGGGCCAGGGGTATGAGCGAGCCGACGACGGCCGAGGCGCCTACAATCAAGCCGGAGCGCAGGGCGTGGCGGCGGTCTACCGGCGTCAGTTGGTGTTCCTCGGCCATCATCACCGCCACCCACACGTCCCTATTGGCGGTGATAGTATCCACGATCCGCTCTAGCATCCGTCCCTCGAAGCCTTTGCGCTGGTAAATCTCGCGGATTTCGTTCCGTTCTAGTTCCGGCACGGAAAGGATGTGGCGGTGTTCCCGCTCCCGCTCACTTTCGTAGAAGTCGGAGTCGGCCAGGGTGGAGGTGTAGGCGACGGCGGCCATGGAGACCGATTCGGCGAAGGTGGCGGCTAATCCGGCGACCAGGACAACGTGTTGGTCGCCGGTGGCGGCGGCCACGCCCAGGATGACCCCCAGGACGTTGACCAACCCATCTTGCCCGCCGAGGATAATGTCCGACAGGCCCGAAGCCTGGCGGTGGGGGTCGGTGTAGGTGTGGTGTTCAACCTGGTGGGGCGGAATTTCAACCATATCTATCAGTAGGTCACATTTATTGTAGGTCACGTTTTCAACTTGACTGAATCGGGTCAAGCTAAAAGCGTGCCCTACCCCGTTCAATCAGTGAACCCCGCCCATCCGTGTCGCCTGAACGGCGGTCGGATAGTAGGCTCGCACCCAGGCCGCGCCATGACGGGCAGCCCGTTGGAGGGCGACCAGGTGGTTGCGGATGTGGGACTCTATTGTACACAGGCGGGCTTCGATGCTCCAATGACGGCCGCCTCGTTTGACGGGGAAATCGGCCGTCCAGTCGGGTAGTTGGCGGGCCAGCCCATCTAGTTGGGCTTGTAACTCGGTTAGGCGGCCGGCCAGGGCGGGCAGCGATTGGTCGCTAAACTCACAGGCGGCTTGGGCGTTTAGGGCAGCGAATGAGCCGCTTTGCAGAAGTGGCTCGCGCCCACGCAACAAGGCCCTGAGTATTTGCACGTACTCCCGATGCCAGAAAACCAGGTGGGATAAGACCTGGCGGGCGGTTTGATGACCATCACAGAGGGATTCGTCGGCCGCGCTAAAGAGGGCCGCCGCCTCGTTGACCGTTTGGTTTAGCCGGTCCAGGATTGTCAGGCGGCCGTCGTAGTTGGCAGTTGCCATAAAAAGCTCACCTCCCTTATGGTCTCAGACTCCGTAGGTCTCGGAGACCTGCGGGGTCTAACAGACCGCTACAGGGTTGGCAGCAAATACTCGAACGCGCTCAGGGCAGCCTTGGCCCCTTCGCCGACCGAGATTAGCACCTGCTCCGCGCAGGCAGTGGTTACGTCGCCGGCGGCGAAGAGGCCGGGACAGGTGGTGCGGTTGAGGTTATCTATCATCACCCGCCCTTCATCGTCCATTTCCACCAACCCCTTGAGTGGTTCCGAATTAGGCAGCAAGCCCAACTCGACGAAGACCACGTCGGTAGCGATTTCGGCGTCCTTTCCCTCTGGGCTGGAAACCACCACCCGGTCGGCGTGGGTGTCGCCCTGGATGGCCTTGACTTTGTAGCGATCCAGGATAACCACCCTGGGATTTTTGGCTAACTTCTGAGCCAGTGGACTGTCCAACAGGCCGTGCATGGGGGCGATGAGGTGGACGGTGGCGGCCAGTTGACCGAGTTCACCTACGGCCCGCAAGGCCAGGCGGCCGTCGCCGATGACCACCGCCCGCTTGTCAATGAACAGGGGGGCGTAGCTGAGGGCCGAATAGCTCAGACCCTTACCCAAGAAACGACGCTCGCCCGGCACGCCCAACTGCTTGACTCGGGAACCAGTGGCCCAGATGACGCTTCTGGCTTTCAGTTCTGCGCCGCCGGCCGTCCGCACGGTGAAGGTTTCTCCGGTCTTGGTGACGGCCGTCACCCGTTCCAGGTGGCGGGCAAAGTCCAGGTAATCCAGTTCGCGCCAGAATTTCTCTACGACTTCCAGGCCGCGAATGACCTGGTGGGTATCCATGCCTGGTATTTCCAGGCGGTAATTGGTCTTGCCGCCCAAATCCTGACTGACCAGGAAGACGTTTAAGCGTTTACGAATGGCGTAGATGGCGGCCGTCAGTCCGGCCGGCCCGCCGCCCACAATGATTAAGTCGTACATGGTCTAACCTCCGGGTTGTGGCAGATAGCAAGTGGCAAGTGGCATTTCTTACCGGCCACCTGCTACCGGCCACCTGCTACCATTCTTTAATCCTCATCTGGTTCTGGTATAAACTCTTCCCGCATCATCATCTGGGTCAGATTGCGGGAGCGCTGAATCATGGCGCGGGCGTGTTCGTAGAGGTCGTCGTAGCTGACCGGCCGGCGAGCCACGCCTTGCGCCTGGGCTTCCAGACCAACGGCGGCCGCTTCTCTGGCGAAGACTTCCCAATCTTCCATCGTCGGCAAGATGTGGTCTTCGTCCAACTCGTTGCCAATCTGCTCGGCCAGGGCGTCGGCGGCGGCGAAGCACATATCGTCGGTGATGGTGCGGGCGCGCACGTCCAACGCGCCGCGGAAGATGCCGGGGAAGCCGAGGGAGTTGTTGACCTGGTTGGGGAAGTCGGAACGGCCGGTGGCTACCACCGCCGCGCCCGCTTCTTTGGCCACCCAGGGCCAGATTTCTGGCGATGGGTTGGCACAGGCAAAGATGACGGGAGCTTCGTTCATAGTCTGAATCCATTCCGGCCGGACGGTGGCGGGGTCGGGACGGGAGAGGGCAATGATCACGTCGGCCCCGGCCATAGCCTCGGCGATGCCGCCCACCCGCCCGTCGGCGTTGGTGATCTGGCACAGCCGCCATTTATCCACGTATTCGGCTTTTCGCATTTCCAGGTCTTGGCGATGACGGCCGAGGATACCTTTGCTATCCACCATCGTACATTTAGCGGGATCGGCCCCACGGGCGAAAATCAGGCGGGCGCAAGCCACGTTGGACGCGCCGCTGCCAATGAAAACAATTCGCGCCTTCTGAATCCGCTTGCCCACCACTTTCAAGGCGTTCATCAGGCCGGCCAGAGTGACGGTGGCCGTGCCTTGTTGGTCGTCGTGCCAGACGGGAATCTCCGCTTTCTGGCGTAGAGTGTCCAATATGCGGAAGCATTTGGGCTGGGAGATGTCTTCCAGGTTTACGCCACCGAAGGCAGGTTGGATGCGGAGAACGGTCTCGATAATGGCGTCAGGGTCTTTGGTGTCCAGGGTGATAGGCACAGCGTCCACGCCGCCCAGGTACTTGTAGAGCAGGGCCTTGCCTTCCATGACCGGCAGGCCGGCCTTCGGCCCAATGTCGCCCAACCCCAGCACCCGCGTCCCATCGCTGACGACGGCGACGGTGTTCCACTTGCTGGTTAGTTCGAAGACCTTCTCTGGCTCGGCGGCAATCTGGCGGCACGGCTCGGCCACCCCTGGCGTATACCAGACCGAAAAATCATCCAGGTCGTGAACAGCGCACTTGAGAGCAGTTTCGATTTTGCCCCGATAGAATTTGTGAAGCTTCATGGCTTTGGCGGCCGGAGCTTTGGCCTTCGCCAACAGTTCTTCGCTATTGACCATTGGGGCGGTCTTGTTCATTTCTTTCAACATAGTCTACCTCCAGCCCCACCCTCACCCAAACCCTCCCCCTTACAGGATAAGGGGACGAATGCTTCCCCTCGTCCTGGAAGGGAGAGGGGGTAGGGGGTGAGGGTGAGCAGCTACGACAGCCAATCGTCACCGGCCGGCGGCCGGCATGGCTGTCCACTGTTAGAATAATGGACAAGCCGCTTCAGGGGCAGTGACGAAAGGCACGTTGGTTGGTGACAAATGTCACAGATGGTGGGGGTAGCAGGTGGCAAGTGGCAGGCGCCGCTTGCGCCTCAGCTCTTTCGTGTATGCAATCCGCATTACGCTTCATTAGTGGCCCCAGTCGCTTGTTAGCTTAAGTATGTGGCTGGCCTATGTGGTACGCAATCCGCATTACGCTTCATTAGTGGCCCCAGTCGCCGGCCGCAGCCCCGCCACCGGTAGCCTGATGATAAATGTCGTCCCCCCATCCGGCCGGTTGACCGCCTCAATCATCCCCCCATGTTGGGCAATAATGCGGTGGCTGGTCGCCAGTCCCAGGCCCGTTCCCTGGCCGGGGGCTTTGGTGGTGTAAAAGGGTTCGAAGATGCGCGGCAGGTGGACGGCGGCAATCCCTGGCCCGTTGTCATGCACCAGCACTTGCACCTCGTCGCCGCTGGTGGCCAGGCGTGTCTCTACTTCCACGCGCCGCTCGCCAGATTGCGACAGGAGGGCGTCGCGGGCGTTGATCAACAAATTGATCCAAACGCTCGTCAAATGATCCCAACTGGCCGTCACCAGGGGGAGATCGGCGGTCAGGTGGCGGCGCAGGGTGATGCCGGCCGTCTGCATCTGGTGAGCCAGCAAATCCATGGCCTGGTTGAGTGAGTCATTGACGTTGGCTGCCTGGAACTCGTATTGCTCCTGGCGGGCAAAGTCCAATAGCCCGCGCACCACTCTGGCTGCCCGCTCGCCGGCCAGGGCTACCAGGTCAACCAATTCGTAGCGGTCATCTTCCTCAGAAATGCCCATTTTGAGCATCTGCGCGCTGGCGTTAATGACGGTCAAGGGATTGTTGATCTCGTGGGCGACCCCGGCCGCCAATTGACCAATGGCCGCCAACTTGCCCGCCTGCAAGAGCGATTGCTCCAGCCGTCGCGCCTCGGTCACGTCTTGCCAGACGACGACAGCCCTGGCCGAACCTGCCTGCGTCCCTGGCACGGGGTAGGCGTTGACTTCCCATTCCTGGGGCATATTGTCTGGGCCGGGGCATTGCACCGTCCAGCGTTGGGGCTGCTGGTCGGCGATGGTGCGGCCGACCGCGCAATGTTCGCAGGGCGCATCCCGCTCAAAGAAGGTCTGGAAGCAGGTCTGGCCGAGCAGCGTTTCGGCCGGCCGGCCTAACTGGTCAGCTTTGGTCTTGTTGACGGCCACCAGCCGCCAGTCGTCGCTGATGGTGTAAATAGCGTGCAAGATGCCGTCAATCACAGCGTTGAGGGTGTTGCGGCTTTCCAGCAGTTCCATCTGGCGCAGTTTCACACTTTGGAACAGCCAAGCGTTCTCCACCGCCCGGCTCAGGGATCCGGCCAGCGAGGCGCATAGGTCAACGTCTACCTCAGTAAACGGCCCGTCCTGCTTGTTATAGGCGCACAAAACGCCGACCGCCCGCCGCCGAACGACCAATGGCACGGCCAGGATGGATTGCGTGTCGAAAGCGGCCGGGGCGTCCACTTCCGCCTGAAAATAGGCGCTTTGCGGCGGATCGTTCAGGCAGAGGCTCGTTTTCTTGCTAAAGACGCGGCCGATGACCCCGCGCTTGGTCGAAGCCGGGGCAAAGTCGGCCGCGGTTAGCCGGCCGTCCTGGCTGTAGACCTGTTGGCAAACGAGGCCGGCCGTCCCCTGACCGGCCATGAAAATGGCCGCTGCCTGCACGGCTATGATGGCCGGCAAGCCATTCACCGCCGCCGCCAGGACTTCGGCCGTTTCCAGGCTGGCCGTGACCGTATGGCTGATCCGGTTGAGAGCGGCCAATTGCTGGCTCTGCCGCTGTAGCTCCTTTTCCAGTTGGCGGGCGCGCAGCATATTGTTGACGCGGGCCAGGAGTTCCTGGGGGTAATAGGGCTTGGTCACGTAGTCGTCGGCCCCGGCCGAGAGAGCTTGCACCTTTTCACGGGTACCACTGGCCGCCGTCAGCATCATCACCCGCAACGATTGGAGGGCCGGCTGGCGGCGAATCCAGGCTACCACGTCCGCCCCAGTCGTGGCCGGCATCCGCATATCCAGCAGCACCAGGTCTACCCCATCCTCTGGCGAAGCGAGTGTATCGTGTAGATAGGTGATAGCTTCCCGCCCATCAGCGGCCGTGGCAATGAAGTAATCTTGCCCCTGCGCCTGTAACAAGTCGTACAACGACTCCACGATGGCTGGCTCGTCGTCCACGACCAAGATGTGCGCCCTGGGCTGGGCTGGACGGCTCATTTTGGTAATTGGCAATGGGTCATTGATAATTACCAATGACCCATTACTCGGCGGCAAACGTATAGCCGTGCCCTTGCACCGTCCGAATGTAAATCGGCTGGTTAGGGGTCGGCTCAATCTTCTCGCGCAGATTCTTAACGTGGGCGCGTACCAGTTCAGGACTACCCGCGTCGCGTGGGTAATCCCATACGTCCTGTAAAAGCTGCTGGCTGGTAAAGACCTGCCCGGCGTGGCTCATCAGATGGTATAGTAAGTCGAATTGGACGTTGGTCAGCAGGGCGATTCCGGCCGGCGTTCTGACCTCGAACGTGCGGCAATCCAGGGTTACCTCGCCAACGACGACCTGATTAGGTTTCGATGGGGTGGCCGGCGGTGGGCTACTCCGGCGAAGAATGGCCTTGACCCGTAGCTGCAACTCCTCCATGTTGAACGGCTTGACCAGGTAATCGTCGGCCCCGGCCCGAAAACCCTCAATTTTGTCTTCGTCTTTGGCTTTGGCCGTCAGGAAGAGGACGGGTAGCTCTTGCAAGAGGGGATCGCCGCGAATCTGGCGACACACCTGGTAGCCATCCATGCCGGGCATGAGAATATCCAGTACGAACAGGTCCGGCCGGTGGCGGCGAGCCGTTTGCAGACCCTCAGCCCCGCTGTTGGCGACCATGACGTGATAGCCGTAAATTTTCAAGGCTCTCTGTAAGGTCCTGGACACCAGTTCGTCGTCGTCAATGACCAGAATTGTAGACATAGGCGTATTGCGTGTTGCGTATTGCCTGTTGCGTAGTGCGTAGCCCGTGACGAAATACGCACTACGCAATACGTTACAATAGCAACCTCAGTGGTTCTTCCAGAAAGGCCTTAAACTTCTGCATGAAGCGGGCTGCTTCTGCCCCGTCGGTGACGCGGTGGTCGGCCGAAATGGTAGCCTTCATGCGCGTCCCAACTCGTATTTCACCATTCACCACCACCGCTACCTGGCGGGCCGTCCCCACCGCCAGGATCGCCGCCTCGGGCGGGTTGATAATGGCGATGAAATTCTCTACGTCGTAAGGACCGAGGTTGCTCACGGTAAACGTGCCGTCGGTCACGTCGGCCGGCAGGATTTTACCAGCCCTGGCGCGAGCAATCATGGTCCGGTTATCGGCGGCAATTTGGGCCAACGGCGTCTTATCCGTATCCTTCTGCACCACTGTCAGCAACCCACCCTCAACGGCCACTGCGCTGCCTACGTTGATGTGGTTGTGGCGGATAACTTTGCCCTCCCCTAAACTGGCATTGAGATTGGGGAAGTCGCGCAGGGCCAGGGCTGCCGCCTTGACCACCATATCATTCAGGCTGATCTTCCCATCTTCGGGCAGCAGCGCGTTGATTTGTTGGCGCAAAGCAACGAGCGGGGCCACGTCCATCTCGGCCGTCACGTAGAAGTGAGGTATAGTCGTCTTGCTTTCGGTCATCCGCCGGCCGATGGCCTGCCGCAGCCGGCTGGTTGGCACTTCGGTCACTTCTTCCGCCATGGCGACAGGCGCGGGGGTGGGCGGCGGGGCGGCCGTCACCCGGCGCCCTTCGACAAAGGCGGCTACGTCTGCCCGGCGGATGCGGCCGTCCGGCCCACTGCCAGAGAGTTGCGTCAGGTCAATGGCGTACTCCTGGGCCATTCGGCGGGCGACCGGTGAAGCCTTCACCCCACCGGGATAAGCCCCACTCACGGCCGGTTTCGCGACGGGCGTTTCGGTAGCAGGCGGGCTGGGCTGCTCCGGCTGGGGCGCAGAGACCGCTGCTGTCCGACCATTCCCCTCCACTTTCTCACCAGCCTTGCCCACTACGGCCAGGTTATCACCAATGGGTACAACGTCACCAGCCTCAGCCAGCTTCTTCAGCAACACGCCAGCAACCGGAGATTCCAGTTCCAGCGTCGCCTTATCCGACTCGATTTCGGCCACGATGTCGCCCTTGTTGATGGTATCACCAACTTCTCTTAGCCAGTTGACCAGCACGCCCTCGCGCATATCAAAGCCGAGCTTGGGCATGACGATGTACTGAGCCATCCATTACACTCCTGCGGGGATTAGGGGATTAGGAGATTTCTCTACTAAAACAATCCCCCAATCCCCTAATCCCCGCCCAAACTCATACAATCTCTTTGACGGCCTGGATGACCCGTCCGGCGTTGATCAGGGCCGCCTGCTCCAATTCCCGCGAATAGGGCAGCGGCACTTCCAATTGAGCCACCCGCTTGATGGGCGCGTCCAGGTAGTCGAAGGCTTCTTCTTGCAGCCGGGCGGCAATCTCCGCGCCAATGCCATAGGAGCGATAGCCTTCCTCGACGACGACTGCCTTGAAGGTCTTTTGGAAGGAGGCCAGGGCCGGCCGCAGGTCTAACGGCCGCAGCGTCCGCAAGTCCACTACTTCTGCTTCAATGCCTTCATCTCTCGCCAATTTCTCGGCCGCTTCCAGGGCCACCTGTAACCCCTGTGAGTAGGCGATGATGGTCACGTCTGAACCCGGCCGCTTCACCTCCGCTACCCCAATTGGTACCAGGTAATCCCCGTCCGGCACGTCGCCCCTTATCTGGTACAGGGTATGGTGTTCGATGAATAGAACGGGGTCGTCGGTGCGAATGGCCGCCTTGAGCAACCCCTTGGCGTCATAAGGGGTGCTGGGGGCAACCACCTTCAACCCTGGAAAATGGGCGAAGATGACGTCGGGAGTGTGGCTGTGGGTGGCCGCCAGTTGCCGGCCGCCGCCACCCGGCGCGCGGAAGACGACTGGGCATTTCATCTGGCCGCCAAACATATAATGCACTTTGGCGGCGTGGTTGACCATCGCATCCAGGGCCAGGAAGGCAAAGTTGATGGTCATAAACTCGGCCACCGGCCGCAGACCATTCATGGCCGCGCCGGCGGCCGCCCCGCCAATGACCATTTCGGAAATAGGCGTGTCGCGCACCCGTCTGGGGCCAAATTCATCGTAGAAGCCGCGGGTCACGGCGTAAGTGCCGCCCCACACCCCGACCTCTTCACCCATAATGAAAACCCGCTCGTCGCGCTGCATCTCCTCGCGCAGCGCGTCGGTAATTGCCTGTCGCATCGTAATACGAGCCATCCTGATCATTCCTCACCGCAGACGCGGAGTTTCTAGTGACGAGGAATGAGCGATGAGCAACGAGTTACTCATCACTCATCACTCCGTACTCTGCGTTCTCATCGCCTCGGCGGTTTCACTCCTCTGTATAGATGTCGGCGAAGAGGGTTTCGGCCGCCGGTAGGGGAGATTGCTCGGCAAATTGCACGGCCTCGTCCATCTCCCGCTCAACCGCTTCCTCTATTTCGCCCAAAGTGTGTTCGTCGGCCGCGCCATCGGCCAATAGGCGCCGCTCCAAAATACCAATGGGATCGTCCTCGCGCCACCGCTCCACTTCCTCTTTGCTCCGGTAGCGCAAGGGATCGCCCATACTGTGACCCTCAAAACGATAGGTCAACGTCTCCAGAAATTGCGGCCCGCCACCGGCGCGAATGGCCGCCAGGGCCTTACTCGTAGCTTCGTACACCTCCAGGACGTTCATCCCATTGACCTGGGTGGCTGGCATGTCGTAGGCCAGGGCCTTGTCTACCATGCGGTTGACGGCCGAGGCCCGATGAACGGCCGTACCCATCCCATAGGCATTATTCTCACAGATGAATAAAACAGGCAGCTCCCATACGCCAGCCAGGTTCATCGCTTCGTGGAAGTAGCCAATGTTGGTCGCCCCATCGCCAAAGTAGCAGAGGACGGCCGCCTCCGTTCCCTTGTACTGCTCGGCCAGGGCAATGCCCGTCGCCAGGGGCAGATGCCCACCGACGACGGCGTAGCCACCCCAATAGCGGCGGGTCACGTCGGCCAGGTGCATGGAACCACCCTTGCCCTTGCTGACGCCCGTCACCTTGCCCAGCAGTTCAGCCACCAGGTATTTACTCTCAATCCCTACGGCAATCGCGTGACCGTGATCGCGATAGGCAGTGATCACGTGGTCTTCCGGCCGGCGGGCGGCAATCGAGCCAACAGCCACCGCTTCCTGCCCGATGTACAGGTGCAAGAAGCCGCCAATTTTGCCTTGCTGATACAATTCAGCGCACCGCTGTTCAAAACGGCGGATCAAAACCATCTGCCGGTAGCAATCCAGCAGCATTGCCTCATTCATTCATTTGTCCTCCAACAGAGTTGGTATAGTGTAGCACGTGGAACGTGAAACGTGAAACGTAAAACGTGAGGCGTGAAACGTGATGGCTCTTTTCACGTTTCACGTTTCACATTTCACGAACGATGCTCCCCTGGGTGTCAACCGGCAGGATCCAGGTGCGGCTGGAAAGGCCGGCCGCCTGGAAAGCGGCCGTCATCGCCCGGCCGATAGCTGGGTAGTTGCTTTCGGCA
>JBFMFT010000079.1:0-14219 GCA_040751925.1 Chloroflexota bacterium
GGTAGCCAGACGCCACTACCTATCGGTATTCGCTTAAGGTCCCCCTGGACTAGATAATTGCCATCCGGCGTCAGCCAAACCGCAGGTGAATCCATTATCTGCCCCAACCAAACGAATCCGTGCCTATCCGCGTTATCCGCGTGCCATTCCTACGTGATCTCCGCCAGTTCGACCACCCGCCCCTCGGCCGCCGCCTTATACAAGGCTAAGATGGTGCGAACGTGGTTGCGCGTCTCCGCCAGGGTCAAATAAGGTGGCGCGCCGTCCAGAATGGCCGCCTGCATATTCTCTACTTCGCCCAGGTACAGGTACTCGTCGGCGATGGGGATGACCTCGGAGCGGCCGTCCTTGCCCCGGAAGACCATGCTCAGAGGTACGGGTTCGAGGGGGTTGAACGGCCGCTCGATCTCGACGTAACCCACGGTACCAACGATGCGGGCCTCCTGGTGAAAGGGGGTCTGAAAAGAGGATTCGACGTGGGCCACACCACCACCGGCGTATTCTAATTGCCCGGCAAAAGAGATGTCAATGCCTGTCTGCCCCAGGCGTTGGACGGCCGTCACCCGCAGCGGCGGCCCATCATAGATGTACTGGGCCAGGCTGACCGGATAGGCCCCCACGTCCCACAAGCAGCCGCCGCCCCATTCCGGCCGCCAGCGGACGTTGCTTTCATCCAGCAAAGGGAAGCCGAACCTGCCCACGACGTAAGCGATTGACCCCAACAGGCCGCTCCGCACCCAGGCCCCCAGGGTTTTCATCTGGGGATGGAAGCGGTACATAAAGGCTTCCATGACCACGCGGCCGTACCGCTGGCCGGCTTCGGCCACGGCGTCCACTTCGGCCAGGGAGAGGGCGAAGGGCTTTTCGCACAGGACGTGTTTGCCGGCCGCCAACGAGTTGATCGTCCATTCGGCGTGCAGGTGATTGGGCAGGGCGATATAGACGGCGTCTACGGCATCGGAGGCCAGCATCGCTTCGTAGCTACCAAAGGCCAGTGGAATATCCCATTCCTGGGCGTAGGCGTCGGCCGCCGCTTGAGAGCGGCTGGCGACGGCCGCCAACTCTCCCCGCGCCGATTGGCGAATGGCCGGCATCAACCGCCGGTTGATCCGCGCCGTAGATAACAAGCCCCAGCGCACCTTGTCCGTCTTGTGCCTCCTTTATCCAGTATAGCATAAGCCCGGCAATTATTGACCGGCCCGTTCATCCTCACTATAATGCCCAATCGGTGGCCGTGATGACCATAACCTCATTCCACCTATTCAGGAGCTTCTTACCCATGCGTCTTTCCTTTCCTTCTCCCAATCTGATTCAACTCTGGCGCGACGAGTTTCGCCAGTACAACCGGCAAATCTTCCAACGCGATCTGTTGGCCGGCATAACCGTAGCCGCCGTTGCTCTACCTCTGGCCCTGGCCTTCGGTATCGCCTCTGGTTCAACGGCCGCCGCCGGGTTAGTGACGGCCATCCTGGCCGGTCTCCTCATCGGCGGTCTGGGTGGATCAGGCTACCAAATCTCTGGCCCAACCGGGGCCATGTCGGCCGTCTTGATTGTCCTCGCCAGCCGCTATGGATTGGAAGGCGTGTGGACGGCCGGGCTGCTGGCCGGTATCATCATTCTTCTATTGGGCCTATTCAACCTGGGCCAGATCGTCAACTTCATTCCCACTACAGTTATCGCCGGTTTCACCAGCGGCATCGCCGTCATCATCTTCGTCGGCCAGATTGACAACTTGCTAGGCGTGCAGACGGCCCCGGCCGAAAATGCCCTGGTCAAGCTCTTTGCGTACTTCCGCTTTGACTATTCACCCAACCTGGCGGCCGTCTGCCTGTCCATAGCCGTCATCCTCATCATGGTCTTGTGGCCGGCTCGTCTGAACGCCCGTTTCCCTGGCTCCTTATTAGCCCTCATCGCCACGACGGCCGTCTCAATCCTGCTCAAACTCGACGTACCCACCATCGGGGCCATCCCCCGTACCATCTTGCTGGATCAACGTCTCCTGCCAACCCACATTCCCTGGGAACACCTGGGGGAACTTCTTGTGCCGGCCCTGTCCATTGCCGCCCTCGGTTCGATTGAAAGCCTGCTCTGCGGGACGGTGGCCGGCCGCATGACCGGCCAAAAACTGGCCGCCGGACAGGAGATGATCGCTCAAGGCTTGGGCAACATTCTAATCCCCTTCTTCGGCGGGGTGCCGGCCACCGCCGCTATCGCCCGCACCAGCGTCGTGATCAAGAGCGGCGGCCGTACCCGCGTCGCCAGCCTGATTCACTCGGCCATCATCCTGCTGGCTGCCCTGGCCTTGGGGCCGGTCATTTCGCAGGTTCCCCTGGCGACCCTGGCCGGCATCCTGGCCGTAACCGCTTTCCGCATGAATGAGTGGACTGAGATACGCACTATCTTCTGGCGACGGCGGTTCAAGAGCGCGATGACCAGCTTCCTGGTGACGCTGGTGGCCACGGCCGCCCTCGACTTGACCCAGGCCATTATTCTGGGCGTGGGCTTATCCGCCCTCATTTTCGTCCTGCAAATGAGCCGGGCCCAGGTGGTGATGCGGCCGGTTTCGGTGGAAAAGATGCGCGAAGAGGGGTATGAGCTACGTTACGACGCCGACCGGATTGTGGTCGTCTACGTGATTGGGCCGCTCTTCTTTGGCACCGTCAACGCCTTCAACAACACCGTCGCCAGCCTGGGCGCGATGCAGGACATCATCTTGAGCTTCCGCACGGTGCCGTTGATTGACACGACCGGTATTCAAGCCCTGGAGAAGTTGATCGAAGACGTGGAGGGGAGCGGCCGGCGAATGTATCTCAGCGGACTAAACGACCCGGTGCGTTCATACCTGGAACGAGCTGGAATGATTGAGCATTTGGGCCAGGAGCGTATATTCTGGAGTGCGTATGAGGCTATCCTGGCCGCCGACCACTATCGGGCTAACGTCGCCTCCCACGAGGAAACGGCGGTAGAAATGTTGAACGATGAATAAGGCTATTGTATACTGAACCCGAGAGATGAGAACAAGGGCGTGGTGCGTACTCCGTATTGTGTTATATGCCATTCACAAACGGATGACGGATTACACATGACACCTCAAGGAGACGTTTATGGCCGCTATTGCCGCTCCCCTAAGCCAGCCTCCCGCTGACAAACCCAAGTTGATGTTGGGAGGATTTGCCGCCCTTGCTGAAAGCGCGTGGATGGGTTCCGTTCAGGCCAGCGACGTGTTAGAGCCGCTGCGAGCGTCGCCGGCCGCCGCCCCTCGCGGCCAGGTCGTCATACCCCGCTTACCCAAACTGCAACTGGCCGGCCTCTTCCGGCGCGAATTTACCATCGCCGAAGCCAGTTTTATCTTGATGGCCTCGTTTTTCTTTTCGGCCGGGTTGGGAGCGGTGCGCCAGGTCTTGTTCAACGCCCAATTTGGTACCAGCGCGGCGGCCAACGCCTACTACGCTGCCTTCCGCCTGCCCGACACTCTCTTTAGCCTCATTGCCGGCGGGGCCTTGTCCAGCGCAATGATTCCTGTTCTCATCAGCACCAACCGCGAGGATGGGCCGGAAGCGGGCTGGCGTCTGGTCAATTTGGTGCTGACAACGCTTCTGGCCGTTTTCGCCCTGCTGGTGCTGGCCGTGGAATTGTTCGCCCCAACCTTCGTGCAGAAGCTCCTGGCCCCTGGCTTCGACGCCGCCACCAGCCAATTGACCATCCAACTGACCCGCATCATGCTCGTCCAGCCGGTCATTCTGGCGGTGGGTAGCGTGGCCACGGCCGTCCTCAACAGCCGCAACCAGTTCTTACCGACGGCCGTCTCCATTACCACTTACAACCTGGCCCTAATCGTCGGCATCCTCCTGGCCCGCTTCCTCCCCGGCTTGGGCATTTACGGCCCGACGCTGGGTGTCCTGGGTGGAGCGGTGCTGCAAGTGGTCGTGCTGGCGGCCGGCTTGGCCGGGGCTGGCCGCGGCTTCCGGCCGCTGTGGAACCTGGCCGACCAACGCTTGCGTGAAATTGTGCGCCTGCTCATTCCCAACGGCCTCTCGGTTGGTGTCAACTATTCGGGCTTCATTGTGGATACCGCTTTCGCGTCGAAGGCGGTAGAGACGGCCAGCCTGGCCTCCATCTACAATGCCTGGCTGCTGGTGGGGCTGCCCATCGCCCTGCTCGGCCAGGCGGTGGGGCAGGCTGGCTTTCCCCGCCTGGCCGACCAGGCGGCGGCCGCTAACTGGCGGCAAATGCGGCGCACCTTGCTGCAAGCATTGGCCGCCGTCGTCGCCCTGGCCGTGCCGGCCCTCCTGGCTCTGATCTTCCTCGGCCGCCTGGTCATTCGGATTCTGTTCGAGCGAGGGGAGTTTACGGCGGCGGCCGGCGACTTGACCTATACTGTCCTCACTACTTACGCCGTAGCCCTACCCGCTTACGTGGCGACCGAAGTCATTACGCGCGGCCTGATAGCCCTGCAAGACACACGCACGCCCCTGGTGACGAACACTCTGCAACTACTCGGCCGGGCGGCCATCATGGCCCTCTTTGTCGGCCGTTGGGGAACGGTGGCCATTCCGGCCGCCTTAGCGATTACGGCCACGGCCGAGACGCTGACGCTGGCGACGGTGCTGCTAACCCGCCTCCAACGCCGCATCCGAGTTGGATAGATAACCGGCCGAGGGTATTGCCCAGGAACTATACTGCAGATGCTCCCTCCTCACTGTATATTGGGTAACAAGCTATTCGTGTACCCCGGCCGGGGACGGCCGTCGTGGTGGCGCGGTGGCTGTGGTATAATGGTTGTAAGCTATGATGACGACTTGACAGGTCTACGCGTCTAACATGAAGGAGAATTCTTCCTTACTGCTCGAGGAAACCACGCACCGTCTAGTAGAAGCATTTGAACCAGAGGCCATCATCCTCTTTGGCTCTCACGCCTGGGGAGAGCCAACTGAGCAAAGCGACCTGGACTTGCTGGTTATTGTTTCAGATAGCGACCTCTCGCCTGTTCAGCGAGCCGTCCGTGCCCATCGCTGTTTACAAGATCTGAGCGTATCCAAAGATATTCTCGTTAGAACTCTAGCTGAAGTAGATCTTTTTCGCGATGTGAGGGGATCTTTGGAATATCAGATCTTTCAGAGTGGGAAGGTGTTGTATGAACGCGAAGCTCAAGCTCGTGCGGAACTGGCTAGTTAAGGCACAGCATGACCTTGCCTCAGCCCAAAAACTGGCTGAGGGTTCCGACCCCTACCTGGACGTAGCTATTTATCATCGCCAGCAGGCTGCTGAAAAGGCCATTAAGGGATTCCTCGTCTTCCAGGACAGACCCCTGGCGAAGACACATGATCTGGTTGCGTTGACCCACTTGCTATTCAGCACAACCCCGACTTTGCCAATTGGTTGGATGCCGCTATTCTCTCGACGCCATACGCTACAGAATTTCCTTACCCAAGCGATGTGATGGAGCCAGGCATCAGTGAGTTTGAGCCAGCCATGGCAGCGGCTGAAAGCTTATTTAACTTTGTGCTTTCGCTTTTACCACCAGAAGCTCATCCATAATAAGCAGGACTTCATCCAGAACAAGCGGGCCTCCGGCCGGTTGCGTGACCTGGCCGACGTAGAGGACTTGATTGGAGCCGATATTGAGGCTGTGGGCATAGCCTGGGCTGCCACTATCCCTGCTCAAAGTAATCGGTATCAACCCGCTTTATCTCATAAGAAGCTATCGGCGCAACGCCCAGCCCAAAGTCAATCATCAGGTCTGCCAACTGTCGGCCGTCTATCAGCACCACTTTGGGGTCAATCCTCGAAACGTATTCAATGGCCTCTTTGGAGAACACTCCTGTCGTAATAAACACGCCTTTTCTGGCTCGTTTTCCGTGCAAGGCTCCCACAAATCCCTGAATCTCGGGACGGCCGACCGTTCCCGCCCACTTTTTGGCCTGAATGTAGATCACGTCGAGGCCGAGGCGGTCTTCGTTGATGATGCCGTCAATCCCTTCGTCGCCGCTATGCCCTATCGCCTCACCTGCTTCCTTTCGCGAGCCGCCGTAGCCCATCTTCACCAGCAATTCTACCACAAGACGCTCAAAGAACTGCGGGGAACCATTTTTGACGTAATGCAGGAGTTCCGCAGCCAGTCCGCCTCGGATTTTCTGGTAGGCATCTTCGAGACTTTCTTCTGGTGTTTTGTGATCTTCATTGGTGGCCTCTTGCTCTGCTGGTCTGCTCTTCTCCTTTCTCGAATAGGAGCGAGACTCTACAAATTCGGGGAAGCGCTCTAGGAATTTGATCGTGATCCGGTCCGGCTTACTTGCTAGAACCTCACGGCCCCTTTGAGAGATCAGAAAAGTTCCTTTGCGCGGTGAAGTCAATAGGCCAGCTTGCTGTAGATAAGCCTTAGCCCAGGAAACGCGATTATAAAAGACAGGCTGGCGGCCGCTCGGAATCAACTGTGCTTTTTCTTCTTCGGACAGATTGAGTTCAACAGCCAGTTCCGCCTGAGCGTCTCGAATGGTATGTTCTTTGCCATCGGCTGCTAACTGAAGGAGTGGCAGCATAATCGTTTGGAAATCAGGTATAGACATGGAAGAGTTCCTCCTATTTGAGTTGCGTTGCCTTCTTCGTCAGCAAATGTTCAATGAACAAGGAAGGCCGGCATATCTGCGTCGTTTCATAGGCTGCCAGTACGAGTAGGTCCTTATCCTCCGTTATCAGGTAATTGGCGTTAGCCAGGCGAGCGCAAGCCAGGAACATATCATCTTTTGGATCACGCGAAACAGATGGGACTTCTGGCGGATCAATCACGTGCGCTCCTTCAAATAAGGTAATCAAACGAACCACGTCAATCTGCGTGATTTGCGGCAATTTTGCCAACAAGCGAGGTCGCTGCAACACTTCCAGCACCTCGCGAATGATGGCTGGGGACAACACAAGCTCATACTGGTCAACAAATTCCGTAAGCAACCGGCCGCAATACGAATGTGGATTTATGAGCGCCCGTAGAAAGACGTTGGTATCAAGTACAGCCCGAATCATGCTTTTTGAGAACGCACTTCCAGTATAGCTTCGTCAATCAAAGCGTCTATTTCTGCACTATCCATAGCCTGTGCCTGCTGGCGTATGGAGGCAAACAAGTCGTATAACTCTCTGGCCCAGGCCATCTGCGGAAGCGGCGTGGCGTCTAACGGTGTGATTTCGATTCTATTTCCATGCAGTGACAGTTGTAGCCAGGACTCCTCGCCAATGCCGAGTTGACGGCGAAATTCGGCCGGAATGAGAACTTGTCCACGCCGTAAGGGGCGTACAGTCCACGTCATAGGTGTAGACATAGTTGAAACTCCTATTTTACAGAAGATTGGGCTCTGCAAGGCCCAAAACAGAGCGTGAAACGTGACCAGAAGTATGCATGCCTCACGCTTCACGTTTCACGGGTCAAATCCCGTCAAAGTCGGAAGAGCCAGCCAATCATGCTACGTCTGAATAGACATGACCGGCAGTGAGAGGCGCGGCCGTTGACCGAAGTCGGGCGTGCGCGGGGGATGGGTCGCCAGCCGCTGCAAGATTTCTTCGATGGCCCGCTCCAACTGAGGGTCACGGCCGGCCACGTAATCCTGCGGCCGGTACTCCACCTCTATATCCGGTACCGTACCATAATTCTCCAAACCCCAGCCCACGTCTTCCAGCCACAGCGAGAAGGCCGGCTGGGTAGTGACACCCCCATCCACCAGCGTATCGTCAACGGTGATGCCCACTACGCCGCCCCAGGTGCGCTTGCCAATCAGTGGCCCCAAGCCCATCATCTTGAAGGCGTGGCAGAACATATCGCCATCTGAACCGGCCTGCTCGTTGGTGAGGGCGACCAGCGGCCCCTTGACCGTTTCCTCGGGGTAGGGCAGGGGTTCACCCCAACGGCGCACGTCGTAGCCCAGTCGTCGTTGGGCCAGCTTTTGCAGGATGAGACCAGAGACGTGACCGCCGCCATTGAAGCGCACGTCAATTATCAGCCCTTCGCGCTCTAGTTCGGCCAGGTAGCCGCGGTGGAACTCGGCGTAGCCGCGCGCGCCCATGTCGGGGATGTGGATGTAGCCGGCGCGGCCGTTGGTTGCCTCGTGGACGCGCTGGCGGTTGCTATCTACCCACTGGCGGTAGCGGGCCGGAGTTTCGTTGCCCAGGGCGCGCACCCAGATGGTGTGCAGATCACCCTCACCCCCTGCCCCCTCTCCCTCCGAGGGCGAGGGGGGCGGAGTGAGAGCAAAAGTCAACAGGACTTCGTTATTGGCCTGGTTGACCAACAACTGCCGGGGGGAGGTGTGCTTATCTACGCGCCGGCCGTTGACGGCAATCAGCCGGTCGCCCGGCCGCACCTTTAGCCCCGGCCGGCATAACGGCGAACTGGCGTTTTCATCCCACACGTCCCCCTGGACGACGTGGGTCAGCCGGTAGCTATCACTCTCGGCGTCGTATTGGAAATCAGCCGCCAGGAAGCCCTGATCATATTTCGGTTCCGGCCGGTAATCGCCGCCAAACTCGTAGGCGTGCGACGTGCCTAACTCTCCTTGCATCTCCCACATCAGGTCAGAAAACTCTGAGCGCGCGGCCACCCGTTTTAAGAGGGGTAGGTAGCGCTGGTAGACCATTTGCCAATCCACTCCCGACATTTCGGGATTCCAGAAGTAATCGCGCTGCAACCGCCAGGCCTCGCGGTACATCTGTTCCCACTCGGCCGCCGGGTTGATCGAGACCCGAATCCGCTCCAGGTCCAACCAACCCGTTTTGCGGTTAGCCCCCCGGCCGTTGGGTTCGGGCTTCTCGCCCGCCCGCAGCAGGCGCAGGTACTCGCCAGAGCGATAGATGAGCGTCTTGCCGTCCATCGAAACGTCAAAATCGGTGACGCCCTCGATTAGCACGTCTTCCTTGAGTTCAACCAGGTCAAAGGCCTCGATCCGGCCGCGCGCCGATGGCACTGTTTCCGGCAGCCAGGACTGCTGCAAGGCCCCTTCCAGAGGAAACGAGGAGAACAGCACTTTGTCCCTGATCGCCCTGACCTGGCGGTAGCGGCCCTCCTCGATGGGAAAGGCCACCACCCGGTCAGCGATGCCTTCCAGGTCAATCTGTAACCCTGGCGGTTCTTTCTCTGGCTGTTCCTCCCCTTCGGTGGGGGCTTCCTCTTCTTTGGTTTCGGCCGTCTCGCTGACTTCCTGGCGGGCCATCGGGCGCGGCGGTTTTTCGCCAGGGGCGCGGGGCAGCGGCACAAAGGGTGAGGTCAGGTCGGCCTGCAACGTGACCAAATAGAGCCGCACCCCCCAGGGAAAGGTTAGGTTGAAGTGGATGTTGTCGTAAACCGGGTCGAAATCGCGGTAGGAGAGGAAGTAGAGATAGCGGCCGTCGGGGTCGAAGGCCGGCTGCGTGTCGCGCAAGACCGGCCGGGTCACTTCGTAGGTCTCGCCCGTCGCTACACGGCACAGCTTGATAATCGAGGTTTGGCGGGTGGTGGCGAAGCCATAAGCCAGCCAGCGGCCGTCCGGCGACCAGGCCATCCCGCTCATCTGGCCGTAGCGGCTGCGATCCAGGACGCGAGCAGTCTTATCGGCCAGGCTGACCACCATTAGCTCGAAGCGATGATTGGTGAGAGCCACTTCGTCTTTGATGGGCGAGACCAGCATCTCCGTGACCCGGCCGACGTCCAGCCCATCCAGTCGGGTGGGCGCAGACCACACCAGATCACCCTTCTCCTCACCGGCGACCTGGGCGAAGCCGGGTTCCACGTTGTAGATTTCCAGGGCTTCTTCCCCGCCGATGTCGCTGATCATCACCAGGCGCGGGCCTTCACTCAACCAGGAAACCAGGCGATAGCGCACGCCCCCCGGCTGGCCGTAAGGAATGGCCGGCCCTTCCCAGTTGGTCATCACGAAGGGCTTGCCGCGCACGGTGAGGGCGACGGCCAGCCCGCCAGGATGGAGGTTGTAATCTTGCAAGTAGCGGCCGGCGTCCACGAATTTGCGCTTGCGTTGGCTCTGGGAACTATGATATTCAATGGCCACCTGGCGCGCTTCATTGGTAGACGGGTCGAAGACGAATAGTTCCGCCCCGGCGTGGTAGACGATGCGCCGGCCGTCGGTAGATGGGTGACGCACGTAATAGTCCTGGTGGTGGGTGTGGCGGCGCAGGTCATTGCCATCCGGCCGGCAGGAGTACAGGTTGCCGATCCCCTCGTGGTCAGAGACGAAGTAAATCCGCTGCCCCACCCACAAGGGTTGGGCCAGGTTGCCCTCCAGCCGGATGAGTCGCCGCCAATCGCCGTCGCCAGCCGGGTCAATCCACAGGTCGCCGGCCAGCCCGCCCCGGTAACGCTTCCAGTGGGCCAGGTCAGAGGTGTGGCGGCCGATGACCAGGCCTCCCTTTGGGCCATAAGATAGGCTGAAAGCGGGCCCGGTGTCCAGTCGGCGCGGCTCGCCGCCTTCTAACTCTACCGCATGTAGAAAGGAAAGGCGGTCGAACGGCTGGCCGCTATCGCTGGCGAAGACAATGGAATGGCCGTCGGGCGTCCAGCCAGCCACCCAGGAACGCGCCCCCAGGTGGGTGAGGCGGTGCGCTGGCCCGCCAATGGCCGCCATCACGTAAACTTCCCAGTGGCCTTCGTCGCGGCCGCTGAAAGCCAGGTATTGTCCGTCGGGCGACAAAGCCGGATTAGAGACCATCCCTGGGTCAGAGGTCAGTCGGCGGGCCAGGCCGCCGGCGGCCGGGACTGTCCACAAATCATCTTCGCTGACGAAGATGATGGTCTTACCGTGAATCGTGGGGAAGCGATAATAGCCGCCTTCAGTTGTGCCAGTCATAGAACTCCTCATGTTTCACCACAGATACCCTTATCCTACCGCAGCCATTCCCAATGAGCAATTTGTAGAACGATTTGCCAAATCGTTCTAAAATTGTAATGATTCACCCTCACCCCCCACCCCCTCTCCCTACCAGGGCGAGGGGAGGCGTTCGCCCCCTCTCCCTCTGAGGGAGAGGGTTAGGGTGAGGGTGGGACTGGCTGAGTAAATACAGAATGGCCCTATTAGAAACAGTCATCAGCGCAATCATTGAACTGGCCGTACAGAAGCCCATCGAGAAGGCAGCCGGCGCAGCCCAACGACGGGAAACGGTCGTCCGCGTCCTCAAGCGGGTGGGGCTGAACCCCGACAGGCCGCCGGCCGACGCCGACTTCGACACCCTTTACGCCTACACCCTGGTCGAGTGGGGGGTGGATATGCCCCGGCCCGTCCTCGACTTCTTCCGCCAGGAGGCCATTCAGGCCGTCTTTCGCCGGGCTTACTACGAGCAGAACCCGGCTTTGTTGGAGCGGGAGGCGGAAGAGATCATTGACTGGAATCGGGAGACCGGCCGCCTCAAAGGGGTGGATTACGACCCCCGCCGTCAGTTCGCCGCTTTCACGGCCGTCTTCAACCACCTGGTCAACCAGTCGCGCCCCCCAGCCGCCGTCCAGGATCACCACCTCCTGCAAAGTGTTCACCAGACCACCGGCGACCTCCACCATGACCTGGGCCAGTTGCAGGCCCAGTTGCGCCAACTGCCCACGTTGGCCGAGGTGCGGCAGGTAATCGCCGAAATGACGCCAGGGGTGACGGCCGATAGCGAAGCCCTCCGGCCGTACCTGGACATGGTCGCCCGTCGCAGCAGCCGCCTCCCCTTAAGTCCCCTTGACCCCGGCGGCCGCGACGGCGGCCACTTCTCCCTGGCTAAACTCTTCGTCAACCTGGACGCCGGCCCGGTATATAAGTTCCTGGAAAAAGAGATCGCGGTATACGACTCAGCCCTGGCCCACGTCCACGACCAGGAACGGTTCATCCTCCTGGGCGACCCCGGCTCCGGCAAATCCACCCTCCTCCGCCTGTTGGCCTGGGGGCTGGCTGAGGCCAACCTGCGGCCGGACGGTGGCTGGCGCAAGGTCTTGCAGTGGCCGGTCACGATACAGAAGGAGGGTCAGGGCGATGCCAGGGAGCGGCTACTCCCCTCGCCCTCCCAGGGAGAGGGGCCGGGGGAGAGGATCTACCTCCCCTCGCCCTCCCAGGGAGAGGGGCCGGGGGAGAGGGTCAACCGGCCGTGGACGGCCGCCACCCCTATTCCTGTGTACGTCGAACTGCGCCACTTCGCCGCGACCCGCTTTGATCCCGCCTCCCCCCTGGCCCTGTGGCATTTCGTGGCCGCCCAGTTGAAGGCCGAAGAACTCGATAGCGCACTGCCGGTCTTGCAGTCCCAGGCCCAACGCGGCCGGGTCCTCTTCCTCCTGGATGGGGTGGACGAAGTGCCGGCGGCGCAACGGCCGCTGATCTGGCAGGCCATCTACTCCCTCGCCAACGGCCCTTATGGGGGCAATCGCTGGCTGGCTACCTGTCGCGTCCTCTCCTTTGACCAACAGGAAGCCCCGGCCGGCGCGCCCGTCCAGACCTTGCGGCCGTTCAACCCGGCCCAAATCGAGCAGTTCATCACCAACTGGTACGCGGTCATGGTGGACGTGGGTGAAAAGGGGCGTAAGGAGGGGGAGGCCCTGGCCCGCGCCCTGCGCTACGCCGCCAAAGGCGCCCTCAACCATCTGGCGGCCAACCCCATGCTCCTGACGATCATGGCTCTGGTGCAGACCTATCACGGCACGTTGCCCGAACAGCGGGCCAAGTTATACCAGGCTTGCGTGGAAACCCTATTGCTGCGCTGGCAGCGGCACAAGGAAACGGGCAAGGCGGCCGAACTACCCGACCTCCTGGCCCGCCTGGGCGTCAGTAAGGAAAACCTAGAACGGCTGCTGTGGGAGCTTGGCTGGCAGGCCCAAAGCCAGGCCCCGGAGGGGGAGCAGGCGGCCGACCTGCCCGCACGAGAAGTATTAGAGGTTGCCCAACGACACCTGGGCAGTTACGGCCGGGCCGAGCAATTCCTGGAGTACACCGAGCAGCGCGCCCACTTGCTCATCGGGCGGGGCGGCCGCGACCAACGCTTCTACACCTTCCCTCACCGCACTTTCCAGGAATACCTGGCCGCCGGCCACCTGGCGGCCCAACGTCGCTTCGGCCGGCGGGCGGCCGAACTGGCCGCGCAAGGCCCCGCCTGGCGCGAGACCCTCAACCTGGCTGCTGGCGCGCTGGTCTTTAACCAGAACAACCGCGAGAAAGCCCTGGATGGGGTGGCCCAGGTCTTGCCTGCCCAAACGCCGGCGGCGGAGGACGAGGCCGGCTGGCGGCGGGTCTGGCTGGCGGCCGAGATGGCCGTAGTCATCGGCCGGGCGGACGTGGAGAATGACGAGGTGGGCCAGGAACTTCTGCCCCGCCTGCGCCAACAATTGGCGGCCTTGTTGAACACGGGCCGCTTGCCCCCCCGCCAGCGAGCCGAAGCTGGCGACGCCCTGGCCCAGTTGGGCGACGAACGGCCGGGCGTCTGCACCCTGGAGCCGGACCTGATCGAGATTCCGGCCGGGCCGTTCCTCATGGGCGACAAACCCTACGAAATACACCTGGAGGCCTTTGCCATCGCCCGCTACCCGGTCACCAACGCCCAGTTCCGCTTCTTCGTCCAGGACCACGGCTACACGGAGCGGTGGCGACACTGCTGGACGCCGGAGGGCTGGGGCTATTGCCAGCACTACGGCTGGACCCAGCCGCGTTTCTGGAATGACCCCCAGTGGTCGCAACCGAACCAGCCGGTGGTGGGGGTTAGTTGGTACGAGGCGGTGGCCTACGCCAACTGGCTGAACGAAAAAACCGGCCGGGCCAGGGCTCAGGCCGGTCTCCCGACCGTTGCTCAGGCCGGTCTCCCGACCGAGCCGGCAGGTGGCGCGGTCAGAGACCGGCCACAGCCAGGGTGGGTCTACCGCCTGCCCACCGAGGCCGAATGGGAGCGGGCCGCCCGCCACACCGACGGCCGCCAATACCCCTGGGTCGGCGATTGGGTAGATGGCCTTATCAACTCAGAGGAAATTGGCCTGCAACGCACGACGGCCGTGGGCTGCTTTCCCCAGGGCGCGGCCCACTGCGGGGCGCAGGACATGAGCGGCAACGTCTGGGAGTGGTGCCGGACCCGCTGGCGCGATGAAAAGGGCAAGGATTATCCGCTGCCCTACCGGCCGGACGACGGCCGGGAGAGTTTGGCGGGTGGCGAGGATGTCTGGCGGGTCGTTCGGGGAGGCTCCTATTGGAATGGCCGGGCAACTTGCGGTTGTTCGGTTCGCAACTGGAACTACCCGCTCA
>JBFMFT010000008.1:0-27394 GCA_040751925.1 Chloroflexota bacterium
TGTGGCTGGAAAGTTTACCAGGACAAAGGCCGTTGGCGACAATGACAAGGGCACACCCTCACCCCCTACCCCCTCTCCCTATTAGGGCGAGGGGAGGCAGTCGCTCCCTCTCCCTCTGAGGGAGAGGGTTAGGGTGAGGGTGGGATCGGCTGAGTAAATACATTCTGGCACTAAAAGGAGGTGAGGCATCGTGGCTAAAGACCCTGTTTGTGGCATGGACGTGGACGAGAAGAACGCGGCCGGTAAGTCCGAATACCAGGGCCAGACGTATTACTTCTGCTCGGCCGGCTGCAAGAAGGCCTTTGACAAAGAGCCGCAAAAGTACGTCGGCAAGACCCAGGCGCACGGCAGCCATCATTAGGCCGCCAAGACAGTCATGAGTGATGAGTGATGAGTGATGAGTTGCTCATTGCTCATCACTCATGACTACTCTTCCAAATGGTTTTACAGCATGATTACGATTCGTATTGATCCGGTCCTGTTGAGTATTGGCCACTTCATGGTGCGCTGGTACAGCCTGATCGTTGTGGCGGCCATTTCCGTGGGTCTATGGCTGGCGGCGCGCGAGGCCGAGCGCAAAGGCTTCCAAAAAGAAAGAATCTATGATGGCGCGTTGTGGGTGGTCATCGGCGGACTGCTCGGCGCTCGCCTTTTGCACGTCCTGGATCACTGGCCGCACGAGTACGCCGCCACTCCTATCCGGGCTTTGTACATCTGGGAGGGTGGGTTAGCCATCTGGGGCGGCGTCATCGGTGGCCTCATCATCGTCGCTTTTCTGGCCTGGCGCTGGCGATGGCCCCTGCCTCGCCTGCTAGACGCGATTGCCCCTGGCCTCATCCTGGGCCAGGCCATTGGGCGGGTGGCCTGTATTATCACCGGCGACGCGATGGGCAAGCCAACGGCCGGGCCGTTTGGCTTCGCCTACACCAGCCCGAGGGCCATGGTGCCGGAATTGGGGGTGTACTACACGCCGACGCCCGTCTATGAGATCATCGCCAACCTGGGTATTTTTGCCCTCCTCTGGCAACTCCGTAAACACAACTGGCCCGACGGCCGGTTAGCGCTGGTCTACCTGGTTCTTTACAGCACACAGCGGTTTTTGTTGGCCTTCACCAGTTCCTATCAAATCGTGGCCTTTGGCTTGACCCAATCACAGATTATTGCCCTGGTTGTGCTGGCGGCCGTGCTGGTGTTGCTCGTCTGGACGTGGCTGCCTCCATTCGCAGCTATAATAGCCTGGAAGGGGCAAGCAAGTATACACAGGCGACAATCATAGCAACTGCCTGCGTCCAGAAAGGGCGATTCGTCAGGATCGAGCCGAACAATAGCCCGAACTCTGCACACCTCGGCGGCCAGACAACGCCGGCAGACCTGACAGCGTCCCTCGTCTATTTGCAGACGAATCTCACGAAACACGATACTAATTTTTAGCCTCGTTGCACTTGTTGTTGGGTTACGGCTGCAGCCTATGTGAGCGCCGCGCCACAGTACGGGCAGTTGCGCCAGTCGGCCTGCACCTTGCGCCCGCAGCTCGGGCAGGTACCCGCTGGATCGGCCGGGCTGCCTCCGCTGCCGGCCGCCCGCACCAGCCAGGCCACACCCAACACGGTCAGTACGATCAGGCCGATGGGGATCAGCCACATGAAGGCCATGCCGAGCCAGCCAAAGGGAGCGAAGCCCCAACCACCCATCATACCCGGCCCCATCATGCCCCAACCACCGCCCAACAGTCCTGTCGTAATGAGAACAATCAGCAACGCTGCGAGGCCGAGTACTGTCACGGCCGACCAATTGATCTTGTTCATTGTCATCTCCTGGTTTGGATCAACCTTTTGTCTACAGATTCCACGTGCCGCTGCTGGCAAGCTCAGGCCGCAGTTCACGTGACGATTGGTATACCCAGAGCCTTACCGCCGAGGGTCAGGGCCAGCCGCAGCGCCTCGCGCTTTGGCCCATGTGGAGCCAGCCACCACTGTTCGAAGAGCACTTTGCCCAGGTGCCAGGTGCGCCCGATCTGGCGAAGTTCGATTTGTGGGGAGGGTTCGGCAAAGAAGTTCCCGAAGGCGAACCCGGCCAGGCTCTCACCGGCTTCGAGCATACAATAGCCATCACCGGAGAAGTTGTCCGACGCATTCACGCCAGTGATCTCGGCCGCAATACGGTGGGCAACGACCTCCGCCTGCGCGTGGGCGAAGACGCCAGCCTTTGGCAACATGAGCGGCGCGTCAGGCTTCCATCGCCCAGGGATAGGGATAGCTGTCACATCGCCCAGTGCGTACACGTTTTCGTGCTTGGTCTGGAGCGTCGCGCGATCCACCGGCACCCAGCCTGCCTCGTTTGTCAGCCCTGCCTCTTGAGCCACGCGCGGCCCCCGGTGCGGCGGGATAGCCACCAGCAGATCGTATTGGAACAGTCCTTTCCCTTCAAAGGCAAGCTCTCGCGCGGCCGTGTCCACGCCTATCAACTTGTGCAGGGGGTGAAAGATGACGCCATTCTCTGCCAGCATTTGCTGAACCGCCTGCCCTAGAGCGGGACCAGCCACCGGCATGGGTTGAGGCTCTGGGGTGAATAGATGTACCTCTACCTTGTCACGCCGGCCGCGCTGGCGGAATGTGTCCATGATGAGCATCGCGCCTTCATGTGGCGCGCCTGGGCATTTATAGGGTAGCGCGCTTACTACTACGGCTGCGGTCCGGCCGTCGAAGCTCTGCAGGGCATCGCGCAATCTCTCTGCGCCCTCAAAGGTATAGAAGGTATGCGCGCTCTCGGCTAAACCGGGGATGGTTTCGGGGGCTAGTGCCGCGCCCAGCGCGATGATGAGATAGTCGTAGTTCAACGTCTGCGCGCTCGTCTGCACGCGGTGATTGGCCAGGTCAATCGCCTGCGCCTCAGCCAGAACCAGTTCCACACCGGAAAGCAGCAGTTGGCGCACCTCACGGGTGATCGCCTCCGGCCGGCGGTCGTCAGTCATCAGCCACAGAAATGAGGGAGCAAAAGCGTGCCGGGCATTCTTCTCCACGACAACAACTCGATGCTCACCCGGCAGCAACCGCCGCAATTCATTGGCAGCGACCAAGCCGCCAACACCTCCGCCTAAAATAAGAACTGTTTTCCTTGCCATCTTTCTGCCTGTCCCGTGCGCCGATCAAAACACCAGAATTTGGTCGGCCGCCAAAGTCCAATTTCCTTCCAAATCCAGACTGCCATCCAGCACACCCTCGATCTTGTCTTCAGGCTCGAGCCCGCGAGCCTCGCTGCAAGACCCTCAAGTGGCCACCTGGCCACGATGAGCCAGGGATTTGATCATCCGTTCCAGGTTGTAGTAGCCGTCAGGCGTTCTTTGTCCTTTGCGGGCGCAGAGTACACCATCGCCGGTAAAAAAGACGCGCACGCTGGCTTCCGGCCGCTTGACCAGATTTAGGGCCAGACGCAGGGCATTGTACGGGCGCTCGTGGCCATAAGGCCCGTCGTTGATAATAAAGAGGTACATCCTGCTTGAAGATTCGGTCATAAGGTGGGGTCCTTTCTTGGGTTTCTATCGCCGGGCCAGCTCTATTCCAGCTTCCAGGTGTTCCAATAACACCTGCCGCATCAGATCGCAGGCCGTGATGATTTTCGGGCTGCTCAGGCGGTAGTAAATGTTCAACCCCTCGCGCCGGGATCTGACTATCCCCTTCTGCCGCATCACAGTCAGGTGTTGAGACAGGTTAGCCTGACCAATCTGCAGGGCCTCTGCCAATTCGGTCACCGATTTTTCACCGTCACGCAGACGGTCTATAACTTCCAGTCGCTTGGGGTTGGCCAGCGCCTGGCAGATGCTGGCATGAAGTTCATATAGTTGACGGTCAGCCATTCTTTAACCTTATAATATTAGAACTATCGAATATTATAACATACTTCAACCAGATTGGTATAGGCCATTTTGCCTGTTCTGACATAGGTGAAAGGGCGCTATCTAAATTCCCTTGTTCGCGTACACTGTAAGCATACCGGCCGGGCCGGTGTCGTAATTCTTTAGTAATGAGTGATGAGTGGTGAGTGATGAGTCACTCATTGCTCATCACTCATCACTCGTCGCTATCTATAAGGAAGGCTTATGTCAGTCAAAGACCCTGTCTGTGGAATGGAGCTAGAACCGTCGGGGGCGGCCGCCACCCGCCTGTATCGAGGACAAACGTATTATTTCTGCTCGGACAATTGTGTGAAGCAGTTCGACGCCGCGCCTGAAAAATACGCGGCGGCCGTCCCTTCGGCCACGACCGGCATTGCCAGTGACGCCAGGGGGCCGGTGCGCCTGGAACTGCCCGTCAGTGGCTTGGCTCGTGCCGGCGGCCCGGCTCTGGCGCAGGCTTTGCAGGCTGTCCCTGGCGTGCATAAGGCTTACGTCAACGTCCGCAGCGGCCGGGCCACGGTCGAATATGATCCCACGCGGGCCAAAGCGACCGACCTGGTGGAGGCCATGCGCGCGGCCGGTTTCCGCACCGACGGCCAGACGATGCGCCTGAAGGTGAGCGGCCTTTACTGTGCCGAGTGCGTTGTCAAAATTGAAGACGCGCTTAAAAGCACCCCTGGTGTGCTAGACGCCACCATGAACGCGGCCACCAACGAAGTCCGCATCGAATATTCGCCAGTCATCGGCGACCTGGGTTTGCTGACCAAAGCGGTGGAAATCGCCGGGCCGTACAAAGCCACCCGCGCGGCCGAAGCCTCTGAGCCGGAACTGGACAAGGAGGCCCAGGCCACAGAGAGGGAGTACCGATCCCTTCTGCGTAAGTGGTGGTTTGGGGCGGCCGTCGGTGTGCCGACGATGGTCTTGTCCTACCCCTGGCTTTTCCCGGTCTTGCGCGATTGGTTCCCGCGCGGCAGCGATAACCTGCACACCGTCTGGTACGCGATGGGCCTGGCCAGCCTGGCTGTGTTGGCCTACTCTGGCAGCCAGTTCTTTGTGGGTATGTGGCAGGGGTTGAAGCACCGCTCGGCCAATATGCACACTCTGATTGCCCTGGGTACGGGCGTGGCCTGGCTCTATTCCACCATCGCTCTACTCTTCCCCCAAATCTTCCCCTCGGAGGCGTTCACCGACGTTTATTACGACGTCACGGTGGTAGTCACGGCCCTGGTGGTGCTGGGGCTGGCCATGGAAATCAAGGCCAAAGGGCGCACGTCCGAGGCTATCAAGAAGCTCATCGGCCTGCAAGCCAAGACGGCCCGCGTCGTCCGCTACGGCCAGGAAGTGGATATTCCCGTCGAGGAAGTGCTGGTCAATGACGTGGTCGTCGTCCGGCCGGGCGAGAAGATTCCGGTGGATGGGCAGGTCATCGAGGGCCAATCGGCCGTAGACGAGTCCATGATTACCGGCGAGTCGCTACCCATCTCTAAGAAGGTAGACGACGAGGTCATTGGGGCCACCATCAATAAGACGGGGGCCTTCAAGTTTCGGGCCACCAAAGTAGGCAAGGATACCGCCCTGGCTAACATCATCCGGCTGGTGCAAGACGCCCAGGGCAGTAAAGTGCCTATCCAGCGTATCGTAGATCAGGTGTCAGCCTACTTTACACCGGCCGTGATGATCCTGGCCCTCGTCGGCTTTGTCGTCTGGTACGACTTTGGCCCCAGCCCGGCCCTGGCTTACGCCCTCATTGTAGCCGTCACTACCCTCATTATTGCTTGCCCTTGCGCCCTGGGCATGGCGACCCCCATGAGCCTGACCACCGGCATTGGCCTGGGGGCGCAAAACGGTATTCTCATCCGTTCCGGTGACGCTCTGCAAACGGCCGAACGGCTGGACGCGGTCATCCTGGACAAAACAGGCACGATTACTTTTGGCAAGCCGGCCCTGACCAACGTGGTGCTGGCGGCCGGACAGAATGAAAAGGAACTGTTACGTCTGGCGGCTTCGGTGGAAAAGTCGTCGGAACACCCCCTGGCCTTGGCTATCGTGGAAGGAGCGCAGGCGCGGGGGTTGCCGTTAAGTGACGTGCAGACCTTCGACGCTATCCCCGGCCACGGTGTCTCGGCCACCGTTGATGGCTATCACCTGCTCATTGGCAACCTGAAACTGATGAACCGCGAAGGGATTGCCCTGGGTCACCTGGAGGAGAAGGCCCGCGCCCTGGCCGACGATGGCAAGACGCCTATGTACGTGGCGGTTGACGGCCGGGCGGCCGGTATCATCGCCGTGGCCGATACCGTCAAAGAAGACTCCAAAGAGGCTATTGCTGCCCTCAGGAAAATGGGCCTGGAAGTGGTCATGATCACCGGCGACAACGAGCGCACGGCCCAGGCTATTGCCCGCCAGGTCGGGGTGGAGCGCGTCATGGCTGAAGTGCTGCCGCAGGATAAAGCCTTCAACGTGCAAAAACTGCAACTGGAGGGCAAGAAGGTGGCTATGGTGGGCGATGGCATCAACGACGCCCCGGCCCTGGCCCAGGCCGACATCGGCTTGGCCATTGGCACCGGCACTGACGTGGCGATTGAAGCCTCGGACATAACCCTGATTAAAGGCAGCCTGATGGGCGTGGTCACAGCCATCCAACTCAGCCGGGCCACTATGCGTAACGTCTATCAAAACCTGATAGGCGCATTCGTCTACAACACGGCCGGCCTGCCCATTGCCCTGGGTGTGCTTTACCCCTTCCTGGGCCTGCTGCTCTCGCCCCTGCTGGCCGCGTTAGCCATGTCCTTCAGCAGCGTCACCGTCATCAGCAACGCTAACCGGCTGAAGAGATGGAAGCCAGCCGGATAATGATGAATGATGAGTCCGTACATTCATCATTCATCATTGGAGAGTTTACTATGACCCCTGACAAAATTCTCGTTACCCTCGGCGGCCTGACCGCCATCGCTCTCATCGCCTGGTTCTTTTGGCTGGGCCAGAAGAAGGGTGTCAAAGCCGGCCTGACCAGTGGTGGTTACCAGGAGGCGATGGTGCTGGTTAAGGGTGGTTACACCCCCGACGTTATTATCGTTGAAAAGGGCAAGCCAGTGCGCCTGAACTTCGTCCGCGCCGAATCCGCTTCCTGTTCTGAGATGGTCCTGATTCCCGACTTCCAAAAGAGCGCCAAATTGCCCGAAGGCGAGACCGTGCCGGTCGAATTCTTACCGGACAAGGCTGGTGAATTTGAGTTCCAGTGCCAGATGGGTATGTTGCGCGGCAAACTTATCGTCGAATAGGAGGATTTATGGACAGCGAAGTGATTCGTGGAAGGCGAAACCCACGGACGGGTATCCTGCTCATTTTTATCGTGTTAGCCTTTGTCTTTGGCCTGGGCAGCGGCTACCTGCTGTGGGGAGGCGGTGTGGTCAGGTCTGAGCCGGCCGCTGTGGAGGCCGAACTTGTAACGCCCACGGCCAGCGCAGAGACAGAGACGACAGCCGGCCAGACGCAGACTGTCAGCCTGCCGGCCAGTTATACCCTGCCGGCCACCTTCGGGACCATTGGCCCGCAACTGGTGGCCACCGGCGCAATTGACTACGACCGTTTCGTTCAACTGTATGAGCAGAGGGGCCGGCCGTTGACGGAAGCGCAACTAGCCATCCTGACCACAGGCGGCGACACGCCTATCACCATTGACCAGGAAAACGCCCATTTCCTGCTCAACTTCTTTTGGGCTTTGGGCCTGACCAACCAGAACGCTGTGCTGACCGAGGGGCCAATGATGCAGAACGGCCTGGAGCAAGTCGGCCGCTTCGCTTCTACTGGCGGCTGGACACTGGGTATCCGGCCGGCCACCGACCTGTATGCCAGCACCGCTCTGGTCAGTCTGACACCCCAGCAACAGGAACGGCTGGAGGAGGTGGCGGCGGCCGTTTACCGGCCGTGTTGCAACAATCCCACCCTCTTCCCCGACTGCAATCACGGCATGGCGATGCTGGGTCTGCTGGAACTCATGGCTTCTCAGGGGGCTTCGGTCAATGAGATGTTCACGGCCGCCAAGTACGTCAATACCTTTTGGTTCCCCCAGCAATCCCTGGAACTGGCCGCCTTCTTTCAGGCAGCCCAAGGACAGGACTTCGCCCAGATCGAGCCGCGCCAGTTTGTCAGTATGAACGTCTCCTCTAGTTCTGGTTTCCAGGCGGTCCATCAATGGCTGACCGACAATGGCGGGCTAAAGCCGGCTCCCAACGGCGGTAGCAACTGTGGTGTCTGATCCCTGTGCATACGCTATTTGGCGCAGGTGACTACAGGCCGAACGGCGCTTCCGCCTGATAATCGCCTGTGCTAAGGTAGGGACCGAGAATTGCCACGTTGAACCACTGCATAAGGAGGTTACAGAGGCCGAATATCGCGCTGCCCTCATAAACTACTAATAAGGATAAATCTTATGGTCAAGACAACTCGTGAAGCTCGTAAACAGGCCCGCCAGCGCCACAAGCGCAACCGGGCCATCGCTTTTGCTGCTATCGTCGTCGGCGTTCTGGGCCTGGCCGTTTATCTATTAGGTCAGGCTTTCTCCCGGCCGGGGCTGTCGCCAGTGGCCGGCAACGTCATTGACGTTCAGGCCGATATGGGCGGCTTCAATATGAAGGAAATTCGCGTCAGGGCTGGCGAGCCGGTGACTGTCCGCCTGACCAGCCTGGACAGCCAGTACCACACCGACGGCGGTGGTAAGCACCAGTGGGCGGTGGATGAACTGCGGGTGAGTATCGTGGCTCCACCCAAAGGCTCCAATGAGGCCACCTTCACCCCCGACCAGCCGGGTGTCTACACCTACTACTGCGACATCTGCTGCGGCGGCCGGGCTAACCCCTCCATGCAGGGCCGGTTAGTGGTAGAGGGGTGAGGGCTGAGTGATGAGTTTGCGCCTGCGTACTGTTACCATTGTTTCGCTGTTGGGGCTGATAGGTCTGGGGGCAGTGGCCCTCACCGGCTGGTGGCATCCCAACGCCCCGGCCGAAGCCATGCAGATGTACCTGCCCAGGATTACCCTGCCGGCCGTCCTCCTGGCCGGGGCGGTGGACGGCATTAACCCCTGCGCCTTCACCGTCCTCTTGCTGTTCATCACGGCCATGCTGGCTACCCTGCAAGCCGGTGAGCAGAGCGTGAGTTCTGTTCGCCGGCGGTTGATGGGGATGGGCGCCATTTACATCGCGGCCATCTTTCTGACCTACCTGGCTCTGGGGGTGGGCTTGCTCAAAACCCTGGACTTCTTCACCCGACAGCACGCCCCGGCCCGCGTGGGCGCGCTGCTGGCTGTCCTGTTCGGCTTGTGGATGCTCAAGGATTATTTCCTGCCTGACCTGGGCTGGCGGCTGCAAGCGCCGGGCCAGGTGGGTCTGATTGCTCGCCGTTCGGCCAAGAAGGCCACTGTGCCGGCCTTGATCGCCGGCGGCTTTCTGATTGGCCTTTGCACTGTGCCGTGCAGCGGGGCGGTCTACCTGGGAGTGTTGAGCCTGCTGGCTTTGCAGCCGACGGCCCTGCTTGGCTATAGTTACCTGGTGCTATACAACGTCGTCTTTATTTTGCCCCTGGTCGTCATCCTGGTAGCGGCTTCGGCGCGGCCGACGCTCCATCGCCTGGCCCACTGGAACTTACACCACAGGGAATGGGTACGACTGGCCCTGGGCAGTGGGGTGGTAGTCATGGGGTTAGCGATACTAGCTACTGTGTAGGGCCTGGCACCCAGCGGCCAGGGGATGATGGGGGGAGTCGCTACACCCTCTCGATAGAGCATCGCGCAAGGAAACTCGGTTTCTCTCTCCCGCTGGGTCAGCGGGATTTTGGAGGTTTAATAGCGGGAGGGGCCTGAGCGGGCGGTTCTCCTGGGTACGGCCGGGGTGTGGGGCGGCCGGGAGACTGGCCACAGCCAGAGGCGGGGATTTGCCAATCCCCGGCGAGCGTTTATGGGCCACAGTCAGAGGGGGCACTGAAGTGCCTACTACAAACCACTGCCTACTACAAACCACGAATTACTTTCCTCCTCGTGTCTACGTTAAACGGGCTGTTTAATGGCCTGGGTTATATTGAAGATGAGTCAGAAACCAGGTTTTTGTCTGGTAAGTGATCGTGATCGCTGGCAAAAAACCTGGTTTCTTAGGAGGAATGACGGTGCCTCATAACAAGGATGCGCGACGATGTGCAGCTACATGTGTAAATGGTCAACCTTGCACCAAGTGGGCCATGCGAAACTCTGACCCACCACGTTGTGGTAGCCACAACGAGGGAAGTAGCGTGGGGGTCAAGCCGGGCACGCGGAACCGCTTGACACATGGCTTTTATAGCCGCATCTTTACTGTTCAGGAAAAGGATGACCTGACGGTGGTGACGGCGCAGCAATTGACGGTGACCGAAGAGTTGGCAGCGACGCGAGTGGTCTTGCGGCGGGTGGCGCAATCGCTTGGTCGAGAGGGAATCGAGGCCGAGGAGCGGGAGCGATTGTCGGAGTTGTTCTTCAGGGGGGTGGGGGCGGTGATCCGGTTGGTACAAGCACAGTTTGCGTTGTCAGATGAGAGGCGTGGGTCCCTGAGCAGCGTGGTAGGGGCTATCCTGGCTGAACTGAGGGCGGAATGGGGTGGAGAAGATGGCTGAGACGACCGTAGAGATGGCCCTGACCTGGGCTTTGAGGGACATCGAGCAATTTTCCCGCTTCATTTTGGAAAAACCGCTACGCCAGTACCAAATAGCGGCGGCCAGAGCGGTAATCCAGGCCGTCGTCGGCAAGCAGGGTGGGGAGTTCGCCTGGATTTTCGCTCGCCAGTCGGGCAAAAATGAGACTGTCGCGCAACTCATTGTCTACCTTCTCAACCTCTTTGAGTACGAGGGGGGTAATATCATCCTGACTGCTCCGGCTCGTGACCAGCTTTCCTACAGCCTGACGAGGATTGTTGGTCACTTGAATAATCCGTTGAACGGGCGCGGCTACCGCACGCGGACGGAGCCGGACAGGGTGTTGTGGGGGCAGGCCAGCCTGTGGCTGCTTTCGGGTGATCCCCATGCCAGGGTGCGGGGGGCAACGGCGCACCACCTGATTGTTTTTGACGAGGCCCAGGATTTTAGCGAGCAGGTGGGGGAGAGTGTCTTTGGACCGATGTGTGCGGCGACGAATGCTGTACGCCTCTACATGGGGACGGCCAAGACCAGTGACGCTTACCTGGGTAAGAAACGGCGTGAACTGGAGGAACGCCAGGCCCGTGACGGCCGCCAGCGTGTCTTCGTCAACGATTACCACGTGGTAGGCCGCGAGGTAGCAGCCTACCGCTTGTTTGTGGAAGGGGAGATAGCCAAAAAGGGCCTGGGCCACCCGTCGGTCGTCATGGAGTTTGCCTGCCAGGAGATGGATCAGGCAGGGACGCTGTTTGACCAGAGGCGGCAGGCGCAGCTAGCCGGTCAGTATGAGCCTTATGACGCGCCGCTGCCAGGCCGAATCTACGCGGCCACGCTGGACGTGGCCGGGCAGGATGAGTTTGGTGGTGAGGGGGCCAGGTTGGAAAACCCCAATCGGGACAGCACTGTCGGCTGGATTTGGGAGGTGGACATGAGCCAGGAGCAGGAGATGGGCGGCCCGGTTTACAAGGCGGTGGCCTGTTTTGCCGACCAGGGTTCCCGTCACTTTGACATGGAGGCAGGTGAATGGGCTCTCAATCGCCGACTGCTGGCCTGGCTGCAACACTGGCGGGTGGCGCACCTGGTCAGTGACGCGGGGGGTGTGGGGCTGGGCCTGACCAACTGGCTGGAGTCGCAGTTGGGACGGGAGCGGGTAACAGGCTACGTCTTTAACCGAGCGACGAAGGCCAAGCTAGGTCTGGAGTTTCTGGCGCTGAATGAGACGGGTCGTGTTCTTATGTACGCCGGTGACGATGACCACGCAGGGACGTTCTGGCAGGAGGTGCGGGCCTGTACTTACGAGGTGCCGGCGAGCGGCAGCCTGGAGACGGGGATGCGGTGGGGTGTGCCGGCAACGGCCCGCCAGCGGGTGCAGGGACCTGAGGGAAAGTTGGTGAGCCGGCCTATCCACGATGATTATTTGATGGCGGCGGCGCTAGTAGCCGTGCTGGAGAGGAAGACGTTTGGGCTGGCGCAGAGCATGGTTGTTCAGGCGGAGCCTGGGTGGGGGGATGATTATTAGGTCTCGGCCTCAAATTCGGCCCGGCAGCCGCGGGAGCAGAAGTAGAGGGTTGTGCCATTGGTGCTCAGGGTAGCGGCCGCTTTCTCCCGCTCGATAGCCATACCGCAGACCGGGTCGGTAGCCATCGTTACCATTTCCTTGAACTGCCCATCCTCCAGCCACAAGACGCGGTCGGCAATGTCCTTGATACGCTGGTCGTGGGAGACGATGACCACGCTGCGCCCTTGCTCTTTGGCAATGCGGCGCAGCAGGCGCATGATTTCGTGGCCGATTTTGGAGTCCAAATTGGCCGTTGGCTCGTCGGCCAGAATGAGGGCCGGGTCGTTGATGAGGGCGCGGGCAATGGCGACCCGCTGCTTTTCGCCGCCGGAGAGTTTCTCCGGCAGGAAATTGAGCCGCTGGCCTAGCCCCAGATCGGTCAGGAGGGCGGCCGCCTTCGTCCGCGCCGCCCCATTCTTCGCTCCGGCCAGCTCGGCCACGATAGCCACGTTTTCCAGCATCGTGAGGGCTGAAAGCAGGTTGAAATCCTGGAAGATGAAACCAAACTGGCGCAGGCGAATGTCCGGCAGGCGGTTTTCGGCCAGCGCACTGATTGTCTCGCCGTTCAGGTGGATCGCGCCCTCGGTGGGTTTGAGCAGCGCGCCCAGCATGGAGAGTAGGGTAGTTTTGCCGGAGCCGGACGGCCCCATGATAAGGACAATCTCGCCGGGGGCGATGGCGAGGGATACGTCGCGCACGGCCGTGACTTCCGTCGCGCCGGCACCATACCGTTTGGTGACATGGGTAACCTGCAACGTGGTATTCATGGTGTATCTACTCATCTGGAAGGGCCTAAAGGAACTCAAGGAACTTGCCTCAGTTCCCCCAAGTTCCCTCAGTCCCTTCTGGAAAGCCTGAGCAATTTGACAATGTTAGATTTCCTACTGGCCGCGAAAGACCATGGCCGGGTCCAGGCCGGCGATTTGCCGGATGGGTAACAGGGCAGAGAGACCGGCAATGACCAGGGACAGAGTGCCCACCTTGAACAGCGAGGAGCCGCTGATAGCCAGGGTCAGGGTCGAACTAAGGTAGGGAGCCACGACCGCCAGCAGCAGGGCAAAACCCAGACCCAGGCTGAAACCCAGGCCCACGCTCAGGAAAGCCTGGGTCAGAACAGCCCGGTAAAGATGACTGTTGCGCGCGCCCAGGGCCTTGAGGACGCCGTATTCGGCCCGCCGGGAGAGGGTGGCCGTGTAGACCGTCAAGGCCATCACCGCCAGCCCCACCAGAAAGCCGGTGAGGTTCATAATCGCCAGGACCTCGGTACTCATGTCTTTGATGACCTGGCGCTCCTGGCGGGCGAATTCCGAGCGGGGCAGGGCGGTCACTTCTTCCACATCACTTTCGATGCGGGCGGCCACCGTTGGCGCGTCCTGGCTCGCTTCCACCTTGACCAGCAAAAAACTAATCACTCCATCCTGGCCGCGCAGGGTGGTGAAGTCCTCGGCGGCAATAAAAGCCACCGAGTTGACCAGGCTGGCCGTGCCTTCGGAGAGTCCCACCACCGCGAAGCGGCGGCCGAGGATTTCCACCTCATCGCCCAGGGTGAGGCCGGCTTTGTCAGCCACACCGCGGTCAATCACTGTTTCGCCCGGCCCTGGCTGCCCACGCCCCTGGCTGATCTGCCAGGCGCCGCCCGCTTCAGCTCCGGCCGGCAGACCGATGACGTAGGCAAAATTCTGTTCACCACCCGCTATGACTACGTTAGCCAGGTACAGAATGGGGGTGGCCGAGGCCACGCCGGGCACAGCCTCGACCTGGGCCTGGACGGCGGCCGGCAGCCAGGAGGCGGCCATGTGCATGTTGCGTACGCCGGCCTGGGAGACAAAAATATCGGCCCCGCTCTGGTCTATGTAGGCCGTCACCCGCCGCTCCATACCCGTAAAAACGGCATCCAGGGACAGAATCAGCAGCAAGGCCAGGGCTACGCCGCCGACGGAGATAAGCAGCCGGGCCTTGCTCTGAAACAGGTTGCGGAAAGCTAAACGGGTCATCGGCGAAAGACCTCGGCCGGGGCCAGGCCGGCCAGCACGCGCACCGGGAAGAGGGCGGCCAGCAGGGCCATGCCCAGGCCACTGGCGATGGCTCGCCCGGCGTCGGCTGGCTCAATCACCACCAGGAATTGCGGCCGGACAGCCATAATCCACTGGCTGGCCGCGTAAGCCAGCAGCACCCCGGCCACCACGCCGAGCAGAGCGGCGATCAGAGCCTGGGCGGTGACGACGCGGTACAGGAGGCCATTGCTGGCCCCAATGGCTTTCAAGACGCCGTACTCCCGCTGCTTTTCTACAGTGGCCGTGTAGATGACCAGCCCGACGACCAGCGTGCCAACCAGGAAGGCGATGGCAGTCATTAGCTTGAGAGGGGCGGAGAAGGCGCGGGCGAACACCTGCAGGTCATTGACGGCCGCTTCCGACTTCAAGAGGGCGTTGACGCCTGGCAATTGGCTCAGGCGCGTGACCACGTCTGCGGGGCCGGCGCTGGCCGCTGGCGTTACCAGCAGGAAGCTGGTCACTTCGGGGGCGCGCAGCAGGCTCTCGGCGGCCGACTTGCGGATGAAGAAGAAACTGGTCATCCAGGAGGTCGTGCCCTCGGACAGACCGACCACGATGAACTCCTGCCCCATCACCTCAACGGTATCGCCTAATTGCATGGCGTGGCGCTCGGCCAGGACGCGGTCGAAGACCACTTCCTCGTCACTGGCGGGAGCACGGCCGCTGGCAAGCTGCCACGGGCCGCCACCCTTCTCCGGCACATAGCCCACCATATAGGCTGGCTGCTTCTTGCCATGCAGGTCGAGGATGACGAACTGGGAGAGGATGGGAACGACCCCGGCCACGCCTTCGATTTCCTCGGCGGCGGCGGCCGTGCCTGGCGGCAGAATAGAAGTAACGGCCAGCAGGTTGCTCACCCCCCGCTGGGCCACCAGGATAGAACCGGGGGAACGGTCCAGGTAGAGGGTGATTTGCCGGTAGATGCCGGCCAGGAAGCCGTTGAGCAGAAGAATCAGCATGACGGCCAGGGCCACGCCGCCGATGCTCAAGGCCAGCCGGGTCTTATCTTTGAGAAGGTTATGGCGGGCTACAGACATATCAGATTCCTGGTCAACGAGGCGATTGGGGTGCGTTGGTATGGTCGCCATGATCATGGCCCGGCATAAACTTCATCATCAGAACGTGGGAAAGCGGGCAAAACAGAACCAGTCCAGCCAGCAAGACCGTACTCACGGAAACGTCAAAGGCAAAAACAGCGACCCATGCCGCCAGGGGAATCAGGCAGCCGGCCAACATAATCCAGACGTGTTTCTTGTTCATATTGCTACCTTGTCACCTTTAGGGCAATTCCCACTCAAAGACCCGTTCTGGGGCATCCAGGTTCTTAATCACCAGGGTCAACCGGGTGGCTCCTTCCAGCAGGTTTTGACCAGCGGCCGTCAGCGTGGGGAAGGAGAGAGTCCCTTCATAGTGATGGCCGCTACCCACCGGCCAGGCGTTAGCCTGCACTTCGATGCCCGTGTCGGATTGCAGAGTGGCCAGTTGGGTCAGGTCCATAGACAGGTCTACCGAGTGGGTATCCATGACCACGTCAAAGTCCAGGGTAGCGGCCGGCTGTTCCAGGTTCAGCGGTGTGACCTGGACGGTGACAGCCCCCTGGCTGTCTTCGCGGGTCAGGGCGGCCGGCGTATTGGCGGCCGGTTCACTGACTCCGGCGGCCGGTTCGGTTGGGCTGGCGGCCGGTTGGCCGGCTGTTGAGCCTGGGTTGGCCCCGCAGGCCGTCAGCACCACCAGGGCCAGTAGAGCAGCTAAGACGGCCCACAGCCGCCATGAACGAATCCAAAAGACATTCATGCTACCTCCATTGAAGTAGATGCTGTGTTTCGCATAGTCAAGACGCGCTCTTTGCCAATCACGCGGAGCATGACCACTATGCCGATGAGATTCATAGCCAGACCAACTATCATAAAAGGGATTTTCCAGTTAGCCAGGAAGGTGGCGGCGGCCGTCAGTCCCACCAGTGGCAGCACGTCGGCTACGTGGTGAGCGCAACAGGCGACCATGGCCACGGTAGACATGCCACCGCCGGCGGCCGTGGTGGCCCCACCGGCCGGGACGTGCATGGGCCTATAGAGTCCCTTCTTCAGGAACGTGTACAGGCCAACCTGCGTGCCAAAGCCCAGGATGATGGGGATGACAAAAGCCTTGTCCTCCCAGAACAGTTCCAGGGCGTGGGCCGGCGTCTCGGCCAGGGAGACGATACCCAGGTAGAGAGCCGTCAAGAAAACAGCGCCGGCCAGGCCAGCGCCGAGGGGAAGTAGAAGGCGTTTACTGAATACGTTCACAGTGATTCTTTCTCCTGAATCATTCGACATTGGCGTATTGCGTATGGCGCATTGGGAGAGATACGCCATACGCAATACTTCACTCGCTAGAGTATCCTACCTGGCGGCCTGCACCTAGCGCAATTCGGCGGGTTGGTTATAGGCCATTTGGCGGGTGATTGGGCCAATTTCATTGACTTTCGCGGCCGTAGCTCTAAAATGTTTGCCATACGCTGACCGACCTGCCGATTACCAACACAAGGAATATGAAAACAATGACTAACGTTAGCCCCTCTATCCCTCTGCAACCGGCCGTCCGCTCCGGCCGCGCTTCCTTTGACTGGGTTATTGCGATTCTCAGTTTATGGATGATCGGTGGTATCCACCTGGACGCCTGGGCGCATCACCAGTTCGAGGTGGAGACGTTCTTCACGCCCTGGCATGGCGTTCTTTATTCGGGTTTTTTGGCTGTGGCCGCCGTGCTGGTGGGGACGTTTGTACGCCAATGGTGGCAGCGACGAGACTGGCGGCAGGCTCTACCGGCCGGCTATCAACTTTCCCTCCTGGGTGTGGTGATCTTCCTGGCTGGCGGCGTCGGCGATGGGGTCTGGCACACCCTGTTTGGCATCGAGGTCAACATCGAGGCTCTGCTCAGTCCCACTCACTTGCTGCTGGCCCTGGGCGGCGCGTTCATTGTGACCGGGCCGGTGCGGGCGGCCTGGCAGCGTCAAGAGACTGACCAGGGGTTCCTGGCTCTGCTGCCCATGCTCATTTCGCTGGCCTTGCTGCTGGCGGTGCTTTCCTTTTTCACCGCTTACGCCAATCCTTTCGCGGAAACCGTCGTGGCCCAGGGGACGCGCCCGGCCGTCGAAGAGCAGGTGTTCTTGCTCCAGGGCCTGGGCGTGGCCAGTATTCTGGTACAAACGACGCTGATGATGGGGCTGCTTCTGTTGACCGTGCGCCGTTGGACGCTACCCTTTGGTAGCCTGACGTTCATGCTCTCGCTGGCCGCCCTCTTGAGCGTTTCCGTCCACGAAGATTACCAACTGCTGCCCGTAGCTATTTTGGGCGGCCTGGCGGCCGACGTGTTGCGGTGGCGGCTCCAACCATCGGCGACCCGGCCGGGCGCGTTCCGGCTCTTCGCCCTGGCTGTGCCGGCCATCTTCTATGCCCTCTACTTCGTGACCCTGGCTCTCACGGGGGGCGTCTGGTGGACGGTACACCTGTGGGCAGGGGCCATTGTCCTGGCTGGCCTCGCGGGCTGGTTGCTTAGTTATGGTATCGTGCCCCCGGCTCAGGCGGCCGGCTAAGTGGCGCCATTATTGACACTGTTAGTAGGCCGAAATGAGGAGTAAGCACCCCCAGGTGCGTCCGGCACGTGGGCGTGCCTCACTCCTCAAGCTCAAGTCCGGCACGTGGGCGTGCCTCACTCCTCAAGCTCAAGTAATTCGATCTACTGGCTGTTGGTAAAACGTGGGTGCTGGTTAATACTGCACGACGATCTCAAACGCCTGTTCAATCGCCCTTTTGTCTTTCAACTCCACGATCACTTTTAGCTGCCACGGCCCACCCAGGGCCGAAACATCGGCCTGGCCTGAGTAAAGGCCATTCCCCTGGCTGGTGAACAGGTTCTCAACCGTGTGCGAGGGCATCCCCACCATTTCTGGCACAATCCGTACCCGCTCAATTTGCTCGTCCATAGGCCGGCCGTCTGGCCCAAGTACACGCACCACCACGTCGAGCAGGCCAACCTTGGGTGGGTCAGGCGCAAGGCTGATGAGTTCAATGTGCGGATCACCGGCCGGGGTTGGTTGGTTCGAGCCGCAGCCGGCAAACAGCAGGCTGGCGATGAGCAGAGCAAGAAGGGCAGGGGCAAGTTGTTTCATCAATGGGATTTCTCTTCTACGGTGCCTACCTGGTCAGGCGGCCGTCGCCACCAGCGCCGTAGCCAGACTAAGATAATAAGAGCGACCGGGACGAGTACGCCTGCGGTGACCCAGAAGGCGGACAGGCCAACGGTCCGGCGAGCGATCTGGTCAGTGGCCGTCATGAACGGTGTCATCGTTTGCGGCAACAATTCGATCAGGCCCGCCAGGATGAGGGTAATCCCACCAGCCCAAATGAAAGTGCCGCGCCGTTGGCGAGCCAGGGTGGCCACGGCCGCGTTGAAGCGATCGGAGGAGGTGGCCATGACGGCCGGGGCGGACATACCAAGCCCAAAGGCTAACAGGGCGAGTATGCCGCCGGGTACGTCGCCGTTCAGGGCTGTCCGGCTGAGGACAGCGAAGAACAGGGGGCTGGCACAGGCTGGAATGTCCAGCCCAAACAGCAGGCCAAAGCCCAGCGAGACGCCTCGCCTCTGGGTGAGCCATGTGGTCAGGTCGAGATGGGGCAGGGGCAGGGGGTGGTAGTGATCAAGGATGAAGATGACGCCCAGGAGGATAAGCAAGACATTGATGGCCTGCTGGTAACGCGTCGTGGCCAGTCCAATCTGGTCAACGGCCAGGGCGAACAACAAGCCGACGAGGCTGAGAAAGAGGGCCCGCGCGCTGGCAAAGCGTAGCGCGCTCATTATTCGCTGAAGGCGCGGCCGCTCGCGTAGGTAGCCAAGCAACAGGGCGTTGATGGCAAAAGCGCACGGCGTGAATGCGCCAATCAGACCAAGCCCGAAGGCCAGGGGAATGAACCAGACAGGCACGGACTACGGCTCCGTGGGACTCTGTGTCTGCCAGCCCATCCAATCGAGCCGCTCGCGTATGGTGGCGAGCGACGTTTGCTCTGTATCGAGGGTCAGTTCGATGCGTTGTGTCCTCTGGCTTGGCTCCACCCGCCGCACGCCCGGCAACTGGCGCAAGGCCCGGCGAATGGCACTTTCACAACTACTACAGTGGATTGGCTGGTCGCCAATTACCTCTAGTACGGCCGTTTTGATGGTCACGTTATACCTCCAGTCTTCAGGGTTTACCTTACCTTTGTCCGCCTGGCCAGGTGAGCATGGGCATATTGACAACTATACCAGGTTGTGCCAAGATGAGTTCGCCGTTGGCCTCAGCTTCCTTGACCTCGGCCGCTGACTTCAACTCACGGGCTGCGCCCTCGTCCTGCCAGGTGACCAGTACCAGGGCGCGCAGTGGACTATAGCCGTCCGTACCCGGTGGGTTGTCAAAGACGTCTGGCTGATAACCCAGGGGGCCTTCGCCCTGGATACCGTTGGTGAAGACATAGACGTTGGCCAGGGCTGCTTCTGGGGCCTGGGCCAGCGAGGGCACGACCAGGACGGGTGACCCGGCCATGCTGGTCAACGTCTGAGCCACCTGGGAGTCTGAGACTTCGGTGTGGATGAAACGAATCTCTTGTCCCTCGGCATAACCTTTTATGGGTGGTATCGCCGGCCGGGTGAGGGGCAGCCGGCCTCTGTAAGCCAGGATTAAACCGGCCATGAGGACAGCGACCAGGGTGGTAACAATGAGGTTGCGCTTCATGTGTGATTCATTCCTCGGTAAATGGGGTTGGGCGGGCGCGTCGTGCCCTGGGTAGCAGCCGCCCGGCGAAGGAGTTGATGAGGACGGTACTAATACTGGCGACCATGGCCAGCATGGCCCAGATGGGATGTACCAGGCCAGTAACGGCCAGAGGCACGCCAATACCGTTGAAGGTAAAGGCCAGGCTGAGGTTCTGGACGGTTTTGGCGTAGGCCGCCTTGCTAATGGAATAGGCGTCCACCAGCGCGCTCAACCGCTCGCCAATCAATACGACGTCGGCCGACTCGATGGCGATGTCCGTCCCCGCGCCAATGGCGATGCCCACGTCGGCCTGCATAAGGGCAGGGGCGTCATTGATACCGTCACCGACCATAGCCACACGATAGCCCTGGCCCTGCAGGTCGCGCACGGCCGCCGCTTTAGCCTGGGGCAGCACCTCGGCCCGGTATTCCCGAAGGCCAACCTGCCCGGCGACGGCGCGGGCGGTGCGGGCGTTATCGCCGGTCAGCATCACCGGCTCCAACCCGGCTTGCTGCAACTGCTCGATGGCCGACCGGGCATCGGGCTTGAGTGGATCGGCCAGGGCAATCAATGCTGCCAGGCGCCCGTCAACGGCCAAGCCGATCACCGTATTGCCGGCCGCCTGCAGGGCTTCTATTTGCTCATGGGCCGATTCCAGGTTGACCCCTTGGCTGTGGATAAAGCGGGAATTACCGATCACGAGGCGGTAGCCTTCGACAGTAGCCGTTACGCCCTGGCCGGGCGTAGCCTGGAAGTCGCCGGCCGGGGGGATGTCCAGATGGTGGGCAGCGGCGGCGGCTACCACCGCCCAGGCCAACGGATGCTCAGAGGCGCTCTCGGCGGCCGCGGCCAGGCGCAGAGCTTCTCCTGCGTCATGGCCGCTAAGGGCAACTACCTCGACCACGGCCGGCTCACCACGGGTGAGGGTACCTGTCTTGTCGAGGATGACCTTCCGCACATCCTTGAAAACCTGGAAGGCGGCGGCCGAGCGCATGAGGATGCCCCGTTCGGCGGCCAGCCCGCCGCCGCGAATCATGGCCAGCGGCGTAGCCATACCCAGGGCGCAGGGATAGCCCATGACCAGCACGGCCAGGGCGGCGAAAATGGCCCGCGTCCAGTCGGGGGAGCCAGTCACCAGCCAGGCCCCAGGCACCCAGATCAGGATGGCCGCGCTGGCGAAGAGGAGTACGGCCGGCACGTAAACCAGCAAAACGCGGTCAACCAGCACCAGGATACCCGGTTTGAGCGCGCGTGCTTCCTCCACTTGCCGCGCCACCTGCTGCAGAAAACTCTCGGCGCCAATCCTGGTCACGCGCACTAACAGCGTGCCCGTTTGATTGACTGAACCACCAATCACAGTGTCACCCGGCGCCTTCTCCTCTGGGATTGACTCACCCGTCACCAGGCTTTCGTCCACGCCCGAAATGCCCACCACAACCTGGCCGTCAACCGGGATGGATTCGCCCGGCCGGACGCGCACCACGTCGCCAGGTTGGATCTGCTCGAGGGGGATTTCCTCTTCGCGGCCGTCGCGCACGACGCGGGCGGTAGGTGGGACCAGGGCCAGGAGCTTGCGTACCGCCTGTGAGCTACGGGTGCGGACGAGCAGAGAAACGTAACCAGAGAGCAGGTGATAGGTGGTGATGAAGACAGCCACGCCAAAGAAGTCAGGCACAGGAAAGGTGGGGATGACGAAACCCAGGAAACCACCGATCAGCCCGGCGAAGGCGCCGAACTCCAGAAGCACGTGTTGGTTCAGGATACCACGGCGGAGGCTGGCCCAGGCCATGCTCAGAATAGGCCAGCCTGGTCCAAAGACAGTGGAGAAGGCCAGGGTGGGCATGAACCAGAGCAAAAATGGGCGAAATTGCGACATGGGCAGCAGACCCAACCACATCAGGGGCATGAGGCTGAAAGTAATGGCGGCGAAAGCAACGGCCAGGAGCAGGTTGTGGCGCTCGCGTTGGAGTTCGGCCTCTTCCTCCTCAAAGGTACGAACCTTGTCGGCGTCGCGCACGGTGTAGCCCAGGTCAAGCAGGGTCTCTTTCAATTGGAGGGGTGTGACGGCGGCCGGATTGTACTCGATCAAGGCCTCTTCGTGGGCCAGGTTGACTTTGGCCTCACGGACGCCTTCGACCCGGCCCAACGCTTTGGTGATGCTGGCTACACAGAAGGAACAGGACATACCGCCGATTTTGACCTGTAGTTTGGCAGACGGTTGTGTTTCTACCGATGGCATGGATCAGTCACCTTGATTCATGCAGCGCAGCAGCTCAGTTTGGCTACGTCCTTTTCCAGGGCCAGCGCGGCCAGTTTCAGCCCTTCGGCGTTGGTCAGGTAGGGGAACATCGTTTCGCGCAGTTGGCGCATGGTGAGGCCGAAGCGTAGAGCTAACACGGCCGTTTGAATGATCTCCCCACCTTCGGGAGCCAGGATGTGTACCCCCAGCAGGTGGTCGGTGGCCCCGTCTACTACCAGCTTAATGAGGCCGCGTGTATCGCGGGCCGCCAGGGCGCGGGGCACGTGGATCATCGGCAATACGCTGGTCTGCACGTCGTACCCCTCTCCCCACGCCTGCGCTTCAGTGAGACCGGCGCTGGCGATTTGGGGGTCGGTGAAGGTGATACGCGGGATATAACCGGTATCGGCCGCTCGGCCGCTGTTAGTTAGAGCGTTTTCGGCCGCCAGTCCACCGTGATAGGCAGCGACGTAGACGAACATCTCCTGGCCGGTCACGTCGCCGGCCGCATAGACGTCAGGGTTGTCGGTGCGGAGTGTCTCGTCCACCAGGATTTCACCCCGCTGGCCCAGGCGAACGCCCGCCTCGGCCAACCCCAGGCCGGCCGTGTGGGGACGGCGGCCGGTGGCGACGAGGAGTTGGTCGGCCGTGAAGGAGGAACTGAGGGAACTCCAGGAACTAGGGGAACTGGTGTCATTCCTACGGCCGCCGGCAATATAGAGGCCGTTCTGCTTCTCCACCTGTGTCGTCTGAAAGCTGGTGACGATTTGCAATCCTTCTTCGGCCAGGTAGCTGGCCAGGGCCGCACTGATGTCTTCGTCTTCAAAGGGGGCGATGCGCGGTAGTAGTTCCAGGACAGTGACCTGGGCGCCAGCGCGGGCAAAGGTCTGGGCCAGTTCCAGGCCGACGGCGTTGGCCCCCAGGATGATCATGGACTTTGGCAGTTCTTGTAAGTCCATCGCCGTCGTGCTGGTGAGATAGCCGGCTTCGGCCAGGCCAGGAATGGGTGGGGCCCAGGGGTGCGCGCCGGTAGCGATGACGATTTTACGGGGCGCATAACGCTGCCCGTTGATCTCTATACCGTTCCGGCCGGTCAGCCGGGCATGGCCTGTTATGTAGGTAATCGCCGGGTAAGCCGCCAGCACGTCCGCGTATTTGGCCTGCCGTAATTCAGCCACGAGTTCATCTTTGTGGGCAATCACTTCCGGCCAACTGATTGGGCCAGGCAGGGTGTGGATGCCGCGAAACCGGGGCTGCCCAGCCTGGTGGCGCAGCTCGACTGAGCGGATGAGCGTTTTGGAAGGGACACAACCGACGTTGACGCAGGTACCGCCCATGGTACCGGCCTCGACGAGAGCTACTTTACTGCCTAGTTCTGCCCCTTTGATAGCCGCGGCAAACCCGGCCGAGCCGCCGCCAATAACCATCAAGTCAAAATCGCCACCGCCCCCGTTACTGGTTGCTATGTGGCCGGTGGGACGGCGGCTTTTGAGGGTCGCGGTGTACCCGGCCCGGCGTACCGCTGTGGTCAGCGCTTCCGCCGAAACCCCGGCCACGGCCGTTACCATGGCCTTGCCTGACTCCCAGCCGGGTACGGCCGCCGCCTCAACCCCGTCCACGCGCTGCAACGCTTTTTCTACGTGCAGCGCGCAAGAATGACAGGTCATACCTTTTACAATGAGTTCCAATTCGTCTCGTTCAGTCATGCTCTTTATCCTTGCCTGTCTTTTCGGCGATTAAGTGGCAGACGCAGTTCTTGCCGTCCACGTCATTGGTCGGGAAAGTCAGGCCGAGCGCGTGCAGTTGTCGCAATTCGGCCTCCAGGCGTTGTAAATCGGCTATCCGTTGCTTGATTTCGTCGGCTTTTTGCTCCAGAAGGTTTAACACAAACCGGCAAGGCGCTTCCCGCTGGTCGCGTAGGGCCAGGACTTCGCCAATATCGTCCAGGGAAAGGCCGAGCGTCCGCGCCCCAGCCACCAGTTTTACCCGCTCGACGTCGGTTTCGCCGTAATCCCGATAATTGTTCGCCTGACGACGGGGGGGTGGCAGCAAACCGACCGATTCATAATAACGAATGGTCTTGTCGGACAAAGCTGTTTGCCGGGCTAACTCTTTTATCTGCATGGATTCACCTCACACCCTCTTATTCTAAACCTTCTGGTCGCTAGAATGTCAAGAGGCAATTTAGATAGGCGTACTCTAGGGAAACTATCCATAGGGCTTGGAGCTTCTTCAAGACTTCTTGCAGGGTGGGAGCAGGTAGCCGGCAAATGTAGGCGGCCGGCGAAAGGGTCAGGGCCGGCCGTCGGCCAGCAATTTCCCGTCCAGCCTGCGGGCTGAAGGCCAACCAATCGTTGAGACCTCACCTTGTATCTACAATGAATATGCCACGCTCTTATACTTTGTCAATCTGTGCAAATCCGCTAAACTACGTTTTGTAGGGCAAATTTCCAATTTGCCCTACAAGGAAGAAACACCATGTCGTCAGCAGTCATCGGTATTCGCTTCCAGAAATTAGGGAAGCTGTACCATTTCAAACTAGGGTCGAACCAGGACGTGACGCCGGGCGATCACGTCATCGTCGAGACGAGGCGCGGCCGTCAACTGGGGCAGGTCATCGCCTTTATCCCCAACGAACAAGTCCACAACCGCAAAGCCCTAAAGACCATCGAGCGCAAGGCCAATCCCCGCGACCTGGTGATGAAACAGGTGTGGGAGACCAAAGAGTTGGATGCCCTCATTGCCTGCCGCGAAAAGGCGCAGCAGATGAATCTCCGCGACGTGAAGTTTCTCAAAGCGGAATACAGCTTTGATGGCTCCTGGATTACCATTTCCTACGCGACAGAGAATAAGAAGCTGGAGTTGGGCGCGTTGCAGAACGCCCTCGGCCGGGCCTACCACGCCCGTGTAGAGATGCGCCTGGTGGGGCCGCGCGACGTGGCGAAGATTCTGGGTGGCTTTGGGGCGTGCGGCGGGCCGCGCTGCTGCTCCACTTTCCTCACCGAGTTTAGCCCCGTCTCGATTCGCATGGCCAAGGAGCAGGGGATTTCGCTTAGTCCGCAGGAGATTACGGGGATGTGCGGCCGGCTGCGCTGCTGCCTGGTCTACGAGTACGAGCAATACGTGGCGGCCAAGAAGACCTTACCCAAACTCGGTAAGCGAATTGGCACGCCGCATGGCGAAGGTAAGGTGGTAGATGTGCGTGTCTTGCGCGACTCGGTCATGGTCGAGGTGGGGGAGGAACTCTACGAGGTCTTCCGCCACGAATTTGAACCGCTCGACGAGATGGAGGCCCTACAAAAGAAGGCCGCCAATGGCTGCGCCAAGCACGAAGGGGGAGAGTGTGATTGTGGGGCCAGGCAGGCGACGGCCGACGAAGCGGCCGAAGACGTCTCTTTCGCGGAAGAGGAATTACTAATCGAGGACGAATAAGAAAGGGATCCACGAAGGGACACGAAAACGACCCATCACCCTCACCCCCTACCCCCTCTCCCTACCAGGGCGAGGGGAGATACTCGTTCCCTCTCCCTCTGAGAGAGGGCTAGGGTGAGGGTGGGTACAGGCGAGTACATATCCTTTGTGGATCAGGCAGCGTGATCATCCAAAATCCAATAGGCGGGATTGGGCGGATTTGACGTTGGCGGAGCGTATGATCGAGACCATCCAAAATCCAAAATCCAAAATCCAAAATCGGGAGACCGCCTGGCAGACCGTGTGTGAGTTTGTGCAAGATGTGGGCTTGCGGCGGCACATCCTGGCGGTAGGGGCGGCGATGGGCTGGTACGGCCGCCGGTTGGCCCACGACCCAGAGCGGTGGGAAGTGGTGGGGTTGTTACACGACTTCGATTGGGAGATTCACCCTGACCTGGCTCACCACCCCATGGATGGGGCGCCGATTTTGCGAGCGCGGGGTTGGGACGAAGAAATCATCCGCACCATTCTCTCGCATTTCACCGCAGGAACGGGTGTCGAACGGGAGCAACCCATAGATTTCGCCTTATTAGCCTGCGACGAGATTACGGGTCTGATTATTGCGGTTACTCTGGTACGGCCGTCTAAAAACATTGCTGACGTAACCGTTAGCTCCATTCGCAAGAAGTGGAAGGATCGCGGCTTCGCCGCCGGGGTGGATCGGGGTCACGTGGAGCAGGTGACGGCCGACTTCAGCCGGGTCTGCTTCGGCGGCCAGTTGGACTTATGGACGCACGTGGGTCATGTGCTAGAGGTGATGCAGGGGGCGGCCGAAGGGCTGGAGTTGGACGGCCGGTTGGGAGAGGTCTAGGTGGCTGAAGCGGAGTATTTGACGGTTGAGCAGGCGTTGGCGGCCGTCCTCGCCGGCGTCTCTGTCTTACCGGCCGAACGAGTGCCTCTACTCGAAGCACTGGGGCGGGTGTTGGCGGAACCGGTGGTGGCCCGCGACAATTTGCCGCCTTTTGCCAATTCTTCGATGGATGGCTATGCCGTGCGAGCGGCCGACGTAGCCCAGGCCACTTCGCAAGGCCCGGCCCGCCTGCAAGTCCTGGCTGACATTGCCGCCGGGGTTGCTCCCAACGTCACTCTAACCAAAGGCACGGCCGCCCGCATTATGACTGGCGCGCCCCTGCCGGCCGGGGCTGACGCCGTCGTGCCGGTGGAGGACACCGACGAACCCTGGCGCGATCCCCAACGACGACTCCCACCGTTCATCGAGATTCGCAAAGCGGTCGGGGCCGGCGCTTACGTGCGGCCGGCCGGCGAGGATATTCAAGCTGGTGACGAGGTGATAGGGGCCGGGATAGTGATCCGGCCGCAGGAAATTGGCGTCCTGGCTGCCCTGGGATATAGCCAGGCGGCGGTGATCCGCCGGCCGCGCGTGGGCATCCTGGCCACGGGTGACGAATTGGTTGACGTGGATGAACCCTTACAGCCAGGCAAGATTCGTAACAGCAATGGTTACACCCAGGCGGCCCAGGTGTTGGCGGCCGGGGCGATACCCGTTCCGTTGGGTGTGGCCCGCGACAGCGAGGCGGACGTGCGGACGCATTTGCAGACAGGGCTGGCGGTCGGCGTTGATTTATTTGTGAGTTCGGCCGGCGTCTCGGTGGGGGCTTACGACGTGGTGAAGGCGGTTCTGGAGCAAGATGGGCAGGTGGGGTTTTGGCGAGTGCGGATGCGGCCGGGCAAGCCACTGGCCTTCGGCCGTTATGGGGGCGTGCCGTACCTGGGTTTACCGGGCAACCCGGTCTCCGCC